>CBFHXU010000013.1:0-33942 GCA_965659875.1 uncultured Opitutaceae bacterium
GGATGATGCCGGGGTCGTCTTGGCGCCACTCAGCGGTGGGAATGTCCTGGCCGGGGCGTCGATCTGCGGTCCAGTGACGGGTGCCATCTCGGGAGAAAAAGCCGAGGTTACCGTATTCCTGCAGATAGGTGGTGCGGGATGCAGGGGGATCGTCGTTGTCGTTTTGAAAAACATCTCCGAATGAGGTCACCGTTTGCTCGTAGCTGTTGCGGAAACCGTGCCCGATGGGTTCGACGTTGGTGCCGTCAGGGTTCATCCGCATGGCGACACCACCATTGTAAACGTGGCCATCATCACTCTTGGCGCTGGCGTAGTCGGGGGGGCGAGGCCCCCAGATGTGGGTGCCGCGACCCGAGGGGACGGGATCGTAGGCGCTTCCGAAGCGCCAAGTTTTGCCCGATCGGTCGGTAAAGAACGCCCCGGCGTTTCCTTGATTGAAATACCAGAGGCCATCGGGGCCAACGGTGACTGCGTGGGTCGAATGGTCGTGGTTGATGCCATCGAAGCCGGACAAGAGAATATCCCGTTTGTCGATATTGGCATCGAAGCGCAGATTGCGGTCGACGTCGGTGTAAACGATCAAGTGCGGCGAGTTGGAAACGACAATTTGGTTGTCGATGACTGCGATTCCCAGAGGGGCACCCAATATCGGTTCCTGCACGAATGTGTGAGACGAGTCAGCGACGCCATCGCCATCGGTATCTTCAACCACTGTGATACGATCTCCCAGTGGGTCTCGGCCGGCATGGCGGCGATAGTTGACGCCCTCCGCGACCCAGATTCGACCATCGCGGTCGATGTCCATGTTGGTCGGGTTACGTAACTGTGGGGTATGCGCCCAGACCGTCACCTCGAGACCTTCGGGCACATTAAATAGATCGAGGGGAACCTGGGTCGGGGTATTTTCAGCTGCATCCTCGGCGAGGACGGTTCCGGTCAGAACGGAAGCAAACAACAGGAGAGCGAAAACGAAGGAGGAACGTTTCATGAAATTATCTGGGGTATCGGATAGAGGGTGGTCAGGAATTGACGGCAAATGTAGTGAGGATTGCAAGGTCCTGTCAGCCTTCCCATGGTTAGGCGTCCCTCAAAGACGCTAATTCACCCCACTTACTCACCTCGATATAAAATTCTCTCATGGAACGTCGTGATTTCTTAAAATCCGCCACTGCCGCTTCTTTACTCGCAACCGGTATGGCGTCTACCACCCAAGCCGCTCATCATCAGGGAGGCTCCGCCCACAAATTCACCATGAAATTTGGCCCGCACGCAGGTCATTTCAAACATGCGGCCGGAGACGATGTTTTGGATCAGATTCGCTACGCCCACGATCAGGGATTCACGGCGTGGGAAGACAATCGCGCCCCTCGTCGTCCGGTAGCGGAACAGGAGGCGATGGGGAAACTACTCTCCCAGTTGGGGATGACGATGGGGGTGTTTGTATCATATGCAGATTTCAAAAACCCTACATTTGCGGGACATCGGATGAGTCGGGATGAGCGCAAGCGTGACCCCAAAGCGGTTCGCGAGATGCTTACCACGGCGATGAACGATGCGGTGGAAGTTGCGGAACGGTTGGGCGCGACTTGGACGACGATCGTACCGGGTTCCATCGACCACGGGTTGTTGGATGAATATCAAACCCAGAACACGGTGGAGATGCTCCGGGTGTGTGCGGATATTCTCGAGCCCCATGGGATTGTCGCGGTGCTGGAGCCACTGAATAGGATCAATCACCCGGGGTGTTTTTTGCAACGGGTGGGGCAGGCGCACTCCATCTGTAAAATGGTGGGAAGTCCGTCGGTTAAGATTTTGGACGATCTCTATCACCAGCAGATTACCGAAGGCAGTCTTATCACCAACATGATCGATGCCTGGGATGAGATTGCCTACATCCAGGTGGGAGATGTCCCGGGTCGGAAGGAACCCACCACCGGTGAGATAAATTACCGACATATTTTCCAGTGGCTTAAAGATCGCGGCTACGACGGCGTGGTCGGGATGGAGCACGGAATTTCTGTTAATGGACCCGAAGGGGAAGCCAAATTGATCGCTTCTTATCGGGCCGTCGATGCGAGTTGATCCGTCGAATCAGTGGTCGGGGATTCCTTGACGGATGTAGCTCCGATGTCATCCGCCGGCGACTTTCCGGCTGATGACATAAAAAAACCCGGTCGAATATCGACCGGGTTTTGAAAGGTAGAACCTAACGCGTTATCGTTTAGGCGGAGGTGGGGGTAGAATCGGCTTTTTAACCAAGACGCTGGTTTCAGCCTTTTGAGTCACCATCTGCGCCATGCGCTGAACCTGGCGTTCGGCATTGCGTTTGGCGATCCGGGCGGACTCGACACCCTTCATGGCATCATAAACCTCTTGTTTGACGTTCTCACGATCCTTGCGGAGGCCGGCGAGTTTTAGCTCCAACGCGTTGATGTTTTTCTGATGTTCGTCTGCGGTCGCATTGGCTTCGGCGGTGTATTGCGCAATTTCGTCGCCTTGGGCTTTCCACTTGGCTTCGCGCTCGGCAATTTTGGCAGCTTCGGCCGCTTCCCGTTCAGCGGTGCGGCGGGCGGCTTCTTCTTTGGAGAGTCGTTCGGCTTCCGCTTTTTCGGCTGCAACTCTCGCTTCTTCCTCGGCTTCAGCGATGGCTTCAAGGCGATCCTTTTCGGCGATTTCGGCCGAGTGTTCTTTGTAGAGGAATCCGAAGATGCCCAACAGGATCAACGGAACGATGATGTAAGATTTATTCATGGTTGAAGGGTAGGGTTGGGCGGAGGATTATTTCTTGGTTTCAGCGGCAGCGGCAGCCACTAGGGCAGCAGCGTGAGCTTTTTCGGCTTGTTGGATGTCGAGCAGAACCTTTTGGAACTTCTTTTCGTTGTTTTGAGCGACGGTCACGAAGCTGCTGAGGAAATTGGCTTCGTTCGCCAAGCGCTCTTTCTCAGCTTTTGCCTTTTCGATTTCAGATTCAATCGTCTGGATGTTGCCTTCCAGATCGCGGGCTTTGTCCCGCAGTTTGTCGCGTTCGCTACGAGCGACATCAAGGGCTTCGACGGCAGCCTGACGGGCCTCTTTTTTGGCGAGTTCGGCGGCTTCTTTGGCTTCGCGGGCGGCTTTGCGCTTAGCGTTTTCCGCCAATGCCTCTTCGATGGCTATTTTACGGTTTTCCGCTTCTTGCAGTTGTTCAGCACGGAGTTTGTCTTTGGCGGCCTGCACGGCAGCAATTTTTTCCGCTTCGTAATGCCCTTTGGCATCCGCGTAGAAAAAGTAGAAGATGGCCAAAGCGATGGCCGGGGCGAGGAAGTAAGCTTTCTTCATTTTAAATAAGGGGATTAGTTTTTAAATATCGGCTTCGAGGGCGGCTTTGCGCTCCTCGATGGAAGCATTGATGGCGTTCACCAGTCCTTCGGCGCGTTCCGCTCCTAGTTTTTGGGCTTCTTGCGCGAGTGGGAGTGCCTCTTCAAATTTTCTAAGTTCATAGCCCATGTAGGCGACGAACATCAGCACGGAGGCTCGATTGTTGAGGCTTCCCTTTCGGAGAGCGGTGGTCCCGCTCTTGTAGGCATCATCCAATTTATCGAGAATGTAGTAGAGATTCGCGATACGGAAATCGATTTCTCCCTCTTGGGGGAACTTGCCCGCCGCAGTCTTGAGGGCATTGATGGCTTCAAATTCCTTGTTCACCTGCTGGTAGGAAGAGGCAAGATATTCCCAGTTCTTCTGGGTATCTTCGATTTTACCAATTTTCAGACCTTCTTCGAGGTAGGCGATCGATTGATCAAACTGTTGGATATTCATTAGAATACCCACGCGATTGAAGTAATCCCGAGACTCATCCAGAATGCCGAGTTTTTGGGCCCGATCGATGGTAACGATGGTCCGCATGTTCCACTCCAAAGCTTGGCGAGAACCTTCTTCCGCATCGTTGGCGAGTGCGAGGTAGGTTGCCTGCAATTGCTGCCAATATTGTTTATTGGTCGGCTTCTGGGCCACCAACAGTTCGAGGATTTCCGCGGCTTCAACGTTTTTGTTGTCCTGCTGCAACGCGGCCAGAATCAGAACGTAGAAACTTTCGCGAGGCTGGATGCTGAGCAGGATGCCCTGTTCCGCGATGCTGCGAGCTTCGTTCAGAAGTTTAAGATCAGTCTTGTCGTCATCCATCGTCGCCTGCGTGTAGATCATCGTGGCGGCGTAAGAGAGGGAATCTTCGGTCGGATTTTCGTTTTCGCGAAGGTAGACTTGGATCGCTCGGTAAGCCTTGGAGAGGAAGTCGCTGCGTTGAAGCTTTTCGGCGGGGCTGCTCCCTTTGATTTCGTTGGCTTCCTGGAAATAGAGTTGGGACAGGATCTGATTAAATTCCAGAAACTGCTTCTTCTCCATGAAATCATAGGTGCTGCCCAGTCGGATGGACGTCTCCATAGGAGGGATGGCCTCCGGGTATTTTTCGAGCGTCAGCAGGATCTGAACCTTAATTTGGCTCAATACCATCGTGTCGTAAGACTCAGGTAATGCCTTCGTTAACGACGAGTTGATCAGGTTCAGCGCCTCGGTCCATTTCTTCTCGTCGGTGAGAGGCTGCAACTTGGTCAGCGCTTCAGATACCTTATCGGAAATTTCCTTTTTGGGACCTTCCTGGGCACTTTGAGCGAATGAAGCTACCGAGGAGACAGCGACGATGCTGAGGGCGATGACACCTACGCGGAGCAGGCGAGTGATATAAGGGGTTCGAATCCTGATTAATCGGTGATGCTGAACACGATCGGGACCTGCATGCGGGTATTCACGGCGCGACCACCCTTTTTACCGGGACGGAAACGCCATTTCGAGACGGCTTGAACAGCCGCTGATTCAAATTCGCGGTGACTTGATTTGATCGGGTAGGCTTCACGAACGGTGCCGCGGGCATCTACAATAAACCCGACCAATACCTGGCCTTCGATACCGGCCCGACGCATTTCGAACGGATAGTTGGGCTTGGATTGGAATCGTGGCGAAGGCGCCTGGTCCAAGTTCTTGAGATCGAAGAGGTCTTTCATTCCCTGTCCAATCGCCCGGGAGGCACTGGTCTTGGGGATGGAGATGACTCCCGTGGGGCGATCCAGGCCGGGAGGGGGGGGAGGCTGCAATTTTTGTTTGAATGCAGAATCCAAGGCCACGGAAGGAACGTCCGCGTTCATCGGGGGCGCGAATTCGATTTCTTCGGGCGGAGCGTCGTCCGTCACGTCGATGATGTCTTCCGGTTCGGGTTCGAGAGGAGGCATTTCCATCAATTCGATGGTGAATTCTTCTTCCTCAACGACTTGAGCCACGACTTCTTCTTTGGGGAATATTTTCTCGCCGAAGAGAAAGCCGACATGGACGGTGACAGAAATCAATAAGCCAACAATTAAGTCTTTGGTCATGATAGAGTTACTTTAGAGTTAGCGGCCAGTGGGACGATACACGGTTTCGAAGGATACTTGGACTTTCGTAGGATTTCCTTCTTCGACACTGCGAACCACGTCGAGAACTTGAATAACATCTCCGTATTTGGCCAAATCATCAGAGGCGAGGAGCACCCGAGGGTTCGGTTCGTCACTGACGTAGTTGCCGAGGCGGTATTCAACTTCTGAGAGCGTGGTCAAGTGCTCCTGGTTCCAGTAGTAGTTTCCATTGTCGGACACCTGCAGCGTGATCGGCTTGTCATCATCATTATCCTGCGGCTGAGGCGGAACCGCCTGCGGCAGATTGATATCGATGGACTGAATGCGATTCAGCGAGAGGGTAAAGAGAACGAACGTCGCGAGGAGGAAGAAGATAACGTCAATGAGAGGAATGATCTCAATCCGTGCTTCTTTCTGATGATCTTCGGTCAGTTTTTGTGTTTTGCTGCCACCGGCCATAATAAAGGTATACGTGTGGTTTTAAGAATTATTAGAGGTGAGGACCGAATTATTGCTGGAGGACCCGCGTTTCGATTTTTACCTTTTGGAAGCCAGATTTGCGCACTTCGTCTAGAACGTAGCGGGCCTGGCTGAAGTTAGCGGCCTGGTCGCCGTTGATCAGAAACTGGGCTTCTTTGCCCTCCTGCTGATAAACGACGTCGAGCCGGTCCAAGAATTCATCGAGTGAGATCAGATCCTTGTTCCACGCCAGCGTGCCTTCAGCAGTGATACTGATGGTGTAAGTGCCAGCGGGGTCGCGAGGAAAACTCGTGCCAGTCTCAGGGAGTGAGACCGAGACACCTTCCGATTTATTCAAGGAGAGCGTAAAGAGCACAAAAGTCGCGAGCAGGAAGAAGATGACGTCAATGAGAGGAATGATCTCAATGCGCGCCTTCTTCGTCCCGTCGGCGTTTTTGCCGCCTCCTGAGCTTGCCATGTTATGGGTGAGCTAGAGTTAAAATACAGCAGCGAAGCGGGTTAGGCCGCGGTGTTGCTTTCGGATTTGCTCATGATCAGCTCGAGGGCGTTGGATGCATCGGAGATGTCATGCTTGGCCTGAGCGATCTTGGCGTTCATGTAATTGAACGGGAACAGACCGAAAATAGCGATCGCGAGTCCGCAAGCGGTAGCGATAAGAGCTTCACCCACACCACCGGTAATCGCACCCGCGTTGGCACCGATGTCGCCACCTTCACCGAGAGCGGCGAAGGTTGCCATCATACCGGTAACCGTTCCGAGCAGACCCACGTAAGGGGCGGCGGTAACGATCGTGTCGAGGGTCGGCATACCTTGATTGTAGCGCTGCATCTCCTGATTGGAGGCGCGAGCGAAGGCGTTGGCCATCGAGGTGTCACGGTGCGTGAGGGAGTAAACCAAGATGCGGGCGAGGAAGTCTTTGGACTTCTTGCCAATGTTGATGGCACCTTCGAAGTCACCGGCTTCAACGCGCTCGAGCAGCTTCTCGACGGAATCGCGGTCGCGGTTAGCGGACTCGCGGATGGTGAATATGACGCGTTCGATAACCACCGTCATGATGACGAAGGAAAGAACGATGATTGGCCACATAATGTATCCACCATGGATGAAGAACTCCATCGGAGATAGGCCCATCAAGAAAGCGATCGGAAGGGAGAGTGAGGTCATGTTATCTAGTTATGATTTAGGAGGAGAGTTGGAGGTTATTAGTAAGAAATTGGGGGTTTGGCGACGGGGGCCAGTTACTTCGTCCAATCAAGCAGCGCTTAGCAACTTGAAATCGGTTGCAATTATATGCAATCGGTATTTATTCCAGTACATCGAAAGAGATGTGTTATTGAGAAAGCGGTGCGGGGCGGAAAGATTAGGATTAAGGGTAAGCGTCTCGGTCGGACAGTTAAGAATTCTAAGGAAGGACAGGTCTCGATAACGTTTGGTTCTGTCAACGTCGTTCGACTATAAATGTGTTACAATCGTTCAGCAATATCCTCAAATGGCTGCCCGACTAGGGCTCGAACCTAGACAAGCAGAGTCAGAGTCTGCGGTGCTACCATTACACCATCGGGCATTGAGGTTCCTCAGTAACGGAATGATTGAGGAAATGGAGCCGGCGACTGGAATCGAACCTGTAACCGCCTGTTTACAAAACAGGTGCTCTACCATTGAGCTACGCCGGCAGAAATTGGGAAGAGGGGAACGAAAGCCGGTTGCAGGGAGACTGCGGTTGTTCAAAGGAGGGAAGTGCGGGAAAGAACGATGATTTGTCGCGTCGGCAGGCGAAGCGACAAATCGGAGACCTAAAAGATTTGGTAGCCCCCCTCGGACTCGAACCGAGAACCAATTGATTAAGAGTCAACTGCTCTACCATTGAGCTAGGGAGCCAAAAAATGGAATGGCGAATAGCTCATTCCGCCTCGAGGGTTGTCAACCAACTTCTTTGTTTTCGCGCGGCTTTTGCTTTATCACGCGCGAAAGATGCCCGGACTTGTTTCATTTCACCCCGAGAGCTCATCGGCATCGCTCGCTTTGATTGGAGTAAGGCCGGACCCGGGCGATTGAACCTGATCGCTCAAAATGGCTCGATTTCGTGTCACCGCCGATTCTCCAAAAATCCCCTTGCCAAGGGGGGGGCGGCACTCTGTTTTCGTCAACTCTCCTCATGCAGAAGACCAAAAAATCCATCGCCAAGCGCTTCAAATTGTCTGCCAAAGGCAAGCTGATGCGTCGCACCCCCGGTTTTCGTCACTTGTTAGGAACTAAGAGCTCGAAGCAAAAGCGTCGTGCCTCTCAGGACAAGCAAGTGGCTCCCGGCCGTGCGGCCAACCTTATGCGTGGGCTTCCCCACGGCCTTAAGTAAGTAGCGCTGCAAATCCGCAATTCGCTGTCCGGGTGAATCCTAACGAGACGACCCGACGGCGCCAAAACCAACCATATATAAAACATGCCTCGTGCCACTAACGCTCCCGCCGCCAACAAGCGGCGCAAGAAGCTCCTCAAACACGCCAAGGGTTATTACGCCCGCAAATCCAAGCTCTACCGCTACGCCAAGGACGCGGTCGAGCATGCTTGGCAATACGCCTACCGCGATCGTCGCAAAAAGAAGAGCACCGCTCGTGCCCTCTGGATTGTCCGCCTCAACGCGGCTGTCCGGGCCCAAGGAATGAGCTACTCCCGCTTCATCGAAGGTATCCACGCCGCCAACATCGGATTGGACCGCAAGGTTCTCGCTGATCTCGCCGTTCGCGACGAGGTCGCCTTTAACGCGATTGTGCAACAAGCCCAGGACGCGTTGAAGACCAAGGCCGCCGCAGCCGCGAAAGCCTAAATTTGCCCAACGCGAGCCCGGGCGGGCTCGTTTCCTTCTTTCCGGAGGACGGGTCCCGTTAATCGGGGCACCGTCCTCTTTTTTTTAAGCCTTCATCATGCAAGACTCACTCGCCGCCCTCGTTGAACGGGCGAAATCTGAACTTCCCGCCGTTTCATCGCGCCCCAATTTTGAGTCGCTTAAGGCCTCCCTGGTGGGGCCGAAGGGCGAACTCACCGGTCTCATGAAGCAGATGGGCACCGTCGCCAAAGAGGACCGGCCCGCCATGGGCAAACTCATCAACGAGACGAAGACGGCCTTGCAGGCCCTGCTCGATGAATCCCTGGCTCGCATCGAAGCGGCCGAACTCGCGGCGCAACTCGGCCCGGCCGTCGACCCGACCTTGCCCTCGCCCGACCCCGCTCCGGGCACGCGCCATCCGCTCACCCTCGTGCGGGAGGAGCTCAATGCCATCCTCAAGCAAGTAGGCTTCACCGTGGTGGAAGGTCCGGAGGTCGAAACCGAATATTATTGTTTCGACGCGCTGAATACGCCCGCGACCCATCCGGCCCGCGACCCGCAGGATACCTTCTATTTTCCCGGAAAAGCGAATTTCAGCAACGTTGCGAAAAAGGTGGAGAACGAGAAATATCTTCTCCGCACCCACACTTCCTCGGTGCAAATCCGCACCATGTTGAAAGGCGAACCGCCCATTCGCATCGTTTCCCCCGGCCGGGTCTATCGGCGCGACACCGTTGATGCCACCCACTCGGCCAACTTCCACCAGCTGGAAGGTCTCTACGTGGACAAAAATGTCACGGTGAAGGATCTGAAGGCCCTGCTCGATTACATCCTCAAGTCTCTGCTGGGTTCCGACACCCAGGTGCGGTTCCGCCCGCATTATTTCGGTTACACCGAACCGAGTTTTGAAGTGGATCTCTCCGCCAAGCATCTCCCCAAGGTAAACAAGGAATGGGTCGAGATCATGGGCTGTGGAATGGTGGACCCCGCCGTCTTTGATGACGTCGGCTACGACTCGTCGGTCTGGAGTGGATACGCCTTCGGCATGGGTATCGAGCGCATCGCCATGATGATGTATGGTATCGATGACATCCGCTACTTCTACCAAAACGACCTCCGCTTCCTTCGCCAGTTCGCCTAGCTTTTCCCAAAAAATGAAAATTTCCCGTAACTGGCTGCAAGACTACGTCGATCTGACGGGTCTTTCTGATGAACAAATTTCTGAAGCGATTACCTTCCTCGGTTTTGAGGTCGAGGGCATTGAGTCGACTGGCGCGCCTCAATTGGAGAACGTGGTGGTCGGTGAAATTCAATCCCGTGACCAACATCCCAATGCCGATCGACTTTCGATCTGTAGCGTCGGGGTCGGTGAAGCCCATGGCGACACCAAGCGCATCGTTTGTGGCGCCCAGAACTACCAGGTAGGTGATCGGGTTCCTGTCGCTCTGATTGGCGCGGTGTTGCCGGGTGACTTCAAAATCAAGCCATCCAAAATCCGGGGAGAAGCTTCCGAGGGGATGATGTGTTCCGGTAAGGAACTGCAGGTGGACGAAGATCACTCCGGACTACTTATCCTCGCAGATCGTCCGGAAATCGGCACGCCGATCAATGACGCTTTACCGGATGGGGATGTGGTCTTCGACATCGAGATCACGCCGAATCGTCCCGACTGCCAAAGCCACCTCGGGGTCGCCCGTGAACTCGCGGCGTGGTTCCGTCGGGAACTGACTTACCCGAATGTGAATCATGCGGCCGCCGCCACCGCGCGTCCTGATTTGCTCAAGGACCTGCGGGTCGATCACGACGAAGACTGCCCGCTCTATACCGCCTCGGTGATCGCGGGCGTGCAGGTCGGCCCGAGCCCGAGTTGGATGCAGGAACGCCTCTCCGCCGTCGGCGTGCGTCCCATCAACAACCTGGTGGATATCGGCAACTACGTGATGCTCGAATACGGGCAGCCGATGCACGCCTTCGATGCCAAGAAACTGGCCGGTCCTTCCATCATCGTTCGTCGTGCCAATGAAGGTGAAACGCTTACCACCCTGGATGAAAAAGAGCGCAAACTTACCACGGACATGTTGGTCATCGCCGATGCAGAGAAATCCGTGGTGGTGGCCGGAATCATGGGCGGAGAGAACTCCGGCGTCGATGAGTCCACCACGGACCTCGTGCTCGAAGTCGCGGTCTTCCGGCGTTTTTCAGTTCGGGCGACCTCACGGGCACTGGGTTTGAGTTCTGATTCATCTTACCGTTTCGAACGTGGGATTGATGCGCACGCGGTGCCGGAAGCGACCAGTCGCGCGATTGCCCTCATTCTGGAAACTGCCGGCGGCACTTTGTGCGGCCCGACCTTGCGTGTGGGCAGCGACGTGCCGTGGGAACGTGAAGTGACGGTCAGTCCTTCGTGGGTGCGCTCCCGTTTGGGCTTTGATGTCGCCGATGAAGATCAACGCAGCGCGCTCGAAGCGCTGGATCTCTTGATTGTTCGCGAAGAAGAGGGTGAAGCCGGTCTCGAATGGACCGTGCGCATCCCGAGTTGGCGCAACGACCTCGATCGCCCCATCGATTTGGTGGAAGAAATCCTGCGGGTGCACGGCACGGCCAAAATTCCCGAGACGACCGTTACGGGTCCCGGGCTTTTGGCGAATGATGATCCGGTGGCGGAATACAATCGCCGGTCGGCAGCTTACCTCATCGGTCAAAACTTCAACGAATGCGTGACTTATTCGCTGCGTCCGAGCGCTGAAATTGCGATGTGGGCGGGGGAAGCAGCGGTCGAGCCACTGGGTCTGGACAATCCGTTTGTCGAAGATCAATCGCACCTGCGTTCCACCCTAATCAGCGGTCTTCTCGACACCCTGAAACTGAACCAATCCCGCGGAAACGCGGTCTCTCGTTTATTCGAAACGGGCCGGGTATTTATCCCCCAGAAAGAGGGTGTGGTGGAATGTGCGGCGGTGGGGTTTGTGATCGCTGCTGATAGCACAGCCGCGTGGAAGGATCGCGAATTGAGTGATTTTTATACAACCAAACGGTTGATTGAAACGCTGGCCCACAACGCAGGCGTGGACCTGTCGCGCCAACCTCATTTACCCGCTGAGAGTCCGGCCAGCGCCGGCTGGCAGGAAGGCCAACATACCTTGCAAGGAGACATGCGTTACGGCTGGAAAGCCTGCTTCGGCCTGCTCGATCTGGCGGGCCTCAAGGCACGCGGCATTGAAGGCAAGGTTCTGGGGGGACTGTTCGCGATCCTACCGGAGCGACTGAAGAGTGGGGGCAAACGCAAACGCTTCCAACCCTTCTCGCTCCAGCCCGCGGCATTGCGAGACATCGCGTTGATTGTGCCGCAGACGGCAACCGCGGGTGACGTGCTCAAGGATCTTTCCAAAGCAGCCCGTGATGTGACGCCCAAGTCCTTCGCGTTGGAAGACATCAACCTGTTTGATGTCTACGAAGGCAAAGGTTTGCCGGAAGATGCCAAAAGTCTCGCGTTCACCCTCAAGTTTCGCGCCGCCGATCGCACCTTGAAAGACGACGAAGTGAACCAAACCTTCAACGCCTTACTGGAAAAGATAGCGGTCAAAGAAGGTTACGAAATCCGACAGTAGGAAACGATTTTTAGTAATGGCCGACTCTCCTGACCTCAACATTGACCGCGTCGCGGAACTTGCCCGCATCGCTCTCACTCCCGCTGAAAAAGCGGAGTATTCCGCGCAGCTGGGCGAAGTGCTCAAACACATCGAACAACTCAAACAAGTCGACGTCAGTGGCGTCGAACCCAGTGCGCACGCTTTTGCGGTGGAAAACGTATGGGCGGACGACGTGGTCCAGGCCGGTTTGACCGCCAAAGCGGCTCTGCAAAACGCCCCTTCCCAACGCGACAACATGGTCGCAGTGCCCAAGGTGGTGGAGTAAACGCAGATGGCCTCCTCACTCCCTTTCCAAAACCTCACCGACATTGCCGACCAACTGGCGTCCGGGCAGGTGTCCTCCATCGAAGTCACGCAAGCGGTGATCGACCAGACTCAAGCCGTGGACGACCGCGTGAACGCGTTCATCTCCACGGACTCCGCCGATGCCTTGGCGCAAGCCACCGCTGCCGACCAACGGCGCGCTGCGGGCGAGTCGCGCGGTCCACTCGATGGCGTGCCGATCGCGATGAAGGACGTCATCGCCGTCCGAGATCAACCCCTCACCGCGGGCAGCAAGATATTGGAGAATTTCATCTCGCCGTATGATGCCACGGTGACGACCAAGCTGAAGGACGCGGGAGTCGTGCTTTGGGGTCGGGCCAATTGCGACGAGTTTGCCATGGGTTCATCGACCGAAAATTCGGCATTCAAGACCACGGCCAACCCGTATGACTTGTCGCGCGTTCCGGGCGGGAGTTCCGGTGGCAGCGCCGCTGCTCTGGCGGCGGGTGAAGCGATCGCCACGCTCGGCTCCGATACCGGTGGTTCTATTCGCCAACCCGCGGCGTTCTGTAATGTGGTCGGACTGAAGCCGACTTATGGCTTGGTCTCCCGATATGGTTTGGCTGCTTACGCGTCGTCCCTGGATCAGATCGGTTCGTTTACCCGCACCGTGGAAGACGCCGCGATCATGCTTGGTGCAATCGCGGGACATGATGATCGCGATTCGACCTCTTACCAAACCCCCATTCCGGATTACCGCGCCGCGTTGGCTGAAAAGAAGGGACCGTGGAAACTTGGTATTCCCAAGGAATATTTCGGCGAAGGGCTCGATCCGGAAGTCGGTGCCGCCGTCGAAAAAGCGATCACATTTTACCGTGAACAAGGGTGTGAGATTAAAGAAATCTCGCTCCCGCATACGGAATATTGCCTGAGCGCCTATTACATCATCGCGACCGCGGAAGCTTCGTCGAATTTGGCGCGCTACGATGGGGTGCGTTATACCCACCGGTCCGCTGACGCGAAGACGGTGGAAGACGTCTACTTCAAGTCTCGGGCCGAAGGTTTCGGGGACGAAGTAAAACGTCGGATCATTCTCGGCACCTACGTGCTCTCGAGCGGTTACTACGACGCCTATTATCTGCGCGCCCAGAAAGTCCGCACGCTGATCCGGCAGGATTTCCTCAACGCTTATCAAGAGGTTGACGCCGTGCTGACGCCGACCACCCCGACCCCCGCCTTCAAGATCGGGGAAACGGCGGACCCGCTCGCCATGTATCTCCAGGATATCTACACGGTGAGTGTGAATCTGGCCGGACTCCCGGGTATCTCGATTCCCGCCGGGTTCAGCGAAGGCGGTCTTCCCATTGGCCTGCAACTCATCGGCCAACCCTATCAAGAGGCGGACCTCCTCGCCATCGCCCACGCCTACGACTCCGCTCACGACTGGAACCAACGATTGCCGAATCTATGATTCGGATTATTGTCACAGAGGGCACAGAGGAGACACAGAGGTCACAGAGATGAAAGAATTGACTGAGCAGATTATAGGGGCGGCGATAGAGGTGCATCGTGAACTTGGGCCTGGATTGCTGGAGTCTGCTTATCAGCGCGCTATGGCGCATGAGTTTACGCTTCGAAACATCCCTTTCGAGAAGGAGCTCGTTTGTTCGGTTAAATATAAAGACTTAGTGATCGATGATGCCTATCGGTTGGATTTTCTGGTCGGAGGGTCCGTGGTGGTTGAACTCAAAACTGTCGATCAACTGCTGGATGTGCATACCGCCCAAGTCCTCACTTATCTTAAATTCTCAAAGAGCCAGCTGGGACTCTTGATGAACTTTCGCTCCACCATTTTGACGCGCGGGCTGAAGCGCCTCGCTCTGTGATCTCTGTGCCATCTCTGTGAAATCTGTGACTCAAAATTCTCCCTCCTACGAAGCTGTTATCGGACTTGAGGTCCATGTGCAGGTTAAGTCTGCCTCCAAAATTTTCACCCGCGTCGGGCAGGGGTATGGTCATGATGAAAATACGCTGACTGATCCCGTGGTGCTCGCGTTGCCCGGTGCGTTGCCGGTCATGAACAAGAAGGCCCTCGATGCGATCATCAAAGCCGGGCTCATGCTGCACTGCGACATCGCCGATGTCTGTAAGTGGGATCGTAAAAACTATTTTTATCCCGACTCGCCCAAAAACTATCAGATCTCCCAATTCGATCAGCCGATCTGCAATGGCGGATACGTCGAAATTGAGCTCCCGGGTGAGGCGCGCAATATCATGGGTGAGCATAAAAAGATTCCGCTGACCCGCATTCACTTGGAGGAGGATGTCGGTAAATTGAATCACGGGACGAACGAGTCGCTGGTGGACTACAATCGCGCCGGCACTCCCCTCATGGAAATCGTGTCGGATCCGGCTCTGCAATCGGCGGAAGAGGCCTACGCCTACCTCACCACCTTGCGCACCACCATGCTCTACGCCGGGATTTCCGACTGCGACATGGAGAAGGGGCAGATGCGTTGTGATGCCAATATTTCGATTCGCCCGGTCGGTCAGGAAGAGTTGGGCGTCAAAGTTGAGCTCAAAAATCTCAACTCCATCTCTTACGTCCGCGATGGCATTAATCATGAGATAAAACGTCAGATGAGTGTGCTCAAAAAGGGCGGCACCATCGTGCAGGAGACCCGCGATTTTGACGGCATCACCGGCACATCTCAGTCGCTCCGAACGAAGGAGGACGCGCACGATTACCGCTATTTCCCCGACCCTGATCTCATGCCGGTCCGTGTTGATGAGGTATGGAAGAATCGCATTGCCGACGAATGCCCCGAGCGTCCGTTTGATAAACAGCGCCGGTTCATGGCGGACTACGATCTGCCGTATACGATCACGTCCGTGCTCGTCCCCGATCGAGATCTCAGCGACTGGTTCGAATCGGCCGTTGAAGTGGCGGGAAAGAAGCAGGCCCAAGCCATCGGCAACTGGATCGCCAATGATCTCTTGCGCGAACTCAGCGCGGCTCAAATTGAACTTGCCGATTCAAAACTGACTCCGGCCCATTTAGCAGAATTGGTCGGCCTTATTGAAGCGGGCACCATCACCAAGCAGATCGCGCGCGAAGTCTTCGGCGAAACCTTCAGTTCAGGTGAATCGCCTACGACTGTGGTCGAACGCAAGGGACTCAAGGACGACACCAACTCCGATGAGTTGGAGCAATGGTGCCGTGACGCGATTGCCGGCAACGAGAAAGCACGGGAGCAATTTCTCGGCGGTAAAGACGGTGCCATCAATGCCATGAAGGGACCTGTCATGAAAGCCTCCCGCGGCAAAGCCAACCCGAAGCTCGTCGACGAAACCCTCCGCCGATTACTGGCGGAATAGTTTGGGGGAGGGACGATGCCCCTCAGGCGCACAAGCCTCCGTGTCGTCCGCGAAGGTTGCGGGGAGGCAGAAGCGGACCGGGCAGAGCCGGTCCCTCCCGTGGGAGATTGCTACTAATTCTTCGCGGCAGGCAGAAAGGGGGCGGTTGGATCGTAGGCGGGGTTGGGCTCGGGCATTTGGGCGTTCATGACGGATTGCCAGTTGCGGAGCTTGGCGCGGAGTTCGGCGGCTTTGGCCGGATGCGAGGCTACGAGATTGTTCTGTTCACCAATATCTTCGCGGAGATGGTAGAGTTCCACTTCGTCGAACTCGTAGAACTCGATCAGCTTCCAGTCGCCATCGCGGATGGCGGCTCCGGGGGTCCAGGTGGACCCGTGGTAGTGGGGGTAGTGCCAGACGATGGGATCAGTTTGGGTGGTTTGTTCGCCGCGTAGGATGGGCAACAGGCTTTCGCCATCGGCGTGCAGGTCGCCGCGACGCGGGAGACCCGCCAGATCCAGCATGGTGGGGAAAAAGTCCATGCTGACGACGGGCGTGTCGCTGACGGATCCGGGAGCGGTCACGCCGGGGGCGCGCACGATCATGGGCTCGCGGATACCGCCTTCGTAGAGCCAGCCTTTACTGGACCGGAGGGGAAGGTTGCTGGTGGGCGCGACCCGTCCGCCGAGGGTAGTCAGGCCGCCATTGTCAGAAAAGAAGATCACCACGGTGTTTTCCGCGAGGCCGAGATCGGCCAGGGAGTCAAGGATCTCGCCGACACTGTCATCCACGGCAGCGACCATGGAGGCGTAGTCCGGGTTGTCCTGTCGGGCGCGCGAGGTGCCGCGGCGTTCGGCGATGGTGGGAGTCTCGCCGGCAAACATGTCTTTTGCCTTTTCCTCATAATGGCCGACGCGCTTTTTATAGGGCTGAATCGGGGTGTGCACGTTGTAGTAGGAGAGGTAGAGGAGGAAGGGTTCGTCGCTATCCTGCGTTTTCAGGAAATCGATCGATTCCGCGGTAAGGCGTTCGGTGAGGTATTCGTTCTCGGATTTCGCCTCGAGGTAAGGATTGGTCCAAGGCGCGTAGTAGCCGCCGGGAGGTGAACCCTTATCGTGGCCGCCGATGTTGATGTCGAAGCCCTGATCGGTGGGGAGGAACCCTTCCGACCCGAGATGCCATTTGCCGGCGAAGAAGGTTTTGTAGCCCGATTCTTTGAGCACTTCGGCAATAGTGACTTCTTCCAATGCCATCTCATTGGCGTCGTCGATATGGAGAAAGCGCGGGTTGTAGGCGCGATCGTGTCCCATGCCGGGGAGCCAATCCGTGATGTTCACCCGCACGGGATGACGGCCGGTCATGATGCTGGCGCGGGTGGGCGAGCAGATCGAGGCGGCGGCGTAGCCCGAGGTGAAACGCATGCCGGATTTGGCCAAGGCGTCGATGTGGGGCGTTTCGTGAAAGGTGCTGCCGTTGATCCCCAAATCCGCCCAGCCGAGGTCATCGACGAGAAAGAAGATGAAATTGGGCTTGGAAGGGGGTTCCGCGAAGGCGAGTGATGCGATAAATGGAACCGCGAGGGCAAATCGAGAGACAGAAGCGAGGAATGATCGGAAGAATGACATCTGGGGATAGGGTAGGAGCGGTCCACATTGAATGGTCCGAACCGCGGGCACGATCTCAATTTGCGGTGGGTTGGAGGTTCCGCCGACCAACTGGGTCCGGGGCTTTACGTGACGGAAAGGATGGTATTCTTTGAGGGCGATGCGTTTCCCCAAACCCAGGAGTTTTATTGCGCTGATGGTCGGCGTGTGCACCGCTTTCGGATCGTCGGCTCAGAATGGGTCGCGCCAAGGGGAGTGGGCGCACGAGACGAGTGATCTGTCGCCCCATTCCGCGGTGCAGTGGGGGCAATTGGACAACGGGTTCCGTTATGCGTTGATGCCTCATGATGGCGTTCCGGAGGCGGCGACCTTGCAGCTGCTGGTTCTGGCGGGATCCTTGGATGAGGCGGACGGCGAAGGTGGCTTGGCTCACTTTATGGAGCACATGGCGTTCCGGGGAAATCAGTCCTTCCCGGTCGATGAAATGGAGGTATTTTTCCAAGAGTTGGGTATCGAATTTGGCAGCGATATCAATGCGGTGACCGCTTTCGATCATACGGCCTATACGCTTGATTATCGGGAGGCCACGATGCCGTTGTTGGAACGAGGTCTCGCGCTGTTTCGCAGCTTCGCCGATGGGGTGGTCTTTGAACCGGCGGATATCGAACAAGAGCGCGGCGTTATTCTAAGCGAGTTGCGCGGCCGCGACAACATTGGCGCCAAGGGACAATATGATTCGTTGGAGGCGCTTTTTGAGGGACTTAAGTTTGTGCAACGTTCTCCCGGCGGATCCTACGAAAGTGTGGCAGCGCTGACCTTGGAGCAGTTCGAGCGATTTTACCGGCGCTACTACCGTCCCGATCTCATGGTTCTGGTGGGGGCGGGTGATATCGATGTGACCGAGATGGCGGCCCTGGTGGAGAAGCATTTTGGGTCGATGGTTCGACCTACTGAGCCGATCCCCCAGCGCGAAGTCGGTGAATTAGCGCAGGGTGAGTCCCTGCGGGCGGATACATTCCGCATCAGCAATGTAGGTGCGGTGCAAGTTGTGGTGGGTGCGGTGTCGACGCCGCCGATGGCACCGGATTCACGGGCCCTCCGGGAGGAAGCCTTTGCCGAGAATCTGGTGCAGAATCTGCTGAGCGAACGCCTCAGCCGGGGGTTAGCCAATGTGCCGGGTGGGTCGGCCCGCTTGGAACGATTGGTGGGCAATCGGGCGGCGATGGCCATGATGACAACGCGGGGCGAGGCGTGGCGGAAGCATCTGCAGTCGCTCGATGAATTGATCCGCGCGACGCATCGCTACGGATTTAAACCCGACGAAATTGCCTCTGCCCGGGATCGGATGAAGCGGATGGGGGAGTTGATGACGGACCTGATTCCGCGAAGTGATCCGAATGAAGTCTCGCAGATGCTATTGGACTCCATCGTGGAACATCAGGTTTTTGTCGGACCGGCGGTGGAGATGCAGTGGCGCTTGGCGTGGCTGGCGAGTTTGGATGGGGATCAGCTGATGGCGACGTTCCGTCGGCTGTGGCAGTTGGATAATTTAGTGGTGCACTTCAGCGGCGATCTCGGGGATGAGTTAAAGCCGACCGATATTTTGACGGAGTGGCAAAAGCACCGGGAAATCGAAGTCGAGGAGCTGCAGGTTTCGGCCGTCGAAGAGCATCGATTTGAACTTAAGGATTGGGGTGAGCCGGGAGACTACGAACTGGTGCGGGAGGTTCCGGAGATCGGGGCGAAACTCTACCGGTTGGAAAACGGCGTGCGGGTGAATATCGTTTCGACGCCGTTTGAACCCGGGGTGGTTCACGCGGTGGCTCGCGTCGGTTCGGGATTGGTTGATATGCCGGGTAATAAACCGGCCCTGAAAGAGTTTGGTCTGAGAACGTTGTTTGCCAGTGGAACGACGCACTACATGTCGGATGAAATGGGTAAGATTATCGGATCCCAGTTCCTGAATTTTGATTTTGGGGTAAAGGAGCACGACGCCTTCACCTTCACGGGCGTCGCGGAACCGGACGATCTCTCCGCGTTTCTGGGGGTCGTCACAGAGTTTCTCTACAAACCAAAATTCGGCACCTATGTGCACCGTTCGCAAAAGATGCAGGCTACCATGTCGCGGGCATCGACCGCATCAGGGATGGGGGAAGGGATGCGGGATCTCACGGACTACCTGTTCGAGGGAGATGCGCGATTCACTTGGGGCAATTTCGTGGATTATGTGGGGCTGAGCTCCATTGACGTAAAACGCTGGCTGCAAGAACCCCTCTCTGAAGGTTATACCGAGGTCACGATTGTGGGTGATATTTCGATCGAAGATGCGTTGGCCGGCGTGCAACGCACCCTCGGTGCACTGAGTCCACGCGCGGAAGAAAAGAAGCCGCGCACCACGCCCAAGCCCGTAAAGATAAGTGCGCCGCCTGGATTTAAGCGGATCGAATTTGTGGGCGAAGACCATCTTGCCGTGGTAATGGGGCACTGGCCAGTCGAAGAGGAGCTATCCACGCGTGACCGAGGGGCGGTTTACCTGCTGGCGAAAATCCTCGAGCTGCACATCCGCTCCGAGATTCGCAATGATTTGGGGTTGGCCTATAGTCCGACGGCGTCGTTCGAAGCCTATGACGGATTCCCTGAGTTCAGCATGTTGACGGCGTCGGTGGATTGCGCCTCGAGCGAGGCGACCCGCATTGCGCGCATGGTCGAAGATATCGCGACCGAGCTTTCCCGCCGAGGAATAGACGAAGGTGAGTTCCGCGGCGCACGGGGGATTCTTTCGAGTCAGATCCGTCGGGCGTGGGAGGATAATGGTTATCTGGTGCGCAGTCTATTGCGGGCCCAGGAACAACCGGAGTCCGTTGAAGAATTGCAGGCGTTGCACGCTGGTATGGTCGACGAGATTACGCTCAAGGAAGTTGAAGCTTGGGCGAAGAAAATCTTAACGCGGCGCAATACGCGCACCTCGGCGATCGTGCCCAAACAATTCATCGGCCTGTTCGAAACTGACTAAGGTAAGTCGGGGCGCGTGGAGAGGGGAGGCGCGCTCGGCAAGCAGGCCCTACCGTATTCATGCTGATGAAAAACAATAGGGTAGGGCGGCTTCATCTATTTTCTCCGCCGGTCGAGTGGCTAGAGGATTGCGACTGTATCCGGGGTTGTTTCGCTTCTTCGACTCATGGTTGATATTCGATCCGATACTTTGCTGATTGGCATCCTGCGCTGGAGTGCCGGGTTGTGTCTGGCGGGTTGGGCCTGGGTTCAGTTATATTGGGAAGGGCCTTATGGGATCCTATTGTGGAACGCTGAGACATTTGCATGGGCCGAAAGCTGGGGAATGGACTGGGATCTTTTTGTGGGGACGGGAGCCAATGACGGGCTGGTGCAACTCTGGTTGGGAGCGTTGGGTTGGTTCTTTGTGCTGGGTGCCGGAGTGACCCTCACCGCGCGGCGTGAATCCAAACTACAATTGGCGGTTCTCGGAGGCGGCACGGGGCTGTTGGTGATATTGGCTTACGCCAAATATCTGTCGGCTCAAAATCAGATTCCCATGTTTGTGGAGCACGGCTCCCAGATACTGAGCCCGGCGCTATTGGTTGTGGCGCTCACGTTGGGGGTGCGACATCGGGCCACCATGGTCGTCGCCATCATTGCATTTATAGCGACCTTTGCCGGGCACGGTTATTATGCGGTGGGTTGGCTGCCGACGCCGGGGAATTTTCACGCGATGACCTCGTTGGTCTTGGGGGTGGATTACGAAACGGCGAATCTGTTTCTCAGAATCGCGGGAGCGTTGGATTTTGTGGTGTGTGTCGGAGTGCTGATCCCGGCTGTTCGGAAATTATCGGCGCTTTATGCGACCCTGTGGGGATTGGTCACGGCGCTCGCTCGACCGGTGGCGGGGATGTCGTGGGATCTCAATTATTGGGGGGCGGATCAGTTCGTGCATGAAGGTGTGTTGCGCGCTCCGCATTTCCTGCTGCCACTATTTCTATTTCTACTTTGGCGAGGCTCTGACGAAGCGATGTCGGTGCCACCGGCTGATTCAAAGGTCCCTGCTGAGGCCGAGAACTAATCAGCCGTGGCATATATTTTGACTGTTCAAGACGGTGGACAGTGATTCCACTCAGTGATGCCCCTTAGGTTCTTCCTTACTCTTCTCCTCTCGAGTTCGATCTTCGCCAATGCGACTGTCGCGCAGAACAATCCACGCCATGTGGTTTTATCAATTCCCGAGGTCGCTCCTCAGGATATCATCTGTTTCGCGTTGTATACGGTTTCAGATCATACCCTGAAACTGACGGCTCAGCTTTATCCGATTCCGGATGGTGCTACCAGGACGGTGCGCTTGGAAACGATGCAGGATGGCAAATGGGTGCAGGTGGCTCAAACGACGGCAATCGAGCCGGGGTGGACTGCTCCGTTCAAGGTTGAGAATTGGGACGACAGCAAATCCCGCCGGTATCGGGTGCGTCACGGTTCCGCCGCGACCTACGAGGGCACGATTCGTCGCAATCCGGTCGACAAGGAAGAGCTGATTGTTGCGGGGTTTACCGGGAATTCGATCCAGCCGGCCCACGGTGGAGATATTTCCCGGCAGGACATCATCGACAACATCAAGCGGGTGGATGCGGACGTGCTCTTCTTCTCGGGCGACCAGGTTTACGATCACTTCAAACACTACGCGGGTTGGTTGAAGTTTGGTCGCGATTTCGGAGAGATCATCAAAGATCGTCCCACTATATGTTTGCCGGATGACCATGATGCCGGGCAACCCAACTTGTGGGGTGAGAGTGGCAAGATCTCCACGCTGAGTGGGGCCTCGGACGGTGGATATTCTCGCCCGGGGGTCTACGTGCAGGAAGTCGAACGGGCTCAAACCAGCCATTTGCCGGACCCCGTTGATCCCCATAAGATCGGACAGGGAATTGGCGTTTGGTTTACCAATTTAAACTGGGGCGGGGTGGATTTTGCCGTGATCGAAGATCGCAAGTTCAAAACCGGTCCCGCCGGACGCGTTCCCAAGCAAGGTCCCCGTCCTGATCATATCCGTAATCCGGAATACGATCCCGCGAGTGTCGATGTGGAAGGCGCGGTGCTTCTGGGTGAACGCCAGCTTAAGTTCCTCGACGGCTGGGCTCAGGATTGGACGAATGCCGAAATGAAAGTAGCGCTTTCAGCGACCATTTTTGCCGGCGGGGCTCACATTCATGGTGACGCGAACGGTCGGCTGCATGCCGACATGGACTCAAACGGTTGGCCGCAAGCGGGGCGTAATCGCGCGCTGGATGCCCTGCGCAAGGGCTTCGCGTTTCACTATGCCGGCGACCAACATCTCGCTACCATTTTTCAACATGGAATCGATGAACATCGTGATGCGATTTGGTCATTCTGCGTTCCATCGATTGCCAATCTCTACCTGCGGTGGTGGGAGCCGCTGGAAGCAGGCGCCAATCGTGTGCCGGGTGCCCCGGCCTATACCGGTGACCATCTGGACGGGTTCGCCAATAAGGTGACCAATCTGGCGGCGGCCAATCCTGAAAAAAAACCGGCGGGGAAACTGCTCAACACGCGTTCCGCTGGTTATGGCATTATTCGCCTCAACACGCAGTCGCGCGAAATTACGATGGAGTGCTGGCCACGGAACGTGGACATCACGAGCCCGGGCGCGAAGCAGTATCCGGGATGGCCTCTGACCATCTCTCAATTCGACAATTACAACCCTCCGTCTTGGGGGAAACTTGGATCGCTCTCATTTGATATCGAGGATCCGGTGGTGCAGTTGATTGACGCGGAGACGAAAGAGATTCTCTACACGGTTCGGGCCAATGGTAAGACATTTACCCCCGGAGCTCCCGCTGGTCGCGTGTTTATCATCAAGGCCGGCCAAGATGCTCCGACCAAAATCGTGGCGCGCGCGGCGAGCGTGGGAACGAGTGTCACCCAAGCGGTCAGCTTGAAGTGAGCTTGGGTTCAGTCGCTACCGAAATCGGTTCGGTAGCGTTGGAGGAACGCGTTGAGATCAGCGGGTACCTGGTCGGAGAGGTGGAGTACGATCCAGTTGTAAAGACGACGTAATTCACGCGCCTCTTCGTCATTATGTCGGAGGGTGAGGCTGCCGAAGTCCTCCGACTTGGAGGCAGCGTGATTTTCGTCGATGTAAATCTTGATTTGCGGTGCCTCGGGCGTGCTACGGATGTAGTAATCCAGCATATGCAATTCAAAGCCTTGAATCGAATCGTCGCTGGTGCGTCTCCAGACCGTCAGGGTTGAGGATGCCGAAGAAAAATAGCGCTGGGCGATGAGGTCGGACTCGAGTTGAGATACGGCCTGCGGGTCGATCTGTTTCAGGGTTGCGCCCATAGCGATGGGTTCGAGCAACTGGACGAGACAGCGTCGTTCGTCATAGCCGTTTGCCGTGAGGTCCAGTCCGGCAATGGTTCCCGATTCGGTCGATGAATTCTTGCTTTGAGCGGGATATTTAGGGATCTGGCGATGATCGAGATCTGGCACGAGATGCCTTCATGGATGTCGGCGGGAGAGGTGATGAGCACCCCGGCGCCATGGCTGGAAAGATCCCGGAGCGAAACGGGGTATTCGAGACCCGATATCTGGAGTTGTCCCCTCAGCGGGGCGAGGGGAGAGATATCGAACCGCCGGGAGAGACGCTGCTCTTTTCGAGCAACCGTCATTTCATCAAAGTCGAATATGCGCTTAAAAAAATCCATCCGCCGGAGAGCCATCAGTTTGGCTCGCAGAGGCGTAGATTGGCGACAAGAATTTTGTCCCGGAGGGTGACGAGCGGAAAGCGCCGTTCAGGACTGACCGGCTTCCTCGATACTCACCGGTTTGAACGCGGGGCGGCCGAAGCGTACGGTCGGAGGTTTACCGTAAGGATTGTGCTGATAGGTGTCTTCGCCGCGGCACAGGTAGATCTTAAAATTCGGGTTCACGGACATGTCGTTTTTAACCTCGGTACCGGAATAGCGAATGGTGAGACCGGCGCGGCGGCGGTCGGACGGGTTGGCGGGCGAGCCATGGATGGCGCGGTCGTCGTGAAGAGAGCACTCGCCGGCTTTCAGATTCCATTGCACAGCCCCATCGGCGCGGAAATCGGTGCCGTTGGCGAGTTCGAGGGTGAGCACCGAGTCGGTTTCCTTGGATCGACGATGGTTGATGATGCCTCCTTTGTGCGAACCGGGGATGAGCTTCATGCCGCCGTTGACCTCATCCACATCGTCAAACGCCAACCACACCGTGACTGATCGCATCGGTGCCATGGGCCAGTAGTAGGCATCTTGGTGCCAACCCACCGTGGAGGTGGACTGAGGGTCCTTAATGAAGAAATTGCTCGCCCAGCAATAGAAGTTGGGCCCCAGCACCCCCTCGACCAAATTGAGGATCTTGGGATTCATGCAGATGTCGTAGAGGTAGGTGCTCGTCTCGTGCCATTCCCGGATGTCCTTGGAATCTTCGTCGGACTTCAACAACGCCATCAGATGGGGCAACTCACGGTTGAACTCCTGCATTTCTTCCGACGTGTAGATGGCCGGAAGTCCGAGGAGGTAGCCGTTTTCCTCATAGAATTTTTTTTGTTCTTCGGTCAGGCGATGGGAATCAGAGGCGGTGTTCATGGTCGGAAAGCAATCGGGGTAAGCGTGGTCACGAACTTAAGCCCGCGAAGACGACCACGCCAATATGAAAGCCAATGAAAGTTTCCGCCGAAGGGGATTCAGTTTGGAACACTCAGCGGTTGGGGACTGCGCAGGTAGTTGAACAAGTCGCGCAATGCTGCCTCGTTCAGGCCGGCCAAAAGCCCTTCCGGCATCAAGGAGTTTTCCTGCATCTCGAGCTGGGTTATTTGTTCGTGCCGCAAGACGATTTCATTGCCGCCCACGGTTCGAATGCCTACCAATTGGTCGTCGTTGCGGGAAAGAAACCCCGTTAAACTGCGACCGTCCTTGGTTTCGATCGTGGTCATTTCGTATCCTGCGCGAATCTCGGCACTGGGGTGAACGATTGAGAGCAACAACGATTCCGAATCATCGCGTTGGTATGAGGTAAGATCGGGCCCGACCAAACCACCTTGATCGAACAAGGTATGGCAAGCTGCGCAGCGTTGTTGGTAGTGGCGATATCCTCTCAGGGCATCGCCACCCGGAACTGAAAGTACGGATTTGATTCGATCGATCTCCGCGTCGAATGAGGTGCCCGTGGCGACAGTCGTGCTGGTGAACCATTTTTCCAGTCCGTTGGTCACGGCCGGGTCCTTGAACCGACGAAGTTGTGCGACGGCATTGACGGAGGTGTGCGCGGCCGCGGTTTGATCCATCGATCGGATCCAGAGTCGGCTCCAGCCCAATCGGCTGGTCAAGAGTCCCTCTGCGGCATCTCGAACGGATCCTTCCCAGCTTGGCAATTGGTCGATCACCGCTCGAGCGATGAGCGGATCATCGTAAATCTGTAGGGTGGCCAGCACCGCCGGCAGGAGTGCCTGATCGGAGTCCTCCAGAAGGGAAAGGAGTAACGGGCGAGCAGCCCCGATGGGGGTTTCGCTCAGCACATCCAGAATTTGGGTCTTGGTGGTCAGCTCGATTTCGGGTGATTGCAGGAGAGCGAGGGCTGAATCGAGATGGGCCTCCAGATCAAGCCGGAGGAGAAGTGAAGTCGGCGGCTGAGAGGTATTGGCTAGCGCGGTTATCAGACGAGGCGGAAGCCCAGCCATGGAACGTCCCTTGAAGGCGGCTTCGAACCCGGTGACCAGTGGCGATTCCCAAGCCGGATGATCGGTAAAACTCAGCAGTTTCGCGCAGCGTTGGAGGTCTGATTTCGTGCCTGCGTTGGCCATCCGGCGCATCGCGAATTCCGCCAGCGCCGGAAGAGGAGCGTCAGGATGGGCGGTGACGAGTTCGGTCAACAACGCGAGAACCCGGTCGGGGTGAGCGGCGTAAAAAGGTTCGATGGCCCACCACAATACCCGTTCGAAATCCGGGCTGGATCGAATGATGTCGTGCTGCGAGATGAGCGTGAGCAGACGCAATGCAAGCGGAGCCGGAAAACGCGCGGAGCTGGAAATGGCTTGGCTCAATACTTCAGGGTCGGATTCGAGTGTGAGAGCCGCGGCGATCTTATCCACCTGATCGGGAGTGGGATTGGCCTCGTCGCCAATGAGACGAATGGCCCATCTGCGCACGGCGGGGTGGCGATGCGTGATAGCGACGTCGAAAGCGGCGGGGTCGAAAGCGCCGATCAGATTCAGGCCCCACAAAGCTTCGAGAGCATACTGGCCGGGTTCGGTGCGCAGGATCTGATTCAATCGGGGCGCGGCGGTGGAGCGATCCTCACGGTGGCGCAATTGTTGGCGCGCGGTTTCCCGCCACCAGCGATTGCGATAATTGAGAATATCAACGAGTTCGTGGGTACCGATGGTATTGAAGTCGATCGTGCCCAGAGAACGGGAATCTTTCGCCCGCAGGCGGAAGATCCGACCATCGAGTTTACTGATATTACCCTCGTGGTTTCGGTAGTGGTTTACCTGTTGGTCATACCAGTCGGCGATGTAGAGCGCACCATCGGGACCCGTTTCGAAATACACCGGTCGAAACCAGCGATCCTCGGCTTCGAGCATGGCGTCGATCGGGGTGCCTTGGAAGTGCAGTCCCGCGAGTTCCAAATCGTGGGCACCTACGCGACCTTGGAGGGTGCCGAGATAGATGAGTGAATCGTGGTAGCGTGGCGGCAGTGTTGCTCCTTCGTATCGCACCACCGCGTTGGAGATCCGGCGGTGACCCGGTGACGGGATTCCCATGAAGTAATCGTAGGCGTGAGGATTCGAGAGCGCACCGTGTTTCCCGAAGTTCTTTTTGTAAAATCCTCCTTGGAGATAAAAGTAGGCGACGTGGAAGTCGTTGGTGCCCGCGATCAGGCGCCCTTGACCGTCGATTTCGCAGCTCCAGATATTGCCACCGCCTTCGGCGAATACCTCATAGCGCCGTTGCTCCGGATGATAGCGCCACATGAGTTGGCCCACTCGACTGATGGGCGAGTCATCACTGCCGGAGACGACAACATCGGAGGTAACGGTGGATCCTTGGGCACCGTAGAGCCAACCATCGGGTCCCCAGCAGAGTGAATTTACGACGGAGTGGGTGTCTTGAATTCCAAATCCATCCAGATGCACGATGGGGTCGGAATCGGGAACGTCGTCTCCGTCGGCGTCCGGATAGTAAAGCAGGTACGGCGGGTTGAGTACCCATACGCCGTCTTGATCGGTCACGACACTGGTCGCGAGATTGAGGCCCTCGACAAACGTTTTATTGGAATCGAAGGCGCCGTCGCCGTCGGTGTCCTCATGGATGGTGACACGATCCAAGCCCGGCGTAAATTCGGGGTGTCCGGGAGGCTGGGGTTTGCGGTCGTAAATGATCCGCCAGAATCGATCCCGGCTCACCGCTTCCAAGCCGGCCGGCTCGGGATACTGTCGATACTCGACCACCCACATGCGACCGCGCTCATCGAAGTTGAGAAAAACCGGTTGTTCGATCCCGGGCTCGGCGACCAGAAGATCAACTTCCAGATCCGAGGGGGTCCGCATTCCGGCCAGTGAGTCGGCGGGCGGGAGCCCGCCTCGCCGGGCTTCGTAGTCGACTTTGGCGGGATCGATGGGACTCCGGGTCACTGCGGTGGGGGAGGATAGTGCCCACGTGATCGCGTTGGCGAGGTGGGTTCGAAACCACGGTAGTTTAAAATGATCGGGATCTCCCAGCGAAGTGTAGAAGGTTCGTTCCCTCTCGCTTTCGATCACCCAGCTTACCGGTTGGTAAGTGTCGGGTTGGTCTTGGAGGAAACCGCTGAGCAGGACATAAGCGCGGTCATCCAGATCCGGATTCTTGTAGAGACTGGAGGTGACAGCTTGATCCTGTTTCCAGGTCACTCCTCGCATGATCGCATGGGCATGGGCCTCGCGCACCCGACGGATCATGGTCTGGCCGGAGTCATTGTGATAGTGACCGTCATAGCGCATGGCGAAAACATCCCGGTCAATGGAATCCCAGGAACGTTGATCTCCCGTGGGTTCGTAGCCCGGCCGAGGTTTGGCTCCAAACGCATGGGAAGCGGTGCGAATACCGATCACCGGCTTTCCGTTCTCCACCCACGCTTCGATTTTCGTCATCTGTTCGGCGTTGGGAAACCGTCGTCGCGTGCTGATGAATAAAAGGTCGGACCGGTCTAGGGCATCGCTCAGTCCGTCGAAGCGATGGATGTCCGGCGATGAACGATCATCCGAGGCCGAGAAAATAAACTCCGTCTCATACCCGAGCGGCTTCAGCACGTCTTTGGCGAAATGGGATAGCGACTCGGCGGTGCCATATTCGACTTCTCCCACGAGGAACAGGATCCGTTGTGCGGGGGCGGCAGCCCCCACCAGAGTGGATAAGGCAAGGGCCGAGAGCAGGATCCCTTTTGCGAAGCTGGAGAATATACGTGATAAAAGCATGGGGTAATTTTGGCTGCAGGACAGAGCCGACCATGCTGCGGGGGAATGACCGAATCGACAGGAATTCTTCGTGCATCAGTTCAACGGTCGCACCGGAGGAGAACCTAAAAAAGCCGCGCTCGATTATTGAGCGCGGCGAAATGTTAGGAGGGCTGAACTACGATCAGCGGATTTCAGCCATCAAGGCGCCATTCTGCACCCGATCGATCGGGTGTTTGGGCGTGCGAGCGAAGAATTCAACCAGGTTGGAAACATCGGTGAAGCCACGGGCGATCAGCTTCTGTTCGATTTTTTGCATCGCTTCGCTGAGTTCCATGGCGAGTTCGGGATCGAGCTCACTGACCGAATTCGAGGTCTTGTCCACGATGTGGTAGGAAGGGGAGTCATCGAGCGCGATTTGGTAAAGACTGGCGCCATTGTGGAAAAAACAGCGGCGAACGAGGTCGAGTTCCTCGAAAGCGGCGAGACAGCGGTAAACCGTGACCAAATCACAGACCGTATTGGCGAGTTCGGCATGAATCTGTTCGATACTGGCTGGCAGTGAGCGTTTGATCAGTACATCAAGGATCGCGATCCGTGGTTGAGTAATACGCAAACCTGCAGCTTTCAATCGGTTGCAAGCAATTTGCAGAGCGGCGGCTGATGGCGATTCGGAATCAGTTTCACTCATGGGATGGTTGGTTTGTGTTGCAGAAATCATTGTCTATGTCCCGGTTTTGCCACGTGGTAACGATTGCGTAACTATTATTGTAAAGCAAAACGATCGCTTTACTTAATTTTTACATTCTCGTAGATTTTGGGCTAATGTCGGGTCAAAATACCTAATATTGGAGTAAAAAAGCGTTTTGCTTTGTCCCCTTGTCGTTTTCCAAGTCCGATAAATTTTACCAATGCAAGACCTCGATTTCAACGAAGTGGTGTCTCTTATCTGCAAAGAGGATCATCGTTTTAACAAAAGTGCCTATGGATTCGTGCGGCAGGGGTTGGATTTTACGGTGAAGGAATTGAAGAAGAGTGACTCGTCGCGGGCCGGGAAATCCTTACATGTTTCGGGTGAGGAGCTGTTGATGGGCTTGAGGGCGTTCGCTCTCGATCAGTTCGGACCGATGGCTCGAACGGTTCTAGGTGAATGGGGAGTGACGGAGTGTGGTCACTTCGGGGACATCGTTTTCAATCTCATCGAATACAGCGTGTTCAGCCGCAACGAGGGAGATTCGCGCGAAGATTTCAATGAGATCTATAGTTTCGAGGAGGCCTTTGATGCGCCGTTTCGACCCAACGAGCAGCGCCAAGCTCGTTTCGTTTGATTTGAGCGGGCCGAATGACGCGTGATCCGAGCCTTGGCTTTTGCGGGTTGGTCAGTGTTAGTGGGCGGTTTACACCATGCCTGCTGCTCAAGATTTTAAGCTTCTCGACAAACTTTGGCGCGATGCCCCGATCCGTCGGGTGCTTCCCAACGGCCTCACGGTTGTGCTCAAACCCGATGCGGCCGCCACGGTAGCTTCAGTGCAGGTTTGGGTGAAAACGGGGAGCATCCACGAGGATGATCATTTAGGCGCAGGCCTCTCGCACTACTTGGAGCATCTCCTGTTCAAAGGCACCAAACGCCGGGCGGGTCGCGAGATCTCGACTGAGGTGCAGGCTCACGGCGGTTACATCAACGCCTACACGTCCTTTGATCGCACGGTTTACTACATCGATATTCCGGCGGAGCACGCGACCGTGGCCGTCGATGTTTTGGGCGACACCGTCCTACATTCGACACTGCCGGCGGACGAAGTGAAACGTGAACAAGGGGTCATTTTACGCGAGATCGATATGGGGCTCGACGATCCCGACCATCGTCTCTGGCAACAATTGTTCGAAACCGTCTATCACGAACACCCGATGCGGCAGCCGATCATCGGCCACCGGGATGTGTTTGCCGCGGTGACGCGGAAGGACTTGCTGGCCTATTACCGTGAACGCTACGTGCCCAATAACATGGTGGTCGTGGTGGCCGGCGGCTTCGATCGGGACGTGGTGGAAAAGGCGATTGAGCAACACTTCGGGGGTGCTTCCCGGCGCCGACTTCCACCGGTCTATCTGCCCAGCGAACCTCCCGCTCTGTCGGCGCGAGTTGAACACCTTTATGACGACGTCGAAATTGTGCGTGGTGCGGTAGCCTGGACGATCCCGGGACTGAGTCATCCCGATGCCGCCGCGCTGAACGTCTTGGCTCTGATCCTGGGCAACGGTGACAGCTCGCTCCTTTGGAAATCGATTCGCGAAAAAGCCCGCCTCGTGCACTCGATCGACGTTACCAGCTGGGCGCCCGGAGAGCAGGGACTTTTCTACTTGTCCCTCGTTTGTGACGCCGATCAACGCGACCGCGCGCTGAAAGCGGTTCATCGCGAATTGAGTCGGATCAGCGTCAAAGGATTCACGACGTCTCAGATCGACAAATCCATCCGGCAATTGGTGGTGGGCGAAATTAACGGTCGCAAGACGGTGTCGGGTCAGGCGTCGCGTCTGGGGGTGGCCGAAGTCGTGGCCGGAGATTTGCAGTTCTCCCAAGGATACTTCAAGCGGCTACGCCAAGTTACCCCGGCGGCTCTGCGTCGCGTATTAAAGACCTACGTATTGGCCGGCACGCCCACCACCGTTTCGCTCAGTCCAAGACCATCGGTAGATCAACCCTCGAAATCGGTGGATCCCGAAACTCAGACGCCAATCGCTGCCGTCCACTGTGAAATGCTCGCCAATGGCGCACGCCTGATCATGCAGCCGGACTCGCGACTCCCTAATCTGCATCTGCGGTTACTTTCGCTGGGAGGTTCGGCTTTCGAGCCGACGGACCAGCGAGGAGCAACCAATCTGATGGCGACGCTGTTGGCCCGCGATACCGCCAAGCGCAGCGCGGCGCAGGTTGCGACCGCGATCGAGACCGTGGGCGGATCCCTCTCTCCGGTCACCGGCAACAATACCTTTGGCCTGGCGGTCGAGGTGCTCCCGAGCGATATCGATCTCGCCTTGGATCTGCTGGGCGAAGCGGCGCTGAAACCGAAGTTCACGCCCGCGTCATTCTCCATCGAACGTGACGCTCAGGTGGCGGATCTCCAACAGGACGCCGACGACATCGTAACCATCGGCCGTCAAGAGCTACGCCGCCGATTTTTCGGCGAACATCCGCTGGCGATCGAAGCGGGGGGGGAGATCGAACACCTGCAGGCTCTTAAAGCGAAGGACCTTGCTCGGCTCCATCGCAGATTGATGGTTGCCCCTAACGTAGTGCTCTCGGTCGCGGGTGACTTTGATCCGACCAAACTGGGTCCGAAACTTCGCCGACTACTTCGCCGCTTCAAGCACACTACGTTTCAACCGGTGGCCCCCACCTTGGCTGCAGTCGCGGATCCCACCGACATCGTGGTGAAGCAACCGCGCCAGCAAGCGGTGGTGTTTCAGGGTTACCAGGGCCCCGGCGTGCGCTCGGATGACTTTCATGTCGCCGAAGTCGCCGACGAACTTTTCAGCGGCATGTCGTCCCGCCTCTTTGAAAGGGTGCGCGAAGAAAAGGGTCTCGCCTACTACGTGCGATCTTCGCGCGTGATCGGTCTCGAAGCGGGCATGTTCTATTTCTACGCGGGGACCCAGCCCGGTAAGGAAACCGAAGTGCTCCGCGAGATTGAGTTGGAGATCAAACGCATGGCCGCCGGCAAGATCACCAAAAAGGAACTCCAACGCTGCCAAACGCGCCTCTGCGCCTCCCGTCGCGTGTCGCTGCAATCCAACGGAGCCAAGGCGATGCACACCGCGCTCAATGAGCTCTACGGATTACCGATCGAAGACGGTGCTAAATTTGAATCACAGATCAATGCCGTGACGGTCAAGTCGCTCGCGAAGTTCGCTCGCGAATATCTTAAACGCAGTGCGTGCACTCAAGTGGTGGTTCGCCCATGAACGATTGGAGTGATCTTTTTCCGGATGACGATTTTGGCTTCCGGTTGACGCTTCGTCGGGGAGACCCCGGCGAGTTTTTTAAACCGACAACGGATGCGAAAGAGATCGTCAGCGAACGAAAAAAAGCCCTGGCAGAAGCTCCTGGAAATTACGCAGTCATCGCGCCGGAAGGGCAGGACGCCTGGTCTGAATTTGTGCGGTCGGCCCGCGACTGGACGGGAAGCGAAGTTTCGGCCGACCCAGTCGTGGCTGGAGCTCAACTCGAACCCGATGTCGTGTTACTTTGCCGGGACGCCACCGGAACCTTTCGTGTCGCCGGAGGGGTAGTGGTCTTTCCCAGTCATTGGTCGTTGCCGGAGAAGATTGGTCTCACGCTCCTGGAAGTGCACAGCGTGGTGCCGGGACTCAACGCCGCCATAGGTCCCGCCATCAATCGCTATCTGGATAAAATCAAACCCGGCTTCTCCGCCGGTCGCCCTAATTGGGGTCTGGCCGCGACCGATGCCTGGAACCTGCATCCGGCCATAAAACCGCCGCCGCTGGTGGCCGAAACTCCGCCCGACAAAATTTGGGTCCGCGTGGAGCGCCAGATACTCACGCCGCTTCCCGCAACCGGCGCCATGCTCTTTGGCATTCGCATCGATCGCATCCGCCTTGATGACGTCCTCGCCGACCCCGATACCAAACGTCGGTTCCACCGAACGATCGCGACCCTGCCGCCGGAAGTTGCCGCCTACAAAGGCTTGAGCGCAGCGCTCCCTGATCTCTTGCAGCACTCGGCCTGAATTTATTGTCACAGTGATCACGGAGGACCGTCCTTTGGTGCCTCCCGGCTTGTACTACTCCACTGCTCGGCGCGCCCGCATGCCCGCCATAGTCTTGACGATGGCGGTGTGGTCACGCCCTG
>CBFHXU010000014.1:0-32807 GCA_965659875.1 uncultured Opitutaceae bacterium
CGCCGAAACGGACGGCTCGAACAGATTTGGCGCCGAATGGGTGATCCCCATCGGCAGCGGGCAAAAATTATGGGTGGAACTGATTTTCATCATCCCTTCCTCCACGGCCCGCAAGATCCCTTCCACCAGCACAATCTTGGTGCCATGACTCAGCTCCACATAATCGAATCCCAACGCCTTTATTTCCGCCAACATCTTGTAACCGTCTTGATGACGGAAAGAATTCCAGCAGGTCGAAAGGGCTAGGTTGGGTCTCACAGGATCAGTAAAACAGGCGAACGCACAAATTACCGACAACCGTTCGCAAAAAGCGAGCCGATCTGGTCAGGCACAAAAAACCGCGCCCTGAACAGCTGTTCGATGGCGCGGTCGGGAAGACCTATCGGTCGCAAAACAGGCTGGATTAACCTTCGTGGCGGTTACGCAGCATCTGCGTGAAGGCCATGACCTTGTTCTTGCGACGCTTCTTGGCGCAGGGCTTTTCGAAGTAGCGCTTGGCACGAACACCCTTAATGACGTTCTCGCGTTCGAGCTTCTTTTTCAGGCGGCGCAGGGCGCGCTCCACGGGCTCACTTTTACGGATTTTGATTTCGATGGGCATGTCAGGTGACGTGTTCTTAAGAGGGAAAAAGGCTGAGGAGGCCAAACCGCGCGCCCTCCGTCAACGGCAAACTTATCCCCGGCGAAATTGCATAAAAATCGTCCCCCGATGCCTCTTTCTCTTTCTCTTTCTCTCCAAGCTATTTCATCTTTTCAGTTTTTCAGCTTTCAGCTTTTCCTTTCCCGTGCCCTGCGATTCGAGTTTCTGCCACCTCCACGTCCACACCGACTTTAGCCTGCTCGACGGAGCCTGCCGTATCGATCGACTGATGAGTCGAGCTAAAGAGCTTGAAATGAGTGCTTTAGCCCTCACTGATCACGGCAATCTATTCGGCGCCATTCAGTTCTTCAACGCCGCCAAGGCCAATGGCATCAAACCGCTGATCGGCTGTGAGCTCTACATGACCACCGGGTCGCGCTTGGAGAAGAAAGGCCGCGCCGAGGATGGCAAAAGCTATTACCATCTCGGCCTCCTCGCCAAAAATCTTACCGGCTACCAGAATCTCCTCAAACTCGTCTCCGACTCCCATTTGCGCGGATTTTACTACAAACCGCGCACGGATATGGAGACTTTGGCCAAATATTCGGAGGGATTGATCGGATTTACAGGGTGTTTGGCTTCCCTCGTTCCCCAGCACCTCCTCCACGACCGCGAGGTCGATGCGCGCGAGGCCTGCGGCAAATTTGTCGAGATCTTCGGCAAAGAAAACTATTTCGTCGAAATCCAGGATCACGGCATCCCCGAACAGAAGAAAATCATCCCCGGGCTGCTCAAACTCGGCGAAGAGTTCGGTCTCAAGGTCATCGCCTCGAACGACGTTCACTACGTCAACGCCTCTGATGCGGATCCGCACGACGCCATGCTCTGCATCCAGACGGGCTCCAAAATTCAGGACGAGAACCGTATGCGGTTCACGGGGCAGGAATTTTACCTCAAATCCCGGGCTGAAATGGAAAAGGTCTTCGGCGAGGTCCCCGAATCCATCATCAACACCCACGCGGTGGCCGAGATGTGCGAACTCGAGATTCCCTTCCCCAAGGGCTCCGAGCGATACCCCAAGTATCCCCTGCCCGTCGAAATCACCGCGACACCCTCCAACTACCTGCTCGATCTGTGCCGCGAGGGACTGAAGATGCGCTACGACGTCGACTACGATGCCGTCGCCAAAGAACCGGTCGTGGCCGAACGGCTCGCCTTGTTGGTTGATCTCCCGGAGGGCGAGAAACCACAACCACCGGACTACAGCGAGCTCACTCAACCCCAGGAGTTGGTGGTTCGGCTCGGTTACGAGCTCTCGATCATCAACGTCACCGGCTTCGTGGACTACTTCCTCGTCGTCTGGGATTTTATCGCCTGGGCCATGTCCAAAGAGATCCCCGTCGGTCCCGGTCGCGGATCCGGCGCGGGCTGCCTCGTCGCCTACCTGCTCAAAATCACCAACGTCGATCCCATGCGGTTCGGCCTGCTGTTCGAGAGATTCCTCAACCCCGAGCGCGTCAGCCCCCCCGACTTCGATATCGATTTTTGCATGCGCCGCCGCGTCGAAGTCATCGACTACGTGCGCGAGAAATACGGCAACGACTGCGTCGCCAACATCATCACCTATGGCACCATGGGCGCCAAGATGGTCATCCGCGACGTCTCCCGCGTGAACGACCTCCCCTTCGCCGAGGCCGACCGCCTCGCGAAGATGATCCCCGACGAACTCAACATCTCGCTCGCCGAATCGATCGAAAAGTCCGCCGAGTTGCGCACCGAGATCGACCGTAATCCCGTGGCCAAAAAAGTGGTCGAAGCCGGCCGCGTGCTCGAGGGCATGGTCCGTAATACCGGCAAACACGCCGCCGGCATCATCATCACCGATGAACCCCTCGAGAACTTCGTTCCCCTCACTTTGCAGGAGGGCGACGTCACGGTGCAGTTTTCCATGAAAGCGGTCGATAAACTCGGCCTGCTGAAGATGGATTTCCTCGGGCTCAAGACCCTCACCGTCATTTCCGATGCCGTGGCCAACGTCCGACGCACCGCGGACCCCAAGTTCAACACCGAGGACATTTCCCTCGAAGACGAAAAAACCTACGAGCTCCTCAACGCCGGCAAAACGGTCGGCGTATTCCAGCTCGAATCACCGGGTATGCAGAACGCCTCCCGGCAGGTGGGCATTTCCAGCATCGATGACATCAATGCGATCTCGGCCCTCTATCGTCCGGGTCCGATGCAGTTCATTCCCACCTACGCCAAGGGGAAGCACAACCCCGCCACCATCGAATATCCCCATCCGCTCCTCGAAGACGTGCTCGAGGAAACCTACGGCATCATCGTCTACCAAGAACAGGTGATGGAGTGCGCCAAGATCATCGCCGGCTACTCTCTCGGTGGTGCGGACATGCTCCGGCGCGCCATGGGCAAGAAGGACATGGAAGCCATGGCCCGGGAGCGTGAAAAATTCACCGAAGGCGCGGCGCGGATCCACAACATCTCCGCCAAGAAGGCCAACGAGATCTTCGACATCCTGAACAAATTCGCGGAATACGGTTTTAACAAATCCCACTCCGCCGCCTACGCCATCGTCGCCTACCAGACCGCATTTCTCAAAGCCAACTACCCCGTCGAATTCATGGCCGCGGTACTCACCGCCGAGCTTGGCAACGCCGACAAAGTTTCCCACTTCATCGACGAAGCCCTGGCCATGGGGATCGAGGTTCAGGGCCCCGACGTCAATGAATCGCGAGAGAACTTCGCCCCCGTCGCCGGCGGCGGAAAAATCAGATTTGGACTCGCCGGCATCAAGGGTGTCGGTGAAGCCGCTTCCCTTCGCATCATCGAAGAACGCGAAGAGAACGGTCCGTTCGAGGACTTCGACGACTTCGTTGCTCGCGTAGATGGCAAGGCCGCCAACAAACGCGTGCTCGAGCACCTAGCCAAAACCGGTGGGTTCGATTTCTCCGGCGAATCCCGCCAAGCCATCTTCGAGCGTCTCGACGGCGCCATGTCAGCCGCCGCCGCTCATGCCCGCGACCGGGCTGCCGGCCAAAACAATTTCCTCGATATGCTCGCGGAGCCGGATGCGACGGAGCGAAGTAACAAATCACAAGTATCAAGTAACAAGAAGGACAGCGACGACGCCGATTTTTCATCGGCGGAGAAACTGGCCTTCGAAAAAGAGCTGCTCGGATTCTACGTTTCCGGTCACCCGATGAATACTTACACCGGGCTCGCCGACGCGATCGACACGTTCGACGTGGACGAGTTATTGGAGCAGGAAGACCGCACCGCGTTTCGTCTCTGCGGCATCGTCAGCGGTATCCAGAAAAAATTGGCCAAACGCGACAATCGTCCGTGGGTCGCCTTCACCCTCGCGACGAAACAGGCCTCGGTGCCACTCAACATGTTCTCCGACGCGTATGAAGAATACGGCGAAACCCTCGGCGAGAACGTGCCGGTGGTGATTCTCGGCACCGTGATGGTGCGCGACGACGGTGCCCGCATCAACGTGCGCGAGACCTACCCCCTCGCCTCCTATGTCGCCAACAACGTGAAACGCGTCACCTGGCTACTCCAGCCGGATAATCCGGAAAACGAGGAATTCATGAAATCGCTGCGCCCCATTCTCGACGCCCGCGGCGGCCGCACCGGCACCAGCTTCGGTTTCCTCGGCGAAAATCGAGCCGCCGCCATCGCTGACGTTTCAACCGCTTTGGATTGGACCCTCACCGGCGAAATCTTCCAAACCCTCCGCGCCCACCCCGCCGTAGCCGGCGTGCAAATCGAAGCCGCCAGCCTGGAGCTCAAAGAACAAAAACGCCGCTGGGGTAAAAAACGGTAGAAAGAAAACTAGAAGCCCATCATTCGCCGTTTTTCCCGCCACAAAAATTCACCAAAACACCCGCCCCTTTTGCCGAAACTTTCCCCGCGCCTATAGGCGCCACCAACCCTTCAGGAGCAGTTGAGAATTTTCGCGCCTTTTTGTGGCAATTACAACTCCTGCCCCACAGCCCTACTGACACATTTTGTGTGATTAGTGGTTAACACATTTTCACTCAGCTGCCTCTGTTCTCTCCGTTGCCTCCTGTAAAAACCCAACTTTCGCCCACCCAAGTTCGCGCCGATTTCAACGATATGCGCGCCGTGGTGCACTACACGCGAGCTGCGCATCGCCTGGGACTTTGGGCGTCGGAGGAAAAGGTATTCGCCCAACATCTACCCAAGAAAAAAACTGCCCGCATCCTCGAAGCCGGTTGCGGCGCGGGCCGCGTAGCCCTTGGGCTCTGGGAACAAGGCTACAAAAAGATCCACGCCTTCGACTTCGCCGAAGAGCTGTGCGCGCAAGCTCAGTCGCTTTTCATCGAACGGAAGGTAAAAAAAGCCATCACCTTGTTCCACGCCGATGCCCGCAAGATTGCCCAACATCCTGAAGTTGTCGGCATACAATTCGAGGCCGCGCTCTTCATGTTCAACGGACTCATGCAGATCCCCCACAAACGCAACCGGCGGGCCGCTCTACGCTCGATTCGAGCCTGCTGCAAACCGGGCGCCCCGTTGGTCTTCACCACCCACGACAGAGACCACTCCAAACTCGAACGCTTCATGTGGAAACGTGAAGCCAAGCTCTGGCTCACCAACCAACAGGACCCGGCCTTGGTCGAATTCGGGGACCGCTACTTCGAGGACGACCTCGGTCGCACCTTCATGCACTTGCCCGACCGAGAAGAAATTCTGACGGACCTCAAAGCCACCGGATGGACTCACACTTGGGACAACATGCGCCGCCGGATCAGCAAGGAATCCCAGGCCGTGCGCGACTTCTCCGACGAATGCCGCTTCTGGGTCGCACGTCGCGGCTAGCGCCGTGGAAATCCTAAATCCCAACCGACCAAATCCCAAACCACTCCGGCGCTGCTGACTTGTCGAACGCGGTTTGAGCTACTTCGACGTAATCATAGCCACAAAAAAGCGCAAAAAGATCATCTCAGAATCGACCGGTCCATGGCGCCTATAGGCGCACGGATCATGTCCATCCCAACGAGCAACCAATTTTTGCGCCTCTTTGCGGCCAACCACCGCAGGCTGACGGTTGATTCCTGAGTTCTTGAGTTCCAGATTCTTCCCATGCGAGCACGCCTAGTCCTGCCATTTCTCTTTCTCTCCCTCGGTCTCAACGCCGCAGAATACCCGCAGATGGGCGAAGACATCTACGACGTGCATGCTGATGCGGCCGCCGATATCTCGGCAGCGCTCTCTACGGCCCAAGCCGAGAATAAGCGCGTGTTACTCAAATTTGGCGCCAACTGGTGCGTCTGGTGTCATCGACTTAACTCCACCCTACACAACAACGCCGCAGTTGAGCAGGCCTTGGCCGAAGACTACATCGTCATCCAAGTCGATGTGAACACCCGCAACGGTACCAAACGTAACGCCGCCACCGTCACCAAATACGGCAACCCCACCCAATTCGGCCTGCCCGTTCTCGTGGTACTCGATGCTGCCGGGGAAATCCTCACCACCCAGGAAACCGGAGCGCTCGAAAAGGGATCAGCTCACGATCCGGCCAAGATTGTAGCCTTTCTCGAGCACTGGGCACCGTCCAGTTAAGCGATTTTGGGATTTGTTTTGTTGGGCTTTGGGTTTTCCCTCTGGACATGACTGACCGCACTTGGATCTGGATCGCCGCCGCTTGCTACCTTGTGGGCGTGGTGATCGGCACGGTCGCACTGATGCGTCATCGCAAGCAGCCGGCGGGCACCATCTATCTATTTGTCGCCATCGGCTTCGCTTTACAAACGGTCGGGCTCTACATTCGCGGACTCGAGGTAGGCGGATGTCCATTGGGGAATACTTTCGAACTCTTCCAGTTCACCGCCTGGTCAGCCACCGCCCTCTATTTGGTCGTTGGAGCCACCTTCCGTTTGAGTCTCTTGGGCTATTTCACCTCCCTGCTCTCGATTGTGCTTTCGATGGTCTCACTGTCGATTCCCGCGTGGGATGCCACCCACCGATCTAATGTCTTCGGCGGAAATGTCTGGATCGAGTTCCATGCCGCCCTGGCTCTTTTCAGCTACGGAGTCTTCGCCTTGCTGGCTCTGACCTCGATCATGTTTCTGCTGCGTAACTACAGCCTGAAGAATAAACAACTCAGCGGTGCGTTCGCCTTCCTCCCCTCAATTCGGGACCTCGACTCCATCAGTGTGCGTCTCCTCAACGTGGGGGTGGTGCTCCTGTCCGCCTCACTGCTGGTCGGTTCGGCACACTGGATTCGCGCGATCGATACGGTCAATCTGGCCAAACTCCTCATAACGGTCGCAATTTGGTTCGCCTACGGCGGTGCTTTCATCCTCCGCCGCCAGGGCAAACTCTACGGCAAAAACCTCGCGTGGATCTGCATCGGCCTGTTCGCCGCCGCGTTAATTTCCGTCTATCCGGTCAACTCATCCCGTCGCGGTGATGAGCTGCCACCCGTTCCCCCCTCTGTCCAACCGTGAGTAAGTCGGACCCGTTTCTCTTCGTCGTTGGTGTCACCCACCACACGGCTCCACTGGAATGGCGCGAAAAACTCGCGTTGGATACGAGTGCGTTGCCCCGCTTGGAGCAAAAGCTGGGCACCCTGCCCGGCCTGGAGGAATACGCCATTCTCAACACCTGCAACCGCGTGGAGTTCTATGGCGTCGCCGCATCCGACGGGACCCTGGATCAACTGCGAATCCTGTTCTGCGAGCATCAGGAAATCGAAGTGGAGGCCTTTGTGGCCACGCAGCTGTGCAAAACCGATTCCGACGCGATCCACCACCTCGGCGCCGTCTCCGCCGGTCTGGAATCTCAACTCATCGGTGAAAATGAAATCTTCGGCCAAGTTAAGGACGCCTACGCCGCTGCCCAGAAAACCCAGCGGGTGGGCCCGACCTTGCACAAGCTCTTCCAAAAAACCTTCCAAGCCGCCAAACAGGTCCGCACCCAAACCGGTATTTCCGAGGGCCAAGTCAGCGTAGCCAACGTGTCCGTCGATTTGGCCACCACCATTTTCGGCGATCTGTCCGACGCACGCATCCTGCTCGCCGGAGCCGGCGATATCGGCGAACAGGCCGCCAAAGCCTTCCGCAGCCGCGGGGCCACCGATCTCACCGTCTCCAGTCGCACCATGGATCGTGCGATGGAACTGGCCCAAACCCTCGACGGCCGCGCCCTCCCTTTCGACAAGCTGTCCGATCACCTCAACCAATTTGACGTGATCGTCTGCGCCACCGCCGCCCCCGGTTCCATCCTGTCCGCTACCGCCGTGGGGAACGCCATGCGCCAACGCCCCGCCGCGCCGCTCTTCTTGATCGATCTCGCCCTTCCCCGGGATATCGATGCCGCGGTAGCCGAGATCGACAACGTTTACCTCTACAATCTCGACGACCTCGCCGCGATTTCAGAGGAAAACAAATCCGCCCGAATGGCCGAGATCACCAAGGCTCGCGAAATGATCGCCGCTAAGGCCCGTCACCTCTGGGAAAACCTGCAAAGACGGCGGGAAGACTCAAAATGAGCTAGGATTTCGAAAAATCCCATCGACAAACCGCCGCCCGATCCTCTGTGCTGGGGTCCTATGGCCGAATCAGAAGTCACCGTCAAAAAATCAGACTTCCTCGTAGACGTCGTCCTCTGTGGCGGTTTCTTCGCTTTCCTGTTCACGATTCTACGGGCGCATGTGCCTTCCAGCGATCCGAACATGATTAACCTGTGGTCCGCTGGCACCGCCGCCTGCATGACGGGCGTATTCTGGCTCTCCTCGTGGATGTTCCGCACGGTTTTCCGCTACCAGAAGGTGCTGAAAAACCGCGACTAAGTCGCCATTGCGGGAGGAAACCTTTTGACCGTGCCCCGCGGACGGGTTGATTGAGGACGTGCCCGACGCCCCTCGCACTCCCTCCCGCACCACTGCTGCCGTTGAGGATTACCTCGAACGAATCAGTGAACTGATCGAGACCAAAGGCTACGCCCGGGTGGTCGATATCGCGGCGGAACTGAAAATCTCCCAGGCCAGCGTCACCACCATGGTGCAACGCTTGGACGCCGAAGGACTCGTCAACTACGAGAAATATCGCGGCATGGTCCTCACCGAAGCGGGCCAAAAGGTCGCCGCGCGGATCGCTCACCGCCATGAACTCCTGACCAATTTCCTGCGGCAACTCGGCCTCGATGAGAACGTGATTTCCAAAGATGTCGAAGGCATGGAGCATCACGTCAGCTCCGAAACCTTCGCCGCGCTGGAGCGGCTCACGGCCCACTTGGAAGCCAATCCGGATCTCCGGCAATCACTCCAAGGCGAATAACCCTCCCCCAAGCTCCCCGAGGACTTCCATTGTCACTTACTAAGTGACAATGGAAAGAGTACGCATGCTTCATTCTTCCACCGGAATCGGGAAGGCGACATTACCCTTCGTCTCACCTCGGACGAACCGCCGCTACTCGGACTCTTCCTTCAGCCGTTTGTGTTTCTCGACCCGTTTGGCGGCAAAAATCGATATCCCGTACAATATGTAGAGGGACAGGGCCAATATGGACTGATTGATCGGGTCGGGGGTGGGCGTCACGAAGGCCGCGACCACAAATGAAACGACCAAAGCGTGTCGCCACCAGCTGCGAAGCTGGACACTCGTCACCATGCCGAGATAAGTCATCAACACGATGAGCAGCGGGAACTCAAACGCCGCCCCTACCCCCAGCGAGAGCCAAATCAATATCCCGTAGTACGATCCGGGAGTCCAACGGGTGATAAACCCGAACATCTCATTCAATTCGATTGATACCCGGATCGTGCCGGGAACGAGGAGGAAAAAGCTGAAACAGACTCCCGTCAAAAACAGTAGAGAAGCCGCTATACAACCGGGAGCCACGAGTCTGAGCTCCGTTTCCTTCAATGCCGGTGAAATGAACTGTCCAATAAATACCACCAAGAGCGGGGCCGATAGAATGAGGCCGCCCACCACGCACATCTGAATGACGACCGTGAAGCTCTCCATCACCGACGTCGTGCCCAAATCAAGCGATAGATGGGGATAATCTTCCATCACTTTGAAGAGCGGCCACATCAGCAGTACATTAAACTTCTTGAGAAACACGCCGATCGCCACCGCACAAATGGTGAATGCAATCGCCGACTTCATGAACACCCAGCGCAACTCCTCCAAATGTTCCAGAAAGCCCATAGGCTTCTCCCGGGGGGAGAGCTCATCATCGGTATCCTCAATCGGATCTATGGAGTCTTGGTTTGAATCAGTCATCGAAGGTTAACGCGGAAAAACCCAGCATCGTGCGGGAAAATCCGTCCGAGGAAAGCGAGGAATTAGAATTATCCACGCCACGTGAAGGCATGGCAGAGCGCCACCCCGGCGGCATCGGCCTCATCATACCCCAGTTGAGCCCCATGACCCAGTAATCCCATGACCGTGCGCGCCATCTGCTCTTTACTCGCGCGACCCGCGCCCACCACGGCTTGTTTCACGCGAAGCGGCGCATATTCAAAAATCGGCAACTCTTGGAGCGCCACCGCCGTGATGGCCGCTCCTCGAGCGGCGCCCAGGATTTGGGCCGTTTGGAAATTCTGCACATAGATCGTTTGCTCTAGAGCCACATGGGTGAGGGTAAATCTTGCGACCATGCTGGCCACTGAGCGGTGAATTTCGGCCAAAGCCTCCGCCATGGGCACCTTCGGTTTCACCTTCACTGTGGCGCAACTCAACATCATGGGTTGCCGGCCACCTTTAAATTCGATCACCGCCAAACCGGTGCCGCGCAGCGAGGGATCTATCCCCAGCACGAGTCCGTCGAAGGGCGTCCGTTGGAGATCCATCGGAGCGGTGACCGCGGCCGCCGCCCGTCGCCCATGGGCGGTCGGAGCGACTTCCTGCCCAGCCAACTTCGCCTTCCACATGTCTCGAACCGTTTTACGCGCCATATTTCAAAATGAGGTTTAACCACGATTGGATCGGCATGAACACCTCGAAAATCTCACCATCATCGCTTAGAACAGCAGTTTAATCCCGGCCAGCGCACTCATCCACAGCGCCAGCGATTCAAATAGTTTCTGGTCAATAATCTTCAGAATTCTGCGGCCGATAAACGCCCCAAAAAACACCGCTGGCACCAGGATCAGATTGCCCGTAACGCTCTGCCAGGTGATCAAATCGAGGTTCACCATGAACGGGACTTTGAACGAGTTGATGATCAGGAAAAAAACCGCCGCGGTGCCCATATACTGCATTTTCGGCAGCCGCATCGCCAAGAGATAGATCGCCATCAACGGCCCCGCCGCGTTCGCAATCAAGGTCGTGAATCCCGCCAGCACGCCGATCGTGGCGGCAAACCCGAAGCTATGCTCTTCATCGTCAGTCGGTCGGCGGCTCCGCCACAAATGCAGCGCCACCATCGCAAGCACGATTCCCCCCACCAACAGACTCGCCTCCCGGTCATTGATCATCCCCATGCACATCCAACCCAGGATCACCCCGCCCGCCGTCCAGGGAAAAAGTCGCAGCAGATGTTTCCACTGGGTATGCTCGCGGTAGGATCTCGCCGCCACCAGATCCGCGCAGATCAACAAGGGCAGCACGAACCCGCTCGCCTCACGGGCCGGCAGAACGTTGGCAAAGATCGCCACCGAAACCATGCCGAGCCCTCCGATGGCGGTCTTCGAGACGCCGATAAACAGCGCCGCCAAAACCACCACCACCCACTGCCATAGCTCCAGATTCATTGGCTGCACCCTTCCGGGCGGAGAGAGTAAAAATGAGACGAGTCCGGCATGAAGGCCCGTAGCTGACGCTCTCGCTGCAGTCAGGTCAACCGCAGGAGCAGAGTCGGACCTACCCGAATCTATTCATAATCCAGCGCGATGATCGTATCGTAGGGATCCGGTCGCTCCACCGGGAGATGCAAGATCGTGCCAGTCTCAGCGACTTCGAACTCGATCGCGGTGCCGTCCAACAGGCGGGCTCCGACGACCGTGCGGGCGATCTCCGGCAGGACGATGGAACGATCCATGGTCAGCACATGCACATATACCTGACCGTCCTTCACTGTTGATACCCCCCCAGCCCGACGGACGATAGGGACCCATGCGTGTGCCATAGATCGTATGCCCCCACTTTTCCATCCAGGCGCCCATCATCTTGAGCTTCTTCACTTGGCCTTGCGCGATGGTGCCGTCGGGCTTGGGGCCAACGTTAAGAAGTAGGTTCGCATTCATCCCTGCCCCGCGTACGAGATAGTGAATCAGATCGCGGTCCTTTTTGAGCCAATGATCGTGCCGGTTATACCCCCACGAGTTGTTGATGGTGTCACAGATTTCGAGCGGCAGGTCACTGATCCGTGCTTTCTTGTCGAACGGGCTTTCGCCAGGCAGCCCCTTTTCGAACATCTGAAAATCTTCGCCGGGAATCAGGGACACGTGATGGTTGCTGCCAATCAAGGTCGCGGGCTGCAAGTCGTGGATGAGCTTGTAGGTCCGGCCCAATCGCCAGTCCGCCTCGGGCCTGTCCCACATGCCGTCGAACCAGATACCCCCGATCGGTCCGTAGCCGGAAAGCAGTTCCGTCAGCTGTGTCTCCATATATTCGATATACGCATCCCAATCGCCCGACTCGGGACGGGCCGTAAAACCACCGGTCCGACCACGGGGGAAGTAGTCCTCATGCTGCCAATCCAGCTGGGAGTAGTAGAAGAACAGCTTGAGGTCGTGCCGTTCGCAGGCTTCCGCCAGTTCCTTGAGAATGTCCCGCTTGAAGGGCGTGGCATCGATCATGTCATAGTCGCTCACCGCGCTGTGATACATGGCGAAACCATCGTGGTGTTTACTGGTGATGGTGATGTATTTAATCCCCGCCGCCTTGGCGATTTCACACCATTCGTCCGCATCAAAGGCGTAGGGATAAAACTGGCCGGCCAGTTTTTGATATTCGACCTTGGGAATCTGGGTGCGGTGCATCACCCACTCGCCATTTTCTTCCAAGCTGTAGATGCCCCAGTGAATGAAGAGACCAAATTTGGCATCTCGAAACCACTCCCGTGCCTCCAAGTTCTCCGGAGCAGGCACATAACCCACGTGACCGGGATCGGCCGCAACAGCGCGACCCATCACTACCAATGCCAAAACGAAACAACGACTGACCCTACGTGCGATATTCATGGAGATACGGGGCTAGACTGAGCCTAGCTCCAACCGCCCCGTCGCACTACGCATATCCAGTCAACCACGCCGCATTTTTGTGCGCGTTGTCAGCTGCGGCAGACGGTCACCGCAATTTAACGGCGAAGGGACGCCGTTTTCTTCAAATAACTCAGGCCGTATTCGGTCGTGATCACATCACCCAGCCTCCACGCCACCCCTTCGTTTCCAGTCGTCAGGGCTCGCCCAACGACATTCAGGCGGGCAGATAGATAACGCGAATACTGGCTCTCTTCGGTCAACACGACGGGCATCGATTGACCCTGCGAGTTGCGCAAGGTGACCGTCACTGTATCCGTCACCTGCTCATCAAAATTCAACGGGGCACACAGCCGAATTTCGACCTCGTCTTCACCGACCCGCTCGATGGTGAGATCGGTGGCATCATAGGCGGCGAAAGCCAGGGCCGCGTTAAAGGCGATGTTGAATTGAACCCATCCCTCGGTCCAACCGAAGTTGCCAAGCTCAGGGTGATTGGGGAAGTGTTCCGCCTTCGGTGATCCGTCGAAAACAAACCGCACCGGCTCCAGCAAACCGATGCCGCCTTCGTAGGCATTGAACCAGCCTAGGTCCACGCCCTCGATCTCGCGGGGACCATCATAGGAGGAATGACGCCCCAGTGGGTTGCGGCCGAATCCATTGTCGAAGTGCGCCCAGGCAATCTCGTTCAACCGCTGCCGAAGGGCGGCGGATTTAACGGCACTTTTCGCCGCCAACGCCGCCGCCGGAAACCCGAGGATATTCCCCGTCTCGTTCCAACCCAAAGGTGCCCATTCGGCATCATCGGTAAACCGACGGAAGTCCCACAGATTATCCGAACGCCGCACCGCCACCCGCGCCCATTCCTCGATCTTCTCCTGCAAACCGGCGGGATGGCGGCCAGGGTACTGATGGTAGAAGAAGGCAAAGGCTCGCATTGTAAGATGCTCCGACATGCGCTGTCCCTTCGTGCTCATCGGGTCCTCCCAATCCATATGCTCGATCATCCAAGTCATCTGCCGGTGGGCCGCCACGAAATACTTGTCCGCATCCGATTCCCCCTGTGCCTTCGCCACCTCATACATCATCAGGTTCGGCATGACCGAGGCACCGGGCGGGAGCTCACCTTTGTTGGTGCCTAAGCGCGTCTTCAGCGCCAGCAGGTCATGGCCCTCGCTGAGATCATATTTGGTGGTGGAATCCTCCCGGACGGTCGGCTCGTCCCAAACCGCTTTCGTGTAAGCGTAGACCGCGTCGAAGTTTTGCTGGGGAAGCCATTTCGCCATCGCCGGATAAGCGTAAAGGAAATGCGCCAACTCAGCTTTCTGATGCTCATGTTCGAGCTGTTGGGAGAGTTTCACGTCCGCGTCCCAGTGGATGAGTTTAACGATGTCCGGCGCATCTTCCGCCGGGGGCTCGAGAGCACCCCACAAACCCGCGTATTCGACAGGATAATCCCTGTTCGAAACGTATTCGATGGTGCGCTCCATCCGATCGTAGGCGGCCGGATTGGAGAGATACTGCGCGATGAGTGTCTGCAGGGCCCAATTGAAAAAATCGCCGTCCCGCCACTCCCACGAAAAGGTGCAGATCTCTTTGGTCGTGCCCAGGTAGTGCCGCGCCCCCGCCATAAAATCGAGGGAGTTGCGATAACTCACCCGCTCCATCCACCACGGTCCGATGCGAAACGGAAACGACTCCTGGCCGCCCACCACCGCCACAAACTCATCACTCGTCATCGGATCAAACTGACTGAAGTCCCCCACCTCGCCGACGACGTGACCGGCAAATTCCTCCGCTCCCGTGCGCACATTCTGAATAAAGAAGGGCGTGCCATCGGCCACATCGGGCGCCGTGAATCGTTTCGGTGCTCCGCGATTGAATCCACTCTGATTAAGAATCACGCTCCGCAATTGCGTCTGGTCGGCGGCATACTCCTCACCGAACACTCCGACCTCGTTCACCGCCACGCGATCGCTCCCGAAGAACTCGAGGCGCACTTGATCGACCAAAACCTCCTTATCTAATTCGGCCTCGAAATCGGCGGAACCCTCGAAATCGCGACGCACAATCTCCCACCAAATACCATTCATCCACTTTTGAAACGCGAAGGACTGCGGGGCGGCGCCTTTCTCCAGATCCAAAGAAATCGAAACCTGCCGCACCGCCGAATGCCCCGGGAGTTCCACCATCAACCAAACCGAACCCTCCGGGGATGATTGCCCCACCCAGGAGGTGTCCGCTTGACCATCGATCGCAAGTTGCGGATCGGAGTTTCCCGAACTGTTGGTGGACGCAGTGCCGGTGGTCGCGAGATTTTCGCGGGCGAGGCCAACCGAGGCCAAAGCCAACGTAAGCAGGGTGCACAAAAAGGAACGATAGGAATGCATGGGGTTGTGATGATCATGGCACATCCTCCTTCCGCGGCACAAGCGGGACTGCACTAGACCTTTAACCCTTTTTATCTCCCTCACGGCGAAATTCCACAAGGATTTGGCGAAATAACCCCCTCGTCCTCGTTCGCCAACTCAGTCCAAGTTTTTCTCATGCGTAATATTATCCCCCTCCTCTTCGCTCTGCTGCCCCTCTTCGCAACCAGCACCATCATCCGCGCGGCGGACGCCCCACCCAATGTCATCTTCATTCTCACCGATGACCAAGGACCCGGCGACCTTGGCGCTCACGGCAATCCGTGGCTCAAGACACCTCACCTCGATCAATTTCACGCCGAGTCCGTCCGGTTCACCGACTATCATGTGAGCCCGGTCTGCACCCCCACGCGCGGCGCTCTCATGACGGGTCGTTACCCGATCAACAACGGGGCTTGGGCAACCTACAAGGGCCGCGACGCACTCTCTCCCGACACCACCACTCTTGCCGATATCTTTCAAGCCAACGGCTACCAAACCGGCCTCTTCGGCAAATGGCATTTGGGCGATGCCTATCCCGTGCGCGCCACCGACAGCGGCTTCGGACTTTCCGTCCAACACAAGTCCGGCGGCGTGGGCGAGCTCTCCGACTACTGGGGCAACAACTACTTCGACGACACCTATTTCGTGAACAACGAGCCCCGCCCCTTCGAAGGCTACTGCACGGATATCTGGTTCGATGAAGCCATGAAATTCATGCGCGAAAATCGCGACCGTCCGTTTTTCGCCTACATCCCGACGAACGCCCCGCACGGACCGTTCTTTGTCCCCGAGAAATACGCCGCGCCCTACCGCGAACTCGAAGGCACCAAGATCAACCGCGCCGCCTTCTACGGCATGATCGCCAACATCGACGAAAACTTCGGCCGACTGGAAGCGTTCCTCCATGAGACCGGATTGGCCGACAATACCATCGTCATCTTCATGACCGACAACGGCTCCGGCGGAAGCGTCAGCAACGACGAAACCATTGGTTACAACAACGGTCTTCGCGGGCGTAAGGGCCGCTACACCGATGGCGGTCACCGGGTGCCTTTCTTCATTCGCTGGCCCGACGGCAAGGTCACCGGCGGACGCGACATCGACGATCCTACCGCCCACGTGGACGTGCTCCCCACCCTGGCCGGTCTCTGCAACTTGGATGTCCCCGCCGATCTCGAACTCGACGGGGTAGACCTGTCACCCCTCCTTCTCGGCCAAAAGGACCACCTCGCCGAACGCACGGTCTTCGTGCACAATAATCAGGATTGGAGGCCGCCGGCCGACGTGAACCCGTCCGCCATCATCCGTGGCAAATGGCGCCTCATGAATGGCACCGAACTCTACGACACGACCACCGATCGACATCAGGATCATGATCTGTCCGCTCAACATCCGGAAATCGTGGAGGCCCTTCTCGCCGACAACGCCGCCTTCGTCGCCCAATCCAAAACCAATTCCGAATATTTCGAATTCCCCGTCAGCATCGTAGGCCATGATGCCCAGCCAGAGGTAAAACTCACCATCCAACACGCCATTGGTGAAGACGCGGGCTTCTGGAAATGCGAGCAGGTCGCCGCTGGCTTAAAGAGCCGTAACAACAAACATGCGGTGCAGATAGACCGCGCCGGACGCTACCGTATTTCCTTCCGTCGCTGGCCCACGGAATGTCCCGGTCCCATCCACGGTATTCCCGCCGAAAACCCCAAAGACCTGTTCGACTACCAAACGATCACCCCCGAGTTGGCCCGACTCGAGATTGCCAATCAAATCATCGAAGTCCCGATTGGCGCGGATGACGAGGCGGCGGTATTCGAGATAAATCTCGAGCCCGGAAAAACCATTCTCACCAACGATTTTATCGAAGACGGCGAAGCCTTCGGCGTCTATTACACCTACATCAGCCGCCTCGATTGAGCGGGGCGAGACGCGAGCCATCGTAGCGCCGTGCTTTAGCCGGCGTCTGCTTCAGAGTGCTGGCTGAAGTTTACCCGCCTTTGGCGGCGCCGGAGGCGACCAGGGCATGGTACTAGGCAAATCGTCCGCCATTCACCTCAAAAACCTGCCAGTTCCCCAAATCTCCATCGGGATGAACCGTGCCGGTGGCGATCACCTGACTCCCCTCGGGAATGGTCCGCCAAAAACGTTCACGACGCACCGGGTCGAGCTCACCCAATACATCATCCGCCAGCAGGATCGGCTCGATTTTCATACAACGGCGAAACCAGTCGGCCTGCGCTAATCGCAACGAAAGCACCAACGCGCGTTGCTGCCCCTCCGAAGCGAAGTCCTTCGCGGCGCGATCATGTAACGTGAAATCAAAATCGTCGCGATGCGGACCGCTGCCTGTCGATTTCATGATGCGATCGCGTGCGCGTCCGGAAACCAATTTGGCCATCAATTCCTCCGCATCTGTCGCATCGAAATGAGGGGCATAAGCAAACCCGGTGGGTTCCGCGTGATCGGCTATCCGTGCGTAACTCGCCGAGAGCACCTCCCCCAATTCACTCAACGCGGCGCGGCGCTTCGCAACCAAGGCCGCACCGTGCTGGGCGAGCACCTGCTCAAACGCATCCAACTCCGCGTCGGCCGGGTCGCGTTTTAGCAAAGCGTTTCGATCCGCGAGGGCGCGGTGATAACTCTGGAGATGCGTGAGGTAAGCTGCATCCGTCGCCGATAGCGTGAGATCGAGCCAGCGTCTCCGACCGCCCGGAGAGCCCCGCACGAGTTGTTGATCTTGGGACGAAAAAATCACGGTGGGAAACCGCCCGATCACATCCGCCAAACGAGCTACCTTGGTTTCCTCCAACCACGCTTGCTTCACGCCGGGGCGAAACTTAATGGTAAGCTTGGACGGACCTTCCACCTCGTGCTCGAGATCACATGCCAAGGCGGCCTCTTTCTGACCATGACCGATCAGGTGAGCGTTATCCGCTGCTCGAAAGGAACGTAGCGCCGTAATAAATCCGATGGCCTCCAAAAGATTCGTTTTCCCCTGCCCGTTCGGCCCCAGGAGGAACTGCAGACGTCCTGCAAATTCCAACCGAGTCGCCGCTATGTTGCGGAAGTTTTGCAGGCCAATGGCGCTAATCTTCATCAGATCGAAACGACGTTATCGGCGGGTTTCACTTCCTCCGCCACGGCAACCAACGCCTCCACCAAATCATCCCAATCCTGCGGGGTCGTCGACCAACTGGCACTGATGCGCAGCACCCGCCGCATCTCATCACCCGGCACGCCCATGGCCGCGAGCACATGCGACGGTGACTCCGAACCACTTGAGCAAGCCGAACCCGTAGAGACCTCGAACCCACGTTTATCCAAGAGCGTCACCCACCGATGGTTTTCTCCATGCGGCATAACGGCCAAAACCGTATTCCACAATCGCTCGACTCCTTGCGCCACCACTCGCGCACCGGGCAATCGCTGCGTTAAGCTCAACTCAAACCGGTCCCGCAGCCGCACCCGGTCCGACTCCAACATCACCTTGTTGCGTTCGGCATCAGCGAGCGCCGCCACTAAACTACAGGCTCCGGGATAATCTTCGGTGCCGCCATGCTGCTTGCCATCGCCGCTCTCTGCTCCACCGGACCGCACCTGAAAACCCGGCTGATCAATCGGACGTAGCAAAAAACTCATTCGTTTCGGTGCGCCAAACTTGTGTCCGGCCGAAAACACCCAATCCGCCTCCGCCAGTCCACCGCCGGCAATTTTACCCCACCACTGGGCGGCATCGCACACGTAGGATACCCTCGATTGCCGACAAAGCGCCGCGAGCCCGGACCAAGGCTGCAAGGTTCCCGTCTCATTGTTCGCCGCCATGACCCACAAGGCCCCAATCTGTCCGGCCCCAATCAATTCCTTCACTTCATCCAAAACGACCTGCCCGTTCTCATTTACATTGAGCCAGGCGATGCGCTCGGCAGCGAAATGGGCCCGGACTGCATTGATCACACAGAGGTGTTCCGTTGGATTGACCGCGACCTTGGCGTCCGCCGGCAGCGTTTCTGCAAGATGACGGGCAATCGCGTGAGCGGACTCGGTCGCACCACTCGTGAAAATGATTCGTTCCGGATCACAGCCAATGAAGGTGCCCAGGTTTTGCCGCGCGTGTTGCAGCAGGACTTTCACTCGCGTTCCCGCCCGATGGGCACTCGAGGGGTTTGCCCAAGATTCCGCCGCCGCCTGCAACCAGGCATCCCGGGCGGCCGAACTCAGCGGCGTCGTAGCGTTGTAATCAAAATACGGCACAGCCCTTTACCGTGCCCGTCCTCCCCTGAGTGGCAAGCGACCACTCTCCTGAAACGACTTTCACAGAAGGCAACGAAGAGAACGAAGGCCACGCCACCGCCCTGATTTACAGGAGTAAGCAGAGTTTAGCAGAGCTGGGGTATGAACTCGGTGCCCTTTGCTCTGAACTCCGTTGTCTCTGTGTAAAACAGCAGGCTGACGGCTTCGTGCTCTTCGTTGCCTTATGTGGAAACAAGTCTTCCCCAGCAACTACGGTGTGGGCAGTTCGTGCTGATAGGTATCCCAGCCATCGATCAAGGCGTGCAGCACTTGGCTGCCAACCTTATGCGCGGCGTCGAGTGAGGGGAAATAAGCCGAGTATCCCGGGCCGAGTTTTTCTCCACTTAAGCTTTCGGCCGCATCGCCGCCCGGCCATTGCATCGAAAAGTTACTGGCCGTGCGCAGGACGAGTAATCGCTGCACATCGACCTTGCCCGCGCGGTCGAGCCATTGGAGCGAATTGTAGGTGCCGGTGTCCTCCATGGCACTGGTCACAAATTCGCCCTGCCCTTCGGTGTAGTAGTCGACCCACTGATTGGCCCATTCGTTGAGAATCTCGCCGTGCCAATACGTCATCGCCGCCAGCTGATCGCCTTTGAGCACAAACGGTGGCCGCTGGCCGTTGGGATATCCTGTATACAGGGCGCGCTTCTTTTGCATGGCCTCCGTATCCATGAGTTCCGTGTCCTTGGTCAGCTGGTAAGCCCATTCAATCAATGACGGCACCAATCGAAAAACCTGCCCTTCGCTGCCATCGACGGGCTGCTTGTAAGGACTGGCCTTCCGCAGCGGAATGTATCCCGTGGTCCATCCCTCCGGCACCTCCCGAAAATCGATTTGATGACCCAGATCGCCATCGATCAGCCATTCCGCCCAAGCGGCTGAGCCCAGCGACATGTCATGGGGGTCCACTCCGGAAATACCCGCCACCAACCAGTAGGCATCCGTTAGATCGAAACGAGGGTCCAGGCCCACAGCCATGATGGTCGCAGAGCTTTTGGCCGTGCCGACTCCCGTTACGACGCCGAGAATACTGCCATCCGGCGACCCACGCAGGTCGCGATAGCCTTGTGGAAACGCATAGGTTTCGGTCAGCCCCTCACGCTCGACCCAATGTTGAAACTCACCCGGACGGTCTCCGGTGTCCTCCCCCGGCTCGAACATGGCCACCACGACCACCTTAACTTTGATGGGTTCTGCCGTCACCATCACCGCCGCCATCAATAATCCGAAAATACACAAAAAACGCATAGTTTGACAGAAGCACGCCTCGTGCCGCCGAGACAATCGTTCTCTTACTCTTACTCGTTCAGCAACTCCCATGCTGAGTCTAACATAAGGAAACGAAGGCCACTCCACTGCTCGATTTTACAGGAGCAAGCAGAGTTAAGCAGAGAAAAACCAAATATCTCTGTGCCCTCTGCTCCTATCTCCGATTCCTCTGTGTAAACCAGCAAGCTGACGGCTTAGTTTACTTCGTTGGCTTTTGTAAAATGCCTTAGGCTGACGGCCATCCACATCCAGCCCTGCCCCGTTCCCGCTTGACCGTCCCTGCCCTCGGTCGCGATTCTGCTCCCTTTATGAGCACTGAATCATCCTCCAACGAAGTCGCCGTCATCTCCACGGCTTACGGCGACATGACTGTTTCCTTCTGGTCCGATGTGGCCCCTAAGACGGTTGAGAACTTCAAAAAATTGGCCCGTGACGGTTTCTACGACGGCACGGCTTTTCACCGCATCATCAAGGGTTTCATGATCCAGGGCGGCTGCCCCAACACCAAGGAAGGCGCCAGTGGCATGCCCGGCACCGGTGACCCTGGCTACAAAGTCGACGCCGAGTTCAACGAAAAGCCTCACGTGCGCGGAGTGCTCTCCATGGCCCGCTCGGCCGACCCGAACAGCGCCGGCTGCCAATTCTTCGTCTGCCACGGCGACGCCCGTTTCCTCGATCGCCAATACACCGCTTTCGGTGAAGTCACCGCCGGAGATTCCGTGCTCGAGCAGATCGCGACCGTGCCCACCGGCGGCGGAGGCGAAAACAGCACGCCGATCGAACGCGTCGAAGTAAAGAGCATCACCATCCAGGCCGCTTAAGCTGCTTCCTGATCGATTGTCACTTAGTAAGTGACAATCGCGAATGCGCCGCGAAACCCCGCGCGTTTAAAATTTCAGCCCCGGTTTCCGCCGGGGCTTTTTTGGGCCCCATGCCTCAATCCCCCCCTCGAACTTTAACCAATATGGTTAAAGTTCTGATTAATCGCGCAGCCCGGTCCACGACTTACCGGCCCGGGAGTCTACTCAGGGGGCCAAATCCGGCTATGAAATCTGGCGGGATTGCATGGCGATAGTGGGCTGATTGATCAGTAGCCCAATGCTTTGGCGACTTCAGCATTCACGACTTCGCCGTGACGCGTATTGATGCCCTTGGCCAATCCATCGTGTTCCTGCAGCGCCCGTTCGATGCCACGGGAAACCATGTGCACCAAATAAGGCTCGGTAGCTTGAGTCAGTCCGAGCGTCGAGGTGTGACCGACGAGCGCGGGCATGTTGGGCACGGCATAATGCAACACCCCATGTTTCACATAAGTGGGTTTGCGGTGGCTGGTGGGCTCGATCGTGGCGACGCAGCCACCTTGGTCGATCGCGATATCCACAATGACGCTCCCCGGTCGCATCCGTTTGACCATTGATGCCGTGACTACGGTCGGCGCCTTGGCGTTCGGCACCAGCCACCGCGCCGATCAACAGATCGCAGTCCGCAACCGCCATTTCCACATTACCGGGATTGGCCATAAGGGTGACCACGCCTCCGCGATACTCGTCGTCAATCATCTCCAGCTTACGGGGATCCAAATCCAGAATCGCCACCCGCGCCCCCATGCCGATGGCCATGCGACACGCGTGGGCTCCGGAATTGCCGGCACCCACAATGGCGACACGCCCCGGCATGGTTCCGGGAATACCCCCCAGCAATACCCCCGAGCCGCCGTTCTGAGACTGGAGAAAATATGCGCCGGTCTGAATGGAAAGGCGTCCCGCAATATGCGACATGGGTTTGAGCAGTGGCAGATATCCGTCGCGACTTTCCACCGATTCGTAAGCTATACCCAACACCTGCTTCTTCACCAGGGCCGCGGTGAGTTCAGGACAGGCGGCGAGATGGAGATAAGTGAAGAGCGTGAGGTCCGGCCGGAAATACTTGAACTCACTCGCTTGTGGTTCCTTCACCTTCACCACCATGTCGGCATCGCCCCAGACCTTGGCCGCCGCATTCACTATTTTGGCGCCCGCCTTACGATATTCCGGATCGGTGAAACCGGAGCTCGCGCCCGCGCCTTTTTGGACCATCACCGTCGCGCCAAGTTTAACGCAACGGCGACAGAGATTCGGAGTCATCGCGACCCGGGTTTCGCCAGTTTTGATCTCAGTGGGGACACCTATTTTTATGGGCCCACGCTGATGAAAAGCAGGCTGGTTTCAAGCTCAGTGGCAAGGCCGCGCTCGGTAGTCCAACACCTTCCGCCAAAAGGCATCCTCCCTCGCAAAAGAACTCCGGCGACGGGGCAATCTTGGTCGGCCGCTACTTCTTCTCGCGGGCGGCAAAGGCCGCGGAGACGGAAACGTATTTGGTCGCCCATTCCTTCAAGTCTCCTTGCGCCTGCTCACTCAGAGTTTTGATGACCTTACCCGGCGTGCCCACGACCATGGATCCGGGAGGCACCACCGTGCCGGGAGTCACCACCGCTCCAGCGGCAATCAGACTGCGTGCTCCGATATGAGCCCGATCGAGAATCGTAGCGTTCATACCGATGAGGCATTCGTCTTCGATCGTGCAAGCGTGGATGATCGCGGCATGGCCCACGGTCACATAGTCGCCAATGATGGCATCAAGATCATCGGCGAGGTGAACGATGCAGTTATCCTGAATATTGGATCCGCGACCGACCCGGATTCGGGCGATATCGCCCCGTAGCACCGCGCCATAAAACACACTCGATTCGGGTCCCAGCACCACATCCCCCACCACGGTGGCGGTCGGCGCCACCCAATTGGCATCGGCAATATCAGGAGTGCAGGACAGGTGCTTTTCCAGGCGTTCTTCAATCGTCATGACGCCTTTGGTTCTCGCCCCCATTGCAACCGACCGCAAGCTATCCCATCAGCCTGCTATTTTTTTACAGGAGGTAACGAAGAGAACAAAGCCACTCCATGCATCCCCTCTTCCCCAAAGCTGACAAACTTTCGCATACGGCCATCGCTGCCGCGATCGAAGTCCATCGCGACAAAGGACCGGGATTGAACGAATCGATATACGAGTGGTGTCTGTTACGTGAATTCGAGCTTCTGGGAGTTCCTACCTCTAATCAGAAAGAGGTGGAAATCCACTACAAGGGGTTCGTGCGGAAAGACCCTCTTCGATTTGACGTTCTTGTCGATGAATGCCTCCTCATCGAAGCCAAGGCGGTGGAGCGCATCCTACCGATTCACAAAGCCCAACTGATCACTTACATGAAACTTTTGGATGTCCCGGTTGGACTGCTCATTAATTTCAACGAATCAAAACTTACGAATGGAGTATCGCGTTTAATCTTACCCAACGCGAACATCTGAACCTTCGTTCTCTTTGTTACCTTCTGTAAGAATTTTCCCACCTAGGTTTTCTCCATGGATACTTTGATCACCATTGCTCGCGGCGCGCTTGGCGTGGCGGCGTTTATCGGCATCGCCTACGCTTTTAGCTCCAACCGAAAGGCGGTGGATTGGAGGCTCGTCCGCACCGGCCTGTTCCTCCAACTCGTGATTGCGATCGTCGTGCTCAAGGTCGGACCGGTCCGCACGGTGTTCGAGTTTGTGAGCAGTTTTTTTGTAAAAGTGACCGACTTCACCAAGGAAGGCACCGGGCTCGTATTTGGCTGGCTAACACAGATCCCCTCGGGCGGCGAAGGCATCCTGCTCAATGGCACCAACCCTGCCACCGGTGAAGTCGTCAACATCGGCACCTTTGCGCCGGCCTTCGCCATCACGATCCTACCGACGATTATCTTTTTCGCCGCTATCACGGCGATGCTCTACTACTTCGGCATCTTGCAACGGGTCGTCTACGGTTTCGCCTGGGTCATGTCGAAAACGATGCGCTTGAGCGGAGCGGAAAGCATGTCGGCTTCGGCTAATATATTTGTCGGCCAAACCGAAGCTCCCTTGCTGGTAAAACCCTACCTCGACAAGATGACGCGATCCGAACTGCTCGCGATCATGATCGGTGGCATGGCAACGATCGCGGGCGGGGTAATGGTGGTTTACATCGAACTCCTCGGGGGCAGCGATACCGAATCCCGCGTGCAGTTTGCCACCCACCTTCTGACCAAATCCATCATCTCGGCGCCGGCGGCTCTGGTCATCGCCAAGATTCTCTTTCCGCAAGAGGAGAAGGTGAACCAAGACCTCATGGTTTCCCGCGATCGTTTCGGCGCGAACGTGCTCGATGCCATCTGTCTGGGCACGACCGATGGCATCAAGCTCGCGGTCAATGTGGGTGGCATGTTGATCGTATTCACCGCCCTGGTGGCCATGTTCAACTACGGACTGGGAAATATGCTCGGAGAATGGACCGGCCTGAACGGACTCGTATCCAGCGCAACCGATGGCCGCTACGAGCAGTTCTCACTTCAGTTTGTTTTTGGGGTCATCGGCGCTCCCCTCGCTTGGTTGGTCGGAATTGATCCGGGCAATCTGATGGTATCGGGTCAACTCTTTGGTGAACGCCTCGTGCTCAACGAATTTGTCGCATTCTTCAGCATGAATCAAATGCAAGCCGATGGTTCACTGACGGACGAACGCACGCGGGTAATTCTCACCTATGCGTTGTGCGGATTCGCCAACATCGTCTCCATCGGCATTCAAATCGGCGGCATCGGTTCACTCGCGCCCGAGAAGCGGCAGGAACTCGCCAAACTCGGTTGGCGCGCCCTGCTCGGCGGTAGCCTCGCGTGTTTCATCCCCGCCTGCATCGCGGCCGTGCTGATCTGACTTCGACTCCAATCTTTCTATCATGAGTGCCTCCCTGCCCGACCACCCTGAAATCAAAATCTCCGGAACAGTCCCCGTTTTAGAGCGATGTGAGAATGTAAGCACTACCGACACCAAGCATGCGGTGGCACTCCTGACCGTTCAGGACGACAACAAAACCAAACCTTTGGGCGGCTGGGTTCGATTCTATCTTCGCAATCCGCAGGGAGTCCCTATCGCCACCTTCGCGGAAACACTCTCCGTCACCGAATGGGATAAAACCAACACCGGGGTGGGCGCATGGCGAACGGTCACCATTCCGGTGCCTCCGTTGCACTCAGCCGAATTTCAGGCGTCCAGGGGACATGTGATTCTGGTCAAGTTTCATTTGATACCTTGAACCCTACTCGGTTAGCCCCGCGGATCTGAGGCTACTCGCTGACGTGCCCCGCCTCGACATCCGCCGTCACCGCAAGCCCAACGACCATTCGGAAGATTGAACAGTGAGAGAAATCAGGACCGGCGGGTCGCGAGTTCAGCGCGGATCGTTTCCAGTTTCAGATCGGAAATCGGATAGAACAGGAACGCGACTAAACCGGCCGCGCATCCCGCCGCGGGGAGCAGGCTCATCAACATTCGGATACCGCCCAAGGCTTCGACCGTCTGATCCATGTTCGCGACATACCCCGTCGACGCCAAAACAAACCCGGTCATGCCGCCGGCAATGCCGGAACCAAACTTGAACGACAACGTTCCCGCCGAATAAACGAGCCCCGTCGCCCGGCGCCCACCCTGCCACTCGGAATAGTCAGAGGCATCCGCCAACATGGCGAAAAAGAGCGTCACGATCGGACCGGACGCGGCCTCTATAATGAAGCCGAGCACGAAGGCGGCGGTCGCTCCGTCCCGTCCGATGAAATACATGCCAATACTGCCGACGCACATGATGGCAAATGCTCCGGTGATCACCGCCTTGCGTCCCCACATCGCGACAAGTTTGGCCGTCAACGCCGCCCCGATCAAAGCCCCCACCGTGGTGATCACCAGATAACTTCCCGCCATCGCCTTGGAATCGAGGAAATAGGTGAAGTAATACATCGTCGAACCCTGCCGCGTGGCATTCACCGTGATCAGAAACAGGCCGATCAGAAACAGCACGAACCACGCGCGGTTACGAAACAGATCGCCGAGGTCCCGCCACAGTTGCAGTTTCTCCACCGGAGCGGGTTTCACCCGCTCCTTGGTCATCGCAAACGTGATGAAAAAGCAGATCACCGCTACGATGGCGAACACGACCATGGTCCACTTGTAGCCCACGGTATCGTCGCCGGAGCCGAAGAAACTCACGAGCGGAGCATTCAACCCCTGCGTGAGCAGCGCTCCCACAAACGCCCCGATAAACCGGTAAGTGGAGAGTCGTGTCCTTTCGGCCGGGTCGGGCGAGATCACGCCGGTCATGGCCGAGTACGGCACGTTACTGGCCGTGAACATGATGATGAGTCCGTTGTAGGTCAGGTAGGCATAGATCAGCTTACCCGTATCACTCAGATCGGGGGTGGTAAACGTGAGCACGGTCATCACCCCAAACGGTATCGCCGTCCACAGAATCCATGGACGGAATTTACCCCAACGGGTTTGGGTGCGATCGGCCACCACGCCCATCACCACATCGGACAAACCGTCGCCGAACCGACTGAGCAACATCAACGTGCCGACCGCTGCCGCCGACAGGCCAAAAACGTCCGTGTAGAAAAACCCCAGGAATACCATGAGCGTGCGCCACACGAGATTGGTCGCGGTGTCACCCAGCGCATAGGCGACACATTCTTTGGTGGGGATTTTGACGTCAGGGGCAGACATCTTTTTTAAGGGGGTTTGGGGGGTAATAAGCTGAGGAGTGCCGCGCTTTAGCCGGCACTCTAAACGCCGGCTAAGGCACGGCGCTACGTCGGACAATGGTCTATTCCACGCCGTTGTCGGCGATGATCTTGGCGTAGGCGGCGGCGGAGTCTTTGGGGTGGCGTTCACCGGTCTCAAAATCGGTGTAGTGCAGGCCGAATCGTTTGGTGAAGCCGCAGGCCCATTCAAAGTTATCGAGGAGTGTCCAAACAAAGTATCCCCGCAAGTCGACGCCGGCCGAAATCGCATCATGACAGGCACTCAAATAGGTCTGGATAAACTCGGCACGGATCGGGTCACGCACGCCGCCATCGACCACCTCGTCCTCCAGCGCACAGCCATTCTCCGTAATCACGATCGGCGGATGGTCGTAACGCTCATCGATCCAATGGAGGAGTTTCTGGCAACCCCACGGGACCATGGACCAACCCATGCTACTCGTTTTCCACGACGAGTCGTAGGAAAGCTCGACGTCCTGATCTTCCGAGATGCCGCCATTGCCATAGGGGTTCTGCTTACCCATCTCGTCCGCTGATTTTTCTTCCGCGTAGAGTGTGGAATAGTGATTCAGACCGAAGAAATCGCTCGAACCCGCCAGGAGGCGTTTATCTTCCTCGCTGAATTCGGGCAACCGATCACCGAGGCGCTCACGCATGACTGCAGGATAATCGCCGAGGTAGATCGGGTCGGCGAACCAACCGAGAAAGAACTCCAACGCGCGTTGCGCGGCGGCCTTATCTGCCGGGGAATCCGTTTTGGGTTCCCGCCAGTCGCAATTGTTGGTGATGCCAATCTGGCCGCCTTGCGTGGATTGAAATTCCCGGCGATAAACGTCCACGGCACGGCCGTGAGATCGCAGCAATTGATGCGCTACCAGATAGGGCTCGGAATTCGACGTGCGCCCCGGGGCCATGACCCCATTACTGTGGCCCATGATCGCGATCACCCAGGGTTCGTTAAATGTGATCCAGTGCTTCACCCGGTCACCAAAATGCTCGAAACAGACCCGTGCATAATTGGTGAATTTCTCGGCCATGTCCGGGTTCAACCATCCGTCCAACTCCAACTGCAGCGCCAACGGTAAATCCCAGTGATAGAGCGTTACCCAGGGTGTAATGTGGTGCTTGGCCAGCTCGTCCAAGAGGCGGGAGTAAAACGCGATACCCTCGGGATTCACCTCTCCCCTGCCCGTCGGCATGATGCGCGACCACGCGATGGAAAACCGATATGCCTTGAGCCCCATGGCCGCCATCATCGCAACATCCTGCTCCATGCGGTGGTAATGATCGCAGGTGACATCACCCGTATGACCCTCGGCAATCTTGCCGGGCGTCTGGGTAAAGGCATCCCAAATGGAGGGACCTTTACCGCCTTCGTTCCAGGCACCTTCAATTTGATAACTGGCTGTGGCGGTGCCCCAGGTAAATTCTGCGGGGAATGTTTTCATGAAGAAAAATAGCGCGGATGCTAAGAGCCAAACCCTCAGGAAAAAACGAAGCCCGATACGAGAGAATTAAATCTGAATATTCATCGTAAAATTAGCCGAAGACGAGCGCGACTTCCGTGGCGGCTGGATCGTTGCACTCGGCGCCCGAGCACCTTCAACTGCCAGAGTGATCCATAGTCTGACCGGATTGATTCACACGACTGCGGCGTTCCTCGCGATGGGCTTGGGGGCGATCGTATTACTCCGCCCCAAACGCGGACAACCCCATCGCATGCTGGGCTACGCCTTTGTCCTCACCATGATCGTGATGTTGGTGACTTCTTTCGCGATGTATTCCCTCACCGGAAGTTTCAACATTCTGCACGTCGCGGCCATCATGAGTTCAGTCTGTTTGGCGCTCGGACTTAAATATGCGGTCACCCGCCGCCCGCAGCAAATCTGGTATGAGCTGCACTATCACTGGATGTGCTGGTCTTACGTGGGACTGCTCGCCGCTTTTGTCGCGGAAGCCTCCACCCGATTGGCCATGCCCTACCTCGAGACACGGTTCGAGGAATTTTCCTATGGTATATTTTGGACGATCGTCGGCATCGCTTCCGCGGCGGTGATGTTTGCCGGAGGACGATGGATTGGACGCCACGCTCCCCGGAATTCAAACTCCTGAATCACGCCACCATTTCACCATGCACTACACTCAACTTGGTAACACCGACCTCAACGTCTCCCGACTCTGTTTTGGCTGCTGGCAACTCAGCCCCTCATTCTGGGGCGATATCGACCTCAAACCCTGGGAAGAGTCCGTCCGCGCCGCCATCGATTCCGGTATCAATTTATTAGATACAGCCGATGCCTATGGCAACGGCTACGCGGAGGAACAACTCGGTCGTCTCATGCAGGAGGAAGGACTGCGCGACAAATTCATCATCGCGACCAAGTTCTACTGGAACTTCACCGATCCTGATGCCCGCTTCGCCGATACGACCTACGACTACATCATCAGCGCATGCGAAGCATCGCTGAAACGCCTCCGCACCGACCACATCGATCTGTATCAGATTCACGCCTGGGACCCAATCACCCGACCCGACGAAGTTGCCCGGGCTTTCGCCAAACTGAAGGAAGCCGGCAAAGTGCGCTGGTTCGGCGTGAGTAATCTGAACCCGGAACAAATGGACCTGTATCGCGGCCATTTTGATATTAGTTCCCTGCAACCACCCTACAGTCTGCTTAACCGCACCATTGAAACGCGGGAGCTCCCCTACTGCCTCCAACATAACATCGGAGTCATCAACTACTCGCCGCTGTTCCGGGGACTCCTGGGCGGACGCTATCACGCCGGTTCCGTGATCGATGGCGCCCGCGCTTCCGGCCCCTTCTTCCATGGCGAAGGCTTACGCCTCATCACCGAAGCGGTGGATCAAGCGAAGGAGATAGCCGCTTCCCTCGATCTGACGGTAGCGCAACTTGCCTTGCGTTGGACGCTGACGAATCCCGCCATCACCAGCGCGATCGTGGGGGTGAAGAAACCCGACCACATCCTGGGAGCTCTCAAGGCCGCGGATGACGTGCTGTCGCAGAGTGACTGGCATCGCGTGGCGAATCTTTTCGCCAAGGCCGTGGCGGAAGTGGAGTGACGTAGCGCCGTGCTTTAGGCGGCGGCTCAGGGCGCACCACCTAAAAGTGCCGACTGAAGTTTACCCGCCTTTGGCGGCGCCGGAGGCGACCGGGGCACGGCACTAAGTATTTCTAGTTCAAATGTTCAACCCACAACGCGTTCAACGCTTCGGCCATGGCCTCGCCATAGGCTGCTCCCGGGCGGCGACCGAACAGATGATGTGCAGTCGAAGACGTCGTTTCCGACCACGTAACGTGCGCGTCTTCCCTAACCGTCGCTGCAATTGCGTCCAATCGCCACGGCCATACATCAGACGCTGCCGCGCCCTCAGATCGTCCGGTAACGAAACGCCAACCTCCTTCGGTTTTCATCAATTTACGGCCGGCCATCATCACCAGCGAAGCCGTTGACCACATGCTGCGTCGGGCCGCCTGTAATTCCTCCCAAACGGCGCCACTAGCCAATTCTTCCATCGCCGGGTGGATGTCGCTGCGAGCGGAGCCCGTGAGACCGTAGGCGAACCATCCTCGCCAACGAGGAGGAAGCCCCTTCAACAAGGTTTCGTGTGTGGCGGACCAATGGGTGCCGCGGGCAGGTTCCGGATCGAAGGCGCTCTTTTCCGTGGCACAGGGGAACCAGCGAATCGGCAACCCGGAGCGCCAAAGGATTCGATAGGCAAAGGGGTCCAAAGTCACATTCCACTCCAATTCACCTTGGGCGGTGGATCCGGCATTGAGCCAAACGGCGCCAACCTTCTCCCGCACGAATTTCGGATTCCGCAAATACGTCGCTGCCAGGATCCGAGCCGAACCCACGATCGAAATGTTCAGCGGTTCAGTCGTCTCGGTGAGGATTTTAAGCAACAGCTCAATGGCCGACTGTTCTCGCTCCGGTCGGTCAGCGGCATCGTCCTCCATCGACTTCAGTGGATCCCGTGGCCCGACCCCGACCGGAATGGTGGTGCCGCCCAGATAATCGGCTTGGGCTACGGTGACCAACCCGGGGTCGCGCGCGATGTCCCACCCCTCCGGGGCCGGAACGAGGAACTTGTGGGTCACATCGAGCAACACGGCCTTGAGATCCAGCTCCGGCAGCGCCAGGACAGTGGCCAAATCGAATTGGTCATCCGGATCCTGCGGCGGATGATACAAATCGGTGATATGAACCAAGGGAACCGGCACAATTTCAGCCATTGTCCGAGCCTTCATGATAGGTTTCGCGATGGCGAAACCAAACCGTCAGGCATCAAGAGCTTGGCGGAATGAGCTCCCTGGTCGTTAATAACTGAAGCGATGAACTCTCCCACCAACCTCGGATATCGCACTGATTTTATATTCCATCGGCGTGACGGGATCGTTGAAGAATTCGACGACTATTGGATTGTTCGCACCCCTTCCAATCCGACTTTCTGGTTTGGAAACTTGGTGCTCTTCAAACGCGCCCCAGGGCGGATGACCTCGCTCCCTTTTTGGCCATTCATAAACGGGAATTTGGGGGCGCGTTGAACCATCACATCTTCGGCTGGGATGAAGAACGTGAACGTGACATCTCAGCATTCTTGGCGGCTGGTTTTCAAACCAGTCACGGCATCGCCCTGACGATGTCCACTTATGACGGTGGAGCCGCAATCAACCCCGCGTTGTCGGTCAGAATGATTCGTTCCTCGAGCGAGTGGCAGCAGGTTGCTGACCTGCAGATTCTGGTGGATCGCGTCGATTTCAAATACGCCGAGGATGGGGGTGAGTTTCGAAGAGTTCAGGTGGACTCCAGTCGTCGAATGGTCGCGGACAAACGGGGCCATTGGTGGGGAGCTTTTATCGACGAAGAACTCGTCGGCAGCATGGGGCTATTCTTCGATGACCCGGGCGAGATAGGCCGATTCCAATACGTGACCACCCGTCCCGACCATCGTCGCCAGCGAATCTGCACCACGCTGCTTCATCACAGCGTGCGTCACGCGTTCGAGACCGTAGGAGCCCAACACGTAGTGATCTGCACGGGAGCGGAAGACGACAACCCCGCGATCCCCACGTATAAGAGTTTTGGGTTCCAGTTGACGGCGCCCAATTACGCTCTGAAGCGGGTTTGAGCGGAGGCGGAGGCGGGTGTGGAGTGATTACCTCCGACGCGGACGACACGGAGGCTTGTGCACCTTCGGTGCGTCGTCCCTCCGGGTTGGAGATGGAAACTGGGAGGGACCGGCTCTGTCCGGTCCGCGCCGGAATAGCGGCACGTGGTGGACCATGTATTCGGTCGCTACCCTGCTTGGTGGACGCTTGGTGGACGCTTGGTGGACGCTTGGTGGACGCGGACGACACGGAGGTCGTCCCTCCGGGTTGGAGGGGACCGGCTCTGTCCAGG
>CBFHXU010000015.1:0-32737 GCA_965659875.1 uncultured Opitutaceae bacterium
ATTGGCAGGGATGATACTGGTGCGCGACGAAATTGAGACCTCGGCGAATCTTCCGCGGACCTACGGCGTCGATGAGTTTCCGATTTTTATGATGGATCGTTTTGTCGGCTTCGAGGGGCAATTTATCGTCGGTGGTCTCGGAGACACCGTGATGACCAATGCGACGATCGATCCGTATCTTGAAGTGCCCGCGCAGATGGTGAGATTTCGCGTGGTCAATTCCTCAACCGAGCGAGGTTACAATTTTGGACTTTCGGGAGGGCGTTCGTTTCAGTTGATCGGGACGGATGGCGGTTTACTCGAGCGCCCGCTCCGTAAGAACCGCATGCTTTTGCTGCCGGGAGAGCGGATTGATGTGGTGGTGAATCTCGGTGATGAGCAGGGAGGCACGGTCGACTTGATGGCATTTAATTCCGAACTCACCGGGAACGATATTCCGGGTTCGGCCAATGGTCCAGGGGGAGGTAATCCGCTCGATGGGTTGGACCTCAAGCTCGTCGAGCTTCGGGTCGGAGCTCCTACGACTGACGCGATCACGGAATTGCCGAGCGAATTGCAACCCATCGCTCGATTGACGGAGACTCAAGCCACGCGCACGCGCACAGTGCGGATGACCGGCTCGCCGCCTTCACCGTTCCTCCTCGATGGCGAAGCTTTCGACCACGACGTGATCAATCACACCGTCGATCTTAACGCGGTGGAAATTTGGGAAATCGTTAACGATACGAACTACGCTCATCCGTTTCACATCCACGCCGTTCAGTTCTTCATTCTCGATATCGATGGCGAAGCCCCGCCCCCGGAATTTTCGGGTAAAAAAGATACGATCATTGTGCGTCGCAACTCAACGGTTCGATTCATTGCGATCTTTGATGATCACGCCAGTTCGGATGTTCCCTACATGTATCATTGCCATGTATTGACCCACGAAGACGAAGGCATGATGGGACAGTTCATGGTGCAGGGAAACCCACGGGAACCCCTGTCGTTCTCCGGTCCGGCTCGAGTAGTCAATCTATCGACTCGAGCCCAAGTAGGTGGTTCCGCGGGGGCGCCGGTTGCCGGTTTTGTGATTGCCGGAGAAGGTGCCAAGAAAATGACCGTGAGAGCCGTGGGACCGACGTTGCGGTCATTTGGCGTGGCGACCGGTTTGGCTGATCCTGATCTTTTCCTTACCCAGCAAAATCTACGCATCGCGGCGAATGACCGTTGGCCGCAGGATCATGATGACCTCTTCGCATCGATGGGTGCTTTTGCGCTGGATACCGCCAGTAAGGATGCGGCTTTGGTGAGTTCCTTGGGATCCGGGATCTATACGACTCCCGTCGGGGTAGGGGGAGAAACGGGGGTGGTTCTTTTGGAGATCTATGATTCGGACGGGTTTTCCAACGGACCGAAATTGACCAACGCCAGCACGTTGGCCCAGGCGGGGGCCGGCGACGCCACGTTAATCTCGGGGGTGGTTGTGGGCGGGGAAGGCTCGGTCAGGCTGTTGATTCGGGCGATCGGTCCGACTCTCGGTTCCGACTATGGCGTGGTCGGCGCGTTGTCGGACACGCTGATTAAGATTGTGCAGAACGATACGGTCATCGCCACCAATGACGATTGGGGCAGTTCGGCCAATGTTGCAGCGATCGAACAGGCGGCGGCTGACGTGGGCGCCTTCGCGATTTCGCGCAGCAGCAAAGACGCGGCGGTCTTGATTGAACTGTCCGCGGGACCTTATTCAGTCGTTTCGGAGGCACCTCCGGGTGAAGCGGGCAAGGTGCTCATGGAGATTTATCAAGTCCCTTGAGAGTGCCTCCGCCCGTCGGCTACATGTTGAAATCTTTGCCCAAATAGATTTCGCGGGCCTGTTCGTCGTTGATGAGGAAATCTCCGGGCCCGCTGGTGAGGACGCGGCCTTGGTGAATCAAATATGCCCGATCCACGATCCGCAGGGTTTCGCGCACATTGTGATCGGTGATGATGATACCGATACCTTTTTTCTTCAGGTCGACGACGATACGCTGCACCTCGGATACCGAGATCGGGTCGATGGCGGCGAAGGGTTCATCCAACAGCAGGAATTTTGGGTTCGTCACCAAGGCCCGTGCGATTTCCAAACGGCGACGTTCGCCCCCGGATAGCGTAAACGCTTTCTGATTGGCGACGTGAGTGAGATTGAGCTCCTCGAGGTGCGAGGCGACGATCTGTGATCGCTCGCGTTTCGGCATGGAGAGGGTTTCGACGATCGCCAGAAGGTTTTCAGCGACGGTAAGTTTACGGAACGTGGACGGCTCTTGCGGTAAATAACCCAAGCCGAGTCGTGCCCGCTCGTGCATCTTTAAATTGGTGACGTCCTGGCCGTCGATGATGACTTCGCCCTTGGTGGCCGCGACGAGTCCCACGATCATATAGAACGTGGTGGTTTTACCGGCACCGTTGGGGCCGAGGAGACCGACAATTTCGCCGGCGTTCACTGCGAGGTCCACGCCGTTGACCACCGACTTTTGGCCGAAGGTCTTTACGAGACCCTGCGTGGTGATGCGTGATGGTGAGGTGTCAGACACGGGATGCGGGGTTCGAATTAGGGGGCAGGGGTAGACTCGCTCAGGGCATCTTCCACTCCCGGTCCTAAATCTTGGATGGGAGGTGCCGTGAGTCGAGGAGCCTCCACCTTGAGGCGGCGTTCACCGCGGAAAAGAGTGATTCGACGTCCTGCCGCAATGAAGCCGGAAGAGCTATCGCGCACCACGGGGTCCGTCGATAGAATCACCTTTTCTTCCAACGGCAGAACTTCCGCCCGTCCACAGGTTGCTTCCCGGTCACCTTGCACCAAGTGCACATTGCCGGTCGCGATGAGAGATTTGAAGCCCTTGAATTCTCCGATGGTCGCGTCCCGGTCACCCAGTCGGGATGCGACGATTTCCAATCGGTCGCAGGTGATCTTCATATTGGTGCCTTCCAAGACCACGTTGCCGGTGCAGATGGCGGTGGTCTCGGTCGGCGTGCTGCGCATATCCAAATCGTCGGCGGTCAGCACCGTGTCTTTCTCGGTGAGAGGATTGACGATTTGGGCGGTCGCGGTGGCTCCCAAGAGGGCGGCGGTGAGTATGACGAGCTGACGGATCATTCGAGGAGTCCTTTGAGAGGGGTTTTAAATATGACCTTGGCTTGGCGTCGAATTTGAATGCGCCGTTCCTGGTGGTCGTAGCTCCAGTCGTAACCTTCCACTTCGATGTCCGGCCGAACAAATTTTACTTTATCAGGGCCGCTAACGAGTTCGGGTTCGGGTTTTAGAATTGCGATGGGTGAGTCGAGGGTGGTTTCCACGCTGCGATCAGCGAGGCCACTGTAGAGAATGAGTTCCATGCCGGTCAGGCGGATGTTTGCCGTATCGGAGAGATCGGCGGCGGCCCCGACAACGCGAACCCGCGGATACCCTTCGTCGCTGAAAAAGGAAACGGCGTAGTTCTTTACGGGGGCGCTTGTGCTCACTCGACTATCCTGCGCGTTCACCGTCATTAACGAGGTGATCAGCAGGAGCAGGCGGATTTGCGAACGCGGAATCACGGGCTAGGATTCGTTGGACCGGTGGCGGATCATTTTGTCGCAAACTTCGCGAATGGCACCGTGACCGGGGAACCGGGCGGTCATGCAATCAGCCGCTTTGACCGCGGTATCGATCGCGCCCGGAACGGTAATACCGATGCCAGCCCAACGCAGGGCCCCAGCGTCAATATCGTCGTCGCCGACGTAGGCGCACTCTTCGGCAGTAAACCCGAGGGCCGTGGCCAATTCACGGAGGGCGGTTTCCTTGTCGGCCCGTCCTTGAATGATATGCGGAATCTTCAGTTCCTTGGCCCGAACGGAGGTGGCGCCGGAAGCGCGGCCACTGATCCAGGCTACCACGCAGTCATCGCGCAGTAGGCGCACCATGCCAAGGCCGTCCAGGACGTTAAATGTCTTCGTTTCAACTCCTTCCGAGGAAACCTGGATGCCGCCGTCGGTGAGCACGCCGTCCACGTCGGTGGCGAGGAGTTTTAAGCGCGACCAACGTTCTGCCGGAATATCGTTTAAAGCGGGCATGGGCAAACGGTGTCGTTTTGTCGGTGGGAGGGGAAGCTTGTTTCAGCCAATCCAATCCGCGATGCGGTCGATCACACCGTCACGGTTGGGCCGATATGCCTCTTCCAGCTCGGGAGCGAAAGGAACAGGCATGTCATGTGCACCAATGCGAAGGGGTGGGGCTTCGAGATCGAAGAAGTGTTCTTCCGTCAAACGAGCCACGAGTTCTGCGCCGAAGCCGTGAGTGGTGCGGCCCTCGTGCAGAATAATGAGTCGGTGGGTGCGGGCGAGGGAGGCTTTGATCGAGTCAAGGCGCAGGGGAGACAACGCGCGGAGATCGAAGATATCGAATTCCATCTCATATTCATCGGCGAAGTAGTTGGCGATGTCGGAGGCCAGTCCGACCATTTCACCATAGGTCACCACGGTGGCAAAATCGCCGGAAGAAACGTGGCGTGGCTCCCAGACGGATCGATAGTCCGGATCGAATTGCACGGGTGCTTTGGCGCTGCGATACAGCCCCTTGTGTTCAAACAGTAGGACTGGATTGTCGTCCTCATAGGCGGCGAGCAGCGCGTTGAAGGCATCCTGGGGGGTGCTCGGGTAAAGGGCCTTGAGGCCTGGCATGGCCAGAAAGAAAGATTCGAGTTCTTGGGAGTGGAAGGACCCGAAGGTCAGGCCGCCGCCGGTCGGCAGGCGCAGCACGAGCGGAACTTTCGCGCCGGAGCGGAAGTGATAGGTGGCCGCGTTGAGCGTGATTTGGGTGGCGGCTTCGGTGGAGAAGTCGGCGAATTGAAATTCTTCGATCGGTCGATGGCCGGCGAGGGCAAGACCGATCGCAAAGCCGGTGCAGGCACTTTCGGCGAGCGGCGTATTGAATACACGATCGCGACCAAAATCGGCGAGCAACCCATCGGTAACCTTGAAGGCGCCCCCGTAGGTCGCGATATCTTGGCCCATGACGATGCTCTCCGACCGCTCGGTGAGAATCTTGCGGTGGGCGAGGTTGAGGGCTTGGGCGAAGTTGAGGGATTCAGGCGCAGCCGGTTCGAGTTGCCAGTTGATCGGCTCGGCCGGGGGGGCAAACACTCCGGCATTGAGCGCGTCGAGATCAGCGGTCGGGCGGGCGACGGCAAGAGAGATTTGAATGCACGCTTCGATGTAGGCATCGATTTCGGTTTCGAGGGCAGTGAGCGCGTCGCCGTTGCCTGCTTCTGCCAGTTGTTGACGAAAGCGAGGAAGGGGGTCCGCTTCATGGAAGGAGTCGGTTTCACCGGGCTTTAGGTAGTCGCAGGTGTCGTAGGCCGCATGTCCGCGCAAGCGGAGCGTGTGGGCCTCGAGTAGCAAAGGCTTGCCGGTGGTGCGCACGGTTTCGATCGCGTCGGCAAAGGCGGCAACCGAATCGAGTACATTGGAGGTGTCGACGACGCGGCCCTCGATGCCGTAGCCGGCGGCGCGTTGCCAAAGTTCGGTCTCCGGGGCGAATTGCTCGGAAGTTGGAGTCGAGTAAGCGTAGCGGTTGTTCTCGATCACGAACAGCACCGGCGCGGAAATCAACGAGGCTAAATTGAGTGACTCGTGAATATCGCCGGTGGATGATCCGCCATCACCGAATAAAGCGAACCCTATGGAGGATTGGCCTTGGCGGCGAAGCGATACGGCCGAGCCGACGACGTTGGAAAGCATGGCCCCGAGATGACTGATCATGGGGAGTGATCGGTTCGCGGGATCACCGTGATGGATGTTGCCCTCACGCGCTTGGGTCGGGCTTTGGGCGTTGGCGAAGTATTGATTCAGGTGTTCACACAGGTGGCCACTCCAGACAAGATGCCCCCCGAGGTCGCGGTGGGTGAAACTGATGGTATCGGCGGACTTATCGGCCAGCAGCGCGAGGGGAAGGATGAGCCCCTCGTTGCCCTGGCCACCCGTGACGGTGCCCTTGATCAGTCCTTGGCGAAAGAGTTCGAGGATGCGGTTGTCCGTGCGGCGGGCATAGTGCATCCAAGCGAACAGCCGGAGCTGGGTCGCGGTGGCGTTATCATTGAGTTCCGCCAACGAAAGTTGGCGTTGTTGAAGGACGTCGGGAGGGGACGGAAAAGCCATAGCCAAACCCCGACGTTGGAGAGCCTTTCTCCAAGATTGAAGGGAAATCCTTCAAACCCACCAAATGGGGGGAAGGGAAAGGGTACTCGGATTTGGGGCTGGAGGTTGTCAGCGCCGGCGAAGGTTTACGTGACCGCAAGCGTGAGGTCCGTGGCCGTTTGCTGATTCGATCCAATCCGCATTATTCGATTCAATGGTCGAGCTACCCGGCGGGTTGATCGATTTTCTCGATGCGGCGGATGTGGCGGCCGCCTTCGAATTCGGTCTCCAACCATACTTTCACGATGTGCAGGGCCTCTGCAATCGTGACGGTGCGTTCGCCGAGGGAGAGCATGTTGGCATCATTGTGGGAGCGGTTCCAGATCGCCACTTGTTCGTTCCAACACAGTCCACAGCGGATCCCCGCCACGCGATTGGCCGTGATAGCCTCACCGTTGCCGGATCCCCCGAGCACGATGCCGCGTTCGAACTCTCCCGATGCAACGGCCTGAGCGACGGGAAATATGAAGTCGGGGTAATCACATGATTCTTCGGTATACGTCCCCAGATCTTTCACCGTATGGCCGTCAGCGAGGAGCATTTCGACGATCTTACCCTTGTAGGCGAATCCGGCGTGATCGGATCCGATGGCGATGGAGAATTTTTGTGACATGGAGGACGGTTACAAGGCCTAGTCACATCGCTGAACCCGCACAAAGCTCAAATTTGCTCGCGACGGGAAAAGAGAAAAACCGGGCCCTGAATTCCCGATCGGGCGGACGCTTTATTGGAGTCCGTATTCAGTTTGTTTTGCGCGGATGAATTCCACGCCTTCGCGCAAAAGGGTATCACCATCGGGAGCCAGTTGGCGCCATACCCATGTGTTCATGTTGTCGGTATTGTCGACGAAGCTTTCGAGCGCAGCATTGCCTTGGTAATTGAGGTCTTTCAGGGCGCGAAAAATACCATCCCAGTCGACCTGTCCGGTGCCGGGGATACCACGGTCGTTTTCGCACAGGTGATAGTGGATGAGATCTTCGCCCGCCAACATGGTCGCATCATAGAAACTTTTTTCCTCGATATTCATGTGATAGGTATCGAGGTGAATCTTCATCGCTGGCTCGTCGATCAGGTCCTTGAGGATCCGTGCCTGTTCGCAGGTGTTGATCAAATAGGTTTCGTAGCGGTTGACCGGTTCGATCCCGACAAGCACGCCAAGATCACCGGCTAGTTTTGCTGCGGGGCGGAGACCGTCGGCTGAGCGTTCGAAATGGAGCTGTGCGGGGCGCTTCGGGAGTTGCGCGATGTGTTGGGAGTAGATTACGCCGGAGAAACTGGTGCCCCCGATGGCGGCCGTCGCCTTTACGCAGTCTTCCAAATAGGCTATCCCCTTGGCGCGTTCGGCCGGGTCTTCACTGGTAATATCCGTATCGTCCAACAAGACCGTCGAAGTCACAGCTGCCAGACCCACGGAGTCCAGTCGGGCCTTGATGGCGACCGCGTCGAATGTCTCCAAACACATCAGAGGAATTTCGATAAAATCGAGCCCGAGGTCGGCGACGCGGTCGATCAGGTCGAGCGTATCATTGGACCATTGAGAGCACCAGGCGTAGGCGTGAATTCCGAGTTTCATAGAGGAGGGGTAGGTTGATGGGGTGATTTAGAACAGGCGGTATATTTACGCCTAGAACTCGCTCCATTGTCGCGCTGAATATTGATGAAAATTTCGAACGGGGAATTAGTGGCTGAGGAGTTCTTGAAACTTATCAACGAGATCGAGAGACGTCCAGCAGGCATCAGGATCGTGCGCGCGAAGTTGATCCACTGAATGATGTCCGGTCGCCACGGCCAGAGTTCTCGCACCGATGATCTTGCCGCATTCGATATCATGAGGAGTGTCGCCGATAACCCATACATCGGTCGGATGAAATGTGTGTCCGGATTGATCTTGAGCCCTTCTCAGGGCGTGAGGACCTAAATCGTTACGGACTGCGCTATCGTCAGCGAATGCCCCAAAAGAAAAATACGACCAAAGATCGAAGTGGGCCAATTTCGTGCGAGCCCCTTTTTGCATATTACCGGTTAAAAGGCCCTGCACGACGTCCGCGTTTTGGTCACATGCTTGGAGAATAGAATTCACGCCAGGTAACACCTCAGTAAGGGTATCCAGGTAGGTGGGCAGCATTTCAATATACCGATCGATCAGGCGACGCGCGGTCTGTTCTGTATACTCTATATTATACTGCTCTAAAATGAGCCGGGATATCCACCGATCGGTTCGTCCCGCCCAATCGATGCCGGAAAGGTCAACCGTGTCTCCCAAGTCGAATTCGGCCGCCGTGGCGGCCTCGAGTGCTCTCATACCCGCACCGCCCGTGGACAGCAGCGTGCCGTCAATATCCCACAAGAGGAGTTTCATGGCGAAGCGAGAGCTTATCTTAACCGATCCATTTCCACGCTTCAGGCCACCAGCGATAGCCGTGCCCCTCCGCGACGATCTGCCCGATGCCTGGCCAAGGGAGATGGAAACCATAGCAGCGCGTGTGGGCGTGGGCGGCTCGTTCCCAATATTTTTTACGGGTGGCGATGGCTTGCTGGGGGTGATGATCGAATGCGATGCCCCAGTTGGGGTCGGCGAACATCAGCAAATGATGATGCGCTAAATCCATGAGGTGGAGTAATTCGTCGCTGCCGGATCGAATGCGGAAACAGCAATGTCCGGAAGTGTGACCGGGCGCAGCCTCGACCCGCACGAGTCCGTTGAATAACTCGTCGCCGTCGCGCAGCGTTACCGTGATCGGTTCGAGGATATCAAATTTCTCCCGAGCGCCTTTGATCATATTCGGCAGCGGTTTTTTCTTTCGCTTCGATTCCGAAAAATCGGGCTCAGGACTGCGCCAGAAATCACGTTCGGCTGGCAGCACGTGAAACGCCGCGTTGGGGAAAGCGGGTTTCCCGTCGAGAATGAATCCGTTGATATGATCGCCGTGGGCATGGCTCAGGAATCCTGCGGTCACCTGCTCACGGGTAATACCGATGGAAGCCAGTCCTTCGTAGAGCCAACCCATGTTGGGGTTGTCACGTTGGCCGAATCCGGCGTCGAACAAGAGCACCTCCCGACCGCGCCGTAATACGAGCACATTCACGTAGAGTGGAATGCCCCCCTCGGGTTCGCCGTGGGCCTTCATGGCCTCGGCCATCGCGGGCCTCTCTTCCACGGGCCACATCAGACCGAGACCGTCCCCGAGTTGGGAATTGGCGTCGCTGATGGACCACGCTTCCACTTCGCCGATGCGAAACGGGTAAACGAACGGACCTCGTGTGAGGTTGGCGGTGGTTTCCTCGGCTCCGGCCGAAGTTGTACCGGTTGTCGCGGCGACCGCGAGAGCCCCGGCGGAGGCAGTAAGGAAGTTGCGGCGGGAGAGGGGAGGATTAGCCATTTTTACTGAGGGGGTTAAAGGGCGTGGATGGCGTTCTTACTGACGGCGAGGCCGGCTTCTTTGACGGCTTCGCTCATGGTGGGATGGGCGTGAATGGTGCGCCCGAGATCTTCGGCACTGCCACCATATTCCATGTGAGTGACGACTTCGCTGATCAGCTCACCGGCGTTGTGTCCGAGGATCTGGGCACCGAGGATCTTGTCCGATTCGGCATCGGCAATGATCTTCACAAAACCGTCGACGGCATCAGCCGCGATGGCGCGACCGTTGGCGGCAAAGTTGAACTTGCCGACTTTAACCTTAATCCCGGCGGCTTTGGCGGCGTCTTCGCCCATACCCACCGTGGCAATTTCGGGATCGGTATAGATGATGGCGGGTACGAGATCCCAATTGATATGACCGGCCTTGCCGGCAATCCACTCGGCTACCGCGACCCCATCTTCTTCGGCCTTGTGCGCCAGCATCGGACCGGCGACGACATCACCGATGGCGTAGATGCCGTCGACGTTGGTTTTTAATTTGGCGTCCACCTTGATGCGGTTTTTGTCGTCGAGCTCCACCCCCGCCGCGTCGAGTCCGAGCTGGTCGGTGTAGGGGCGTCGTCCGACGGAAACCAAAACCTTGTCGGCGGGGAATGAGAGTTTTTCTTCGCCGCGTTCGGCACTGAGCACGACTTGAGAAGCGCCCGTTGAAACCGTTGAAGCGGGACTGCCTTCGGCAGCCGCGGTTACGGGCTGAACACCCGTAACCTTCGCGCCGACTTCAATCTTGAGGCCTTGCCCCTCCAATATGCGGGTGAAATTGCGGACGATATCTTTATCGGCTGAGCCCGCGATTTGGGGGAGGAATTCGACCACCGTGACATCGGCGCCCAGCCGAGCCCATACCGAGCCGAGTTCGAGACCGATGGCGCCGCCGCCCACCACGACGAGTTTTTCGGGCACGGATTCGAAACCGATGGCGTGGTCGCTGGATACGATGGTTTCGCCGTCGTAGGGCATGAAGGGCAATTCGACGGGCGCGGACCCGGTGGCGATGACGATGTGCTCCGCGGTGAGCTCGGTGGTTGTTGTAGCTGGGCTCGCTGAGCCCGGACCGGGGGCAGCGACCTCGGCTACGGTGAGGGTGCGCGCACCGGTGAATTTTGCCTCACCGGTGATGACCTTAACTTTGCGGGCTTTCGCGAGCTGGGCGACGCCCCCCGTGAGTTTGGAGACGACCGCTTCTTTTTTCGCCATGAGTTTGGCGATATCGATTTTGGGCGAGGCTACCTCAATGCCGTGGTCGCTGGCGTGATCGCGCACAAAGGCGAAATGTTCGGAGGAGTGCAGCAAGGCCTTACTCGGAATGCAGCCGACGTTCAAGCAGGTGCCGCCGAGCGCGGAGCGTTTCTCCACCAGGGCGACATTCAGGCCGAGTTGAGCGGCGCGAAACGCGCAGACGTAACCACCGGGACCGGCGCCGATGACGATAAGATCGAAGGAAGACATGGGAAAAGTAGCGAGTAGTGGGTAGTGAGTAGCGAGTAGGGTTTTAGCCCGACGGAGCCGGCAGGATGAAGAGCGGGTAGTTTGTCATCTGATGCTCACTACTCGCTACTCGATGCTCGCTACTTCAAAATTAGATTTCTAATAGCAGGCGTGACGGGTCTTCGATGGCTTCTTTGACTTTCACCAAGAAGGTAACGGCTTCGCGGCCGTCGACGAGACGGTGATCGTAGCTGAGGGCGAGATACATCATGGGGCGAATCACGACTTCACCGTTTACGGCCATCGGGCGCTCGTTGATGGCATGGAGACCGAGGATGGCACTTTGGGGTGCGTTCAGAATCGGGGTCGAGAGCATCGAACCGAAGATGCCGCCATTGGTGATGGTGAAAACCCCGCCCTCGAGATCTGCGAGGGTGATTTTACCGTCGCGGGCCCGGCCGGCGACTTCGGCGATGTCAGATTCGATCCCGGCCATGGATTTGGTTTCGCAGTCGCGAATGACCGGAACCATCAGTCCCTTCGGCGTCGAAACGGCGACTCCGATGTCGTAGTAGTGGTTACTGACGATTTCGTTGCCGTCGATCTGAGCGTTTACACCCGGAACTTCCTTCAACGCGTTCACCACCGCTTTGGTGAAGAATGACATGAATCCCAGTTTGAAGCCGTTCTTTTTAACGAAGGAGTCCTGATACTTTTTGCGCAGTCCCATGACCGCCGACATATCAACTTCGTTGAAGGTCGTGAGCATGGCCGCCTCCTGCTGGGCCTCGACCAATCGTGAAGCAATTTTGGCGCGCAAGGGTGACATGCGTTTCCGTGTCTGGCGCTGCCCAGAAACGGGTGCGGCTTTGGTGACGGTTTTCGGTGCAGCCTTGGTGGGCTCGGGTGTCTTGTTACTTGCTACTTGATCCTTGCTACTTTTGGCCGCGTCCGCGGCCAACATGTCCCCCTTGGTTACACGGCCGTCCTTGCCGGTTCCCTCGACGCCGGCCGGATCAACACCGGTTTCTTCAGCGATGCGACGAACGGCAGGGGATTGAGTTGTAGCTGGGCTCGCTGAGCCCGGTCCGGGGTCAGCGCCCCCGGCTACTGCAGGAGCGTCGGCGACGGCGGCTGCTCCGCTGGGGTCGATGGTCGCGACGACTTCGCCGATCTTTACCTCGGCGCCTTCGGCGACTTTCAGGCTGATGACTCCATCACCTTCGGCGATGCCGTCCGAGGTGATTTTGTCGGTTTCGAGTTCGAATAGATTTTGGCCGTTTTTGACGGTATCTCCTTCGGCGACGTGCCATTGAGCGAGCACACCGCTCACGATGGATTCGCCCATGGGCGGGATTTTAACTTCGAGGGACATTTTTTTGAAAGTAGTGAGTAGCGGGGAGTGAGTAGTGAGTAGGAAAAGAGTAGCAGTGAATGCGAGATGGTTTGATATGCTCGCTACGCGCTACTCGATGCTCGCTACTATATTTATAAACTGAATGCTTCCATCAGGAGCGTGGCCAATTCGCGTTTGTGGAGGGCGAGGGCGCCGACGGCAGGAGAGGCCGCTGCGTCGCGACCGGCATAGGTCGGTTTAGTGCCGAAGATGGTTTCCAAATGAGGGGCGATATAGCTCCATGCGCCCATGTTGTGGGATTCTTCTTGGCACCAAACCAGGCGCGCATCCCGGTGTTCGTCGGCGATTTTCTGGAGGGCGTTTTCGTGCAGGGGGTAGAGTTGTTCGATCCGAATGATTTGGGCATCGGTGATTTTCTTTTCTTCCCGGTATTTGATGAGGTCGTAGTAGACCTTACCGGAACAGAAGATCACGCGATCGGTCTTCGCGGGCGGATTCGGGTCAGGAATGATTTCCTGGAAGGCTGTGTCATCGAGAAAATCTTCAACCTTGGAAACAGCTTCGGGGTGACGCAGGAGGGACTTCGGCGACATGACGACCAGCGGTTTGCGGAAATCGCGGTGCATTTGACGTCGCAGCACGTGGAAAAAATTCGCCGGCGTCGTAATGTTGCAGACCTGAATATTATCCTCGGCGCATTGCTGAAGGAAGCGTTCGAGGCGGGCGGAGGAGTGCTCTGGCCCCTGGCCTTCGTAGCCGTGGGGCAGCAGGAGCACGAGGCCGCTGACTCGTTGCCATTTGGATTCAGAAGACGTGATGAATTGATCGATCACGACCTGTGCCCCATTTGCGAAATCGCCGAACTGCGCCTCCCATTGGCAGAGCATGTTGGGGTAGTCCAACGAGTATCCGTAGTCGAAACCGAGCACGGCGGCTTCAGAAAGGAGAGAGTTGTAAACGCAGAGTTTAGCCTGATCTTTGGCGACGTGATCAAGCGGGGCGTAACGTTCCCGGGTCTCTTCGTCGTAAAGGTAGGCGTGACGTTGGCTGAAGGTGCCGCGACGACAGTCCTGACCGCTCAAGCGCACATGGAAGCCTTCGGTGAGCAAGGTGCCCCAAGCGAGCGACTCACCGTAGGACCATTCAATGGGACCGCCGTTGGCGAAAGCCTTGGCCCGATTGTCGAGCAGGCGCTGGATCTTGCGGTTCACATTGAAACCTTCGGGCGTCGTGGTGAGTGCCTCGGCGACATTGCCTAGGGTCTCGGAAGAGACACCGGTACGTACGAGCTCGTGATTGTAGCGCGGCTGAAAAACGGCCGTGGATCCGCGGAATTGATCCTTTTTTTGATGGGCGGCAATGCGGGCGGCGTCGGCTTCCTTGGCCTTTTGGAATGACTCCTCCATCGCAGCGGTGTATTCGGCGACGATCTTATCAGAGTCTTCCTGCGTGATGGAACCTTCTTCGATGAGCTTCTTGGTGTAGATGGTAGAGACCAGATCGTGGGAACGAATCGTCTTATACATCAACGGCTGGGTGAAGGCGGGTTCGTCACTCTCGTTGTGGCCGTGACGACGGTAACAGACCATATCGATCACGACATCCCGGCTGAATTTGAGGCGGAACTCGAGGGCGAGTTGCATCACGTAGCACACGGCTTCAGGATCGTCGCCATTTACGTGGAAGACGGGCGCCTCGATCATCTTGGCGACGTCCGTGCAATAGTGGGTCGAACGCGCGTCGGCGGGATTGGTGGTGAATCCAATCTGGTTATTGATCACGAAGTGCACCGTGCCGCCGGTGCGATAGCCCGGAAGTTGCGAGAAGTTCAGGGTCTCGGCCACGACACCTTGGCCGGCGAAGGCGGCATCGCCGTGGATGAGCAACGGGCAAACCCGCTTGCGTTCGAGGTCACCGCGGATGCGTTGGCGTGCCCGGGCCTTGCCTTCGACGACCGGATTAACGATCTCGAGGTGAGAGGGGTTGGCCGCGAGACGGACTTCAACCGTGCCCCCGGTTTTGGTGGGGAACTCCGCTTCGTAACCGAGGTGGTATTTCACATCGCCATCACCGGAAACCGCGTCGGGGACGTAGTTCTCGGAAAACTGATCGAAGAGAATGTCGAACGGCTTCCGCAGAATATTCGCCAACACGCTCAAACGACCACGATGGGCCATGCCCATGACGACTTCTTCCACCCCGAGCTCGGGACACTTTTCGAGAAAGGAGTCGATCGCCGCGATGGTGGTTTCGCCGCCTTCGAGAGCGAAGCGTTTTTGGCCGACAAATTTGGTATGAAGGAATTTCTCGAAGAGCTCCGCTTTGTGAATGCGGCGCAGGATTTGCGTTTTTCGGAATTTGTCGAACGACGGCTGATTGTCGCAGGATTCCATGCGCTCCTGGAGCCAGTCCCGGGCTTCCATGTCATTGAGGTGCATGTATTCGACGCCAATGGTGCCGCTGAAGGTTTTTTGGAGCGAGTCGACGATATCCCGGAGCTTCGCTTGGCCGCCGCCTTTGAACCGGGTAAGGGTATAGCTGTTGTCGAGATCGGCCTCCGTAAATTCGAACGCTTCCATCGCAAGTTTCGGATGGGGCGCGGGCGGGGGATTTAAGGGGTCCAGGTGCGCCTGCAAATGCCCGTGCGACCGGTGGGCGTTGATCATGCGAATCGCCATGACCTGCTTGCGACTGTCGACAAAGTTCACTCCTGCGGCATTCGCGCCGGCGGTCGAGATGGGGCCGCCCTCATGACCGAGGGAGAAACCCTGAAAAAAGGCCCGCCACGTGGCATCGACGGAATCGGGATCTTCCTGCCATTGCTCGTAAAGGGTCTCGAGGACCGCGGCGTTGGCTTTAGAGGAAAGTGAGGGAGGGTTCATATCGGCGTTGAGATGCCCAACAGACCGAGTTTGAGGCGGCGAGAACTGGTGGAAATCGACTGATGGTGTGTTCGCAAGTTGAGTAGAGGCTCAACGGATAGGAACTGAGGGGTTAACTCAAGTGTGATCCCGACCGAATCGGGACTATAAGATGAAAGATTGAGTTCGTCTAACCTGACGATGAGATGGCATTAAGACTCCTGTTCGAATTATGGAGACCGAAATCAAAAAAGCCCTAGATCAGTTACTCGCTGCGATCGCGCGAGGAGATGGCCCTGTAATTGCCACTGAAATGGGGAGACTCGACGCGTTTTTGGCCGACGGCCGCGGCCAATTGCATCCTCAATTGGTGCATTTTCTGGAAAACCGGAGTTACGCCAAAGCTCACCTGTTTCTCGGGGGAGAGTCTGATATTCCGGTCGGCGTTTGTGGAGGTAAACATGGCCGCTAAGCCGAACAAAATTTCGACGGATGGTGGGGGCGACCTCGGTCAAAACCCGTTTGCGGCCCTGGGTGGCTTGGGAGACCTGCCGGCAGGACCGGGCACATCCGCAACACCCGCTCGGGCGTCGACTTCCTCAGCTTCCAAACGGGGGCAACCCAACCGCAGCCGTGGCCGGGTCGAAATTCGCCGCCTGACCGGCGGCCGCGGCGGCAAGACCGTCACGGCAGTTTCCGGATTCAAAGGCATTGGCGGATCGGAGCTGAATCAGCTCGCCAAGCGCATGCAGAAATCATGCGGGGCGGGGGGCACCGTGAAAGGTGGCCAAATTGAAATCCAAGGCGACAAACGCGATCAAGTGGCCGTGATTCTGACCGACGCGGGCTTCCAGCCTGTCATGGCCGGAGGCTAGTTTTCGCTAGGAATTGGAGTGATCCATTGCCCCGCCTTTGTCGGTTGGGCTCGGAGGAATGAACTTAAGTCCCTTGGCGGGAAGCTCGGCTTCGATGATGCGTGCTTCGATTCGGGAGCGCAGTTTGGCCCGCACTTCGGCATAGTCCGCTGCGGCGGCTAAATTATTCATTTCGGCGGCATCGTGGCGGTGATCGTAGAGTTCGATTTCGCCGTCATCCCACAGCATACAACGATATTGGGACGTGCGTAAGGAGTAGCCAAATTCGTGACGCATGAGCGCATCGGGTCGGAAGGACTGTCGGGGGTCTTCGAGAACCGGCCGCATGGTTCGGCCCAGCACGTATTCGGGTGGTGCGGGAATGCCGGCGAGATCAGTGAGCGTTTGGTAGAAATCGATCATTTCGACGAGTGAGGTGCTACGTTCTCCCGCGGGAGTCACCCCGGGGGCACGGACGATCAGGGGCACCCGGGCAGAGTGCTCGAAGAGGGTTCGTTTTTGGTAGTAGCCGTGTTCGCCCATATGGTAGCCGTGATCAGAGGTGAAGACCACGATGGTATCGTCGGCGAGTCCGGTTTCCTCCAGAGCATCCAGGATTCGGCCCACCTGAGCGTCCATGAATGTGATGGTGGCGTAGTAGGCTTGAATCGCTTCCTGCGCGAGATCGTGGGGGAGATCGACTTGGTTCTTTACACGGGTGAGGGACTTGCGCGCGTAAGGAGGCAGCGTGTCCAAATAACCTGCCGGAACTTCCGGGACCACGATGCTGTCACGGTCGTAGAGTTCCCAATACTTCGCCGGAGCGACATAGGGAGTATGCGGTTTGAAGAATCCGACTCCGAGAAAGAAAGGTTGCCCGGATTTGGCATATTTTTGGAGCAGCTTGATCGACTCCGTCGCTACTTTGCCGTCGGTGTGGTCTTCGTCTTCACCGGGAGCGGCGAGCCAACTCATGGTGCCGCCGAAACTGCCCTTCACTAGGGAAAAGGTTTCGTCCTCCAGGTCCTTGTCGATGCCACGGGGGTTTACGCGGGTTTGCCAGGAGAGTTTATCATCGTGGCCGTTGGTGCCTACGTCGCTGGGATTATTGTAGTGGTAGAGTTTTCCCACGCGAGCGGCCACATAGCCGTTGGCCATAAAATGTTGCGGCATGGTGGTGACATCGGGGATGTAGTTGCGGAACAGCTGCTGGTGGTGGGTGACGCCGGTTTGGATCGGATAAAGTCCCGTCATGAAACTCGCCCGCGATTGGCCACATTGAGGAAAGTTGGCGTAGGCGTTCATGAACGTGACGCCTTCCCGAGCGAGCTGGTCGATCTCGGGAGTCTGCACGACCGGGTGGTCGTAAGCGCCCATGTTGCAGTTCAAATCATCGGTGATGATGAACAGGACGTTTTGGCCCGCAAACAGTGGGCATAATAAGAGAAGGAAGAAAGCAGGGAGAATTCGCAGCATAGGGTAGCCGCGAAACAAACGGATTGCTCGGGGTGGCGCGAACGAAATCTCGCTGGAAGCGTTACGTTACCAGATCACTTCGATGGGGTAGGCCGAGAAGTGAGGGTCCTGGGTGACAACAGGCAGATTCTCGACCATTGCCGTCGCGATAATGAGCCGATCAAAGGGATCGCGGTGGTGAAAAGGAAGTCGGCTGACGGCGAAGAGATGGGGCCGCGCGAGAGGGAGGGATTCGATGGCATTTCGCTGCAGCGCAGCGACGAGACGGGATTCGAAAGGTTCAGCGAGCCTGAGTTTCCCCAGAGACTGTTTGATGGACATTTCCCAAACACTGGCATCGCTCAAAACCTTTTGGTTCGCCGTCGATTCGATCGCAGTTCGAGCAATGTCGCTGAGGCGCGAATCCCCTCTCAAAAACCAGAGCAAGGCATGAGTATCGATCAAGATGTTCATGCGGGATTATTGGTAGTCTTCGAAGTCTTCGAGGGGGGCGGAAAAGTCGTCGTCGATGTGTTCAATGAGATTCTTCTCGCTGCCGAATCGGGCCTCCGGTTGAGCGGAAGGAGCGGCCGCGCGCAACTCGGCGATTGGTTTGCCACGTCGAGTGATTTCGATGACTTCGCCTTTCTCCGCCCGGTCGAGCAGAGAGGAAAGTTTGTTTTTGGCTTCGAATGTCCCGATTTGCATTAAAATCAATCTAGCTAACTAACCTAGCTGTTTCAAGTATTGATTAATCGTCTACATGGAAGACTGGGAGCGGCAAAGGAGCGGTTTTTACGCGGTCAGACCGGCGGCGAGAGCGAGGGCGGGACGGGCACGGTTCATGATGTAGAGGTGGTAGCCGGGGGCTCCGCCGTTCACGAGGTCACGGATTTGGTCCAAAGCCCAATCTACACCGATTATCTCTACCACGTCGGCACTCTGGGCGGCGACTTCGAGGCGTCGTTGGAGGCGCACGGGTAGGGTGGCTCCGCTGAGCGCCGCGATACGTTTGATCTGCTTGAGCGCGAGCACGGGCATGATGCCGGGCACGATAGGAACGTTGATCCCGACCGCGCGGCACTTTTCGACGAAGCGAAAATAGATCGCGTTGTCGAAAAAGAGCTGGGTGGTCACAAAATCCGCGCCGCAATCCACCTTGCGCTTGAGGTTGTCGAGGTCGACTTCCAGGGAAACAGCTTCCTGATGTTTTTCCGGATATCCCGCGACGCCGAGGCAGAAGTCCGGGTGTTGCGCTTTGAGGAGCGTCACCAATTCGTTCGCGTGACTGAGGCCATCCGCGGCGACTTGGATCTCCGTTTCCCCCTTGGGCGGGTCACCCCGCAGAGTCATGATATTACGAAATCCGTTGGCATGAAGTTGATCGGCGTGATCCCGCAACTCGTCGCGGGAGTGGCCGACGCAGGTGAGATGGGGCATGACCGTGAAACCGAGTTCGTCCTTCAATAGTCCGGAAACTTTGTCCGTGGTTTCGCGGGTGCTCCCTCCTGCTCCATAGGTCACAGATACGAAGTCCCAATCAATTGCCTTCAACGCGATCGCGGTTTCGCGCAATGCAGCCACGCCCTCCTCGTTTTTGGGCGGGAAGAACTCGAGCGAACGCAGGGGGCGTTTCGCGTCTAAGAGGGAAGAAATCGGCCGATCAGGATTCATTAAGCATCAACATATCATGATATGTTGATGCTTGATCAAGTATCGAATCAAAAATATGATTATTCAGTCGATACGGCCGGAGGAGGTGGCGGAGGAGCGTTTTCGGTCAGACCGGCCCGCTCAGTAGGGAGGCCGGTAAAGATGTAGTCGGCGATTTGAAACGCGAGTTTGCTTTGGGCTTCGGCCAGTGGGGCCAGCGCGGTGGGACCTTCGAATGACACGTAAACCGGGCCGGCGGGGATCGTTTCGGTCATGTCCTCAAGCGCCTCATCGGCCCCGTCGGGTGCGATTTCCGGAGAAGAGGTCAGGTCGGCCACGGCCGCCACCGGGTCAGCGGCGTCTTCCTTGACCATGGTCTGCTCGGGCTTGCGCCCCATCGCGATGGTGAGGGTTTCGTCGGCGAAGGTGGTGAGTCTGAACGTGCTCTGATTCTCGGATGCGGCCACGACGTCAGCGGCGTCGGGGGCGGCGGTTTCGGTGAAACGGAGGCTGCTGAGCTGATTGAGGAGAGACGAAACGCTCGCTGAACGGAGACGTAGATCATCGTCGAGTCCGGGCGCTTGCCAGTCGGCGTCGGCGTCGTCGCGGGTTACGGTGATCTGCTCACCCGCGGCGAATTCGATTTCGAGTTGTTTGATATCGTCGGCCTCAAATCCCGTTAGTTCGGCATTGGCCCAATTCTTAGCCGTGGTGTCGAGGAAGGTGGTGGCGGCCGTGAGATAGACCGGCGCGTCTTCCGCGTCGTCGAATTTAAGATAGCGACCACCGCGCTGGGCGTTCTTGCCGAACGTAATCGTGGACGTCCCACCGTTTGAAGCGAAGGCGACAGACGATTCGCCGAGCTCGAGTCGAGCGGCGCGATCGGGATTGTGGGTGACGACACGGACGATGTTGGCCTCGGCCAGATCTTGGACGAGCCGGCGCAGTTTTGACGCATCCGCGGGGAGATCGTGGTAGGAGGTGACGCGCCAGTTTTGTTGATCGTCTTGTTTTAATTCCACCGTTTCGCCATCGCGAGTGATGGTGAGGGCATCGGTGTCGTTGGCCGCGATATCGGCCAGGAGTGATTGGCCGACGCGCGGATCCGTGTCAGTCGCCACAGTGGGGCGGTTGAGCCAAGCTACGATCCCCGAAAGGATGGCGAGAATAAGAACCGAGATACTGAGGGTCTTGAGATTCATGCTATCGAAAGGATGAGGTTAGCGGCGACGGGCGCGGTGGAACCAGAGGCCGAATACTCCGACAAATGCGGGGGCGGCGAAGAGGTTGAGCAGAAGGAGGTTGGTTTCGAGGGCATCGATGTCCTCGCGCAGTGCGCGCCGGATATCGCGACGTTCGCGACGCATTTCGACCTCTTGAGCCTGATACTGCTTGATAGCTTCGGCAATTTCCGGCGAGGCCACCAGGAGACCGTTGTCGCTGACCTGGGTTTGGAGACTGGAGAGCTCCGCTTGCACGGAAGAGAGACGTGATTCCAATTCGGCGAGTTGTTCCTGGTAACGCTGCTGGGCGAGGGCTTCCATATCGCGCACCACAGTGAACGGATGGACCGAACTGCCTTTGCTGCGGATGGAAATCAGGTCGGAGGAACCGGCAAGGAACTCCACGACGTTGCTGGCAAAGGCCAGATTGTCGTTGAGGGGGTTGGCCGCCTGCATGCCACCAAAATTGATGCGTCGGATCGAGTAACTGTCCAAAATGAAGTCGGTATCGGCTACGATGATGAGAGTGCCGTTGCCGCTGGCGCGGCTATTTTGGATTTCGGATTCTGGATTTTGGATTGAATCTTCGCTTTCGGGGGAGGTGGGTCGGCCGTCGGGGAAAGCGGTTTGGAATGTGCCAGTGATCATGGCGGCGACGGTTTGCACTCCGGATGGATCTATCTGCCCGGCGATCTGCTGTGGCTGGGTGTATTGTAACAACATCGGCGGAATATTGCCGGCCTGGTCGGAAGTCTGAATGAGAGGGGTGAAAGTAAGGTCGCTGTCGCTCGCGAGGGCGAGTTGCCCGGATTCGACCAGCACCATGGAATTGAGCTGGGCGGTGGGCATGACCTCGGCATTGAAGCTTTCACCGGGCAAAGAGAGCCAATGCGGGAAGCGGGCGACTCCGCCCATGCCGGTGTTGACCTGGGCGCCGTAGAGGAGGTCGCCGGTCACGGCGTTGGTCGAATAAACGATATCGTAGGCGGCAAACAACGTTGGCAGATCGGATGCAACGTTGGGCTGCGGCCCGCCCATCATCTGCTGTTGGGGATTGCTTTGGCGTTTGAAGAACTCCGAGGAGGGATCGACGGCCACCATCACGGGATTTCCCGCGAGTAGATATTGATCAATCGCGTATTCAAGTTCCGGGGACACACCTTGCGGGTGCACGACTACCAGGACGTCAAGGTTGTCGGGCAACTCAGTGGCGGCAGCTTCGATGGTTTCGATTTCGAAGGTGCGTTCCCATTCGCCGATAATGAATTGGTCAGGCGGAGGCTGCTGTCCCATCTGCGCCATCATCGGGTTAAACGGGGGGGCTTGGAGCGGCAGGCTGGAGATGAGGCCCATGCGACGTTTTTCGAGCACCTGCACGGTGTGGATGAGTTGAGACAGATCGTATTCGAGGAATTGCTCCCGCGACGGGGTGAACGCGCCGATGGTTTCCTGCAGGTCAGCTTGGGTGGCGGAGAGGCCGAAGTAGATTTGTTCGCCGGTGCTGGGGATCAGCTGGGGCTGTAAACCGGCGCGGGTCGCGGCTTCTTCTTCCGGGGTGTCGGGCTCGGGCGAGATGACATTGAACACGAGACGACCGCGGGAGGCCCGGGTGTATTGCCGGAGCATTTCTTCGACCCGGGTGCCGTAATTTTTAAAACTGATGGGCAACCCGGAGGCGCCGGAAGAGAAGTAGAAATCGAGGGTGATGGGTTCTTCAATTTTGCTCAGCAAAGAGTGCGTGCCGGGGGAAAGGGTGTAGATCTTCTGGGCGGTCTGATCCATACGCCACGGGATTTGACTGGCGAGGTAGTTGATCAGGACGAGCCCGATAAAGAGCAGGAGAATGGCGGTGAGTTTGGCGCTGGTTTTCATGGCGAATCGGCGATGGGTTCAGCGTTCGAGGGCGACGACGTTGAGAAACAACGTGAAGGCGGTGAGTGAGAGGAAGAAGACCACGTCGGAGGGATCGATCACGCCGCGTTGGAAAGGCTCGAAGTGGGTGACGAAGGAGAAGTTCGCCAGCAGGTCGGCCAGGAACCGCGGTAGGAACGATTCGAGTAATTCGCTAAAAACGCTCCACCCGAGGAAAACCAGGATGAGACAGGCGATCACGCTGAGGACAAAGCTGATGACTTGATTCTTGGTCAGGGCCGAGGTGAGGGAACACACGCCGAGATACGATCCCGCCATTAACATGCTGCCGAGGTAACTCGCCCAGATTACGCCCCAATCGGGGTCACCCAGATATCCGACGGTCAATGCCATGGGGAACGTGAGGGCGATGGCCGCACAAAGAAAGGCCCAGGCGGCCAGATATTTTCCGATCACGGCTTCGAGCGTCGTGATGGGCAGGGTGAACAGGAGTTCGACCGTGCCGGTGCGTTTTTCTTCCGACCAAAGGCGCATGCCAACGGCCGGAATCAGAAAGAGGAAAATCCACGGGTGGAAGGCGAAGAAGCTTTCGAGTGAAGCCTGACCGTTGTCGAAAAATCGGCCGACAAAAAATGCGAGCCCGACGGCGGACATCAGGAAAACGACCAGAAATACGTAAGCGACGGGGGAGCGGAAGTAGCCCAGAAATTCGCGCTTAAAGATGGGAGTAACTTGTTGCATGGCTGATTACAAATTTCGCGAAAGTCACACGTCGGATTTGGTGAGCGAGGCGAAGATTTCGTCGAGTCGCGCCCCCGGTTGTCGGGCTTGGAATTCGGCGGGGGTTTCGTCGACGACGACCTTGCCTTCCGAGATCAAAATGATGCGGGTGCAGATGGCCTCCACCTCTTCGAGGATGTGGGTGGAGAGCACCACGGCCTTTTCCTGAGCGAGTTCCTTGATGAGCGCTCTCACTTCGTTCTTCTGATTGGGGTCGAGACCGTCGGTGGGTTCGTCGAGAATAAGCACGTCCGGGTCGTGGAGGAGGGCCTGCGCAAACCCGACGCGTTGTTTGTAGCCCTTGGAAAGCGTTTCGATGGTTTGGTTTTTGACCGAATCGAGATGGGTGAGACGGAGAGCGCGATCAATCGGCGCCGCCCGGTCGGCCCCACGGAATCCGCGGCTCTCAGCGATGAATTCGAGAAACTCGAGCACGGTCATTTCTCCATAGGCCGGGGCGCTCTCGGGCAGGTAGCCCACCTGACGTTTGACGGCGACCGGATCGAGGGCGACATCGACTCCGCCGACGGTCGCCCGGCCCTCGGTGGGGCGCAGAAATCCGGTGATCATTTTCATGGTCGTGGACTTGCCCGCGCCGTTGGGACCGAGGAAGCCGAGGATGTCACCGCGATTGACGGTAAAATTCACGCCGTTGACGGCACGTTTACTGCCGTAGGATTTGGAAAGATTTTGGACTTCGATCATGGGGGGTTCGAAGGGAAAGATGAACAGAGGGTTTGAGTTTGAGAAAATCGATTTTGCGGAAGAATCAAGTGCGGATCGAATTTCTTACAAAATTGTAATGAACGAGAGGCGAATTGAGCCCAGACCAAGTGCGGATTAGGTTTGCTCCGCGTGGTTGGATTTTGAGCCTCAACATCGTATGTTAGGAAAATATTATTTGTTCTTCAGTTTGCGGTCACCGGGAGACGTTTCATCCTGGTGAAACGGCCGGGGCTAAAGGGTGGCGTGGTTCGGTGGTCCATTTGGTTCCTAGCCGCGGGATTTGTATTGGGTTTGGCTTGGCCGCGGGCGGAGTGGCGGCTACTGAGCACGCGTCTGCTTAACGCCCAGGCGGTGGAGAGGTTGGGGCTCGGTGGGTATTTTGTTTTCGATTTGGTCGATACGACAAAACGCATGTGGCGTCGATCTCGCCTGGCGAGTGTGGATCCGCAGCCTTATCGCGAATTTCTACGGGCACACGCGGCAGCGGTCCGAAATCCGGTGGGGACCGCGCCGGCCAAACAAAAACATATCATCTATCTGCAACTCGAATCTATTGACGGTTTGATGATCGGGGGGCGCAAAGACGGGCAACCCACCATGCCGTATTTGGAGCGCCTGGCCGAAGAGAACGTTTACTTCACCAATGTATTGGATTGCACCGCAACCGGGCGCACGACCGACGGGGAGTTTCTGGTGCTCACCTCGCAGGTGCCGGTGCCGCGTCCGCCGGTCTACGTCAGTCAGAAGTTGGATCGGATTCCCTCACTGCCACGGGTATTGAACGAGGCGGGTTATCACACGCAATCGATGCACGGTTTTAACGGCGTGTTTTGGCATCGGGCGGAGGCGCACGAAGCGTTGGGCTACGACGAAATGAGTTTCGAGGAAGATCTCGATTTGACGGAGAAGATCGGCTGGGGTTGGTCGGATGAAGTGATGCTGCAAGCGGCGGCGGATCGCTTGGTCGCCAGTGACGGGCCGATGTTTCTGCACGTCATCACACTGACGAATCACCACCCCTACGATTACATTGCCCAACACCGGGGAGAGGTGCCGGGAACGATTGAGGAAGAGTTTTTGCGGTCGGTCGCCTACGTGGATTCCGCGATTGAGGGGTTCATGCAGCGGTTGGAAGTGGAGGGAATATTGGATGATTGCCTGATCGTAATTTACAGTGATCACGATAGCGCGATCGACGTGAAAATGGAGGCGCACCTCGATACGTTTTACCCACGGTTGATTGCCGATACCGTGCCGCTCGTAATGATCGGATTTGACCGCGCTCCGCAGCGGGTGGATGCGATCGTCGGATTACAGGACGTTCCGGTGATGGTGTTGGAAGAGCTGGGCATCGCGCCGCCGCTCACGTTTCTCGGCAACGGCTGGGACAAATGGGGACGCACCTACAGCGCCTCGCACGCGGGCTGGCAGATGGCGGGAGATGTGGTCGTGCCTTGGGGCTGGCCGGTCGATGCGGAAACGCTCACCCGACTGGCAATCAATCATCCGGAGGAACTTCTCGAGCCATGATGAAGCGGATCATCATAACGTTGAGCGTGACTTTAGTGGTGGGGTTGTTGTCCGTCAGGGCCCAGTCGGGGGCGGGCTTCGAACTTGCGGCCGATCTTACTGGGCGATCAAACGTGATCATCTCGCACCAAGGCGGGGAACAAGGCGGATGGTCACTCGATGCGACGGTGGAATACGATTCCCTTGAACCGCGAATTTCAGTGCGGGGGAGTTACGTGACGCGCCAGGATTTCAATCCGGATTCACATCTGGCCTATCGGATTTTTGACGATGCCGACTACTTGCTGGTGGCAGAGGGGAAGCGATCGGAGTGGACGGAAGTGGATAGTGGAGGGCTACGGGCCGAATTCGAAATCGATATTCCGCACGTGCTCGACGATCCCACGCTCACGACCTTGCACATTCGCTTCGATGCGGTGGTCGAGTATCAGTTTTGGTATCGCGAGAAATATCCGGAGATGCCGTTTCCGGAAATAACGATCAGTAACATTCCGGCGCGGGACTACTTTGAGCCCGGGTGGGCGTGGGTGCCGCGTTTTCTGCCGGCGGGATTTGGCGCTCGGATTCCGGTTCAATTTGCGGTGAGGCATTTAGTCGTGGGGCTAGGCGAGAACTTTGTTCCGGCGCTGGACGTGAATACAGTCGATGGAAAAGTGCGCGTGCCTTCCCAACGAGTGCTATTGACCGAGCCGCTGGGGAATCAGTTTTTTGGCTGGATGCCGTTGGATGCACACGCGTCAGGAACCGTCATGGTGCGTCCGGGTTTGGTTTGGGAGAATGTGCGATGGTATGAGGCGAACGATTGGTTTCCACGGCGCGCCGTTACGTTTATCTCGCCCGTTCTCTATACGATCGGCATGACATCGCTGCTCGGGGTGTTGTGGTGGGGGTGGGGTTTGATTACCCGAATCGGACGAATCGGCATGCGCCGCGGCGCCGCGGTCGGATGGGTGCTGGGCGCGGCTTGGTTTGTGGCCCAAATGGTGATGAGTGGGTTCTGGCTGGTGGCAGGTTTATTGATTCTCGTCGGGGTGCTCGCTCGATCGAAAAAAGGAATGGATGGCCCTCGGACCTACTTCGCTACCTGGGCGTTTTTTGTTGCGATGGAACTCTATTGGGCGCGGTTGGAATTGAGTGTGTCCACCGTCTCTGCAGGGGTTTGGGTTTCGGTGGCGGTGTGGGCGCTGTTACTGGGTCCGTTGTTGGCGATTCGCCGTGAGGGGATTCGTAACGCGGTGGCGTTGATCATAACGCTGAGTTGGACCGGCCTGACGTTTGCGTCGGTTGTTTATTTTGATTTTTTCCAGGATTATCCGTCGGTGGAAAACTTGGTTTACGCCGGACAGATCGGCGAATTGGGCGACTCGGTGTTTACGCTCATCGAGCAGCAACACGTGCTGCCTTTCCTGATTTGGTTTTTGGCGGCTACGATCGCGGGATTTGCTCGTGTTCAGCGAAAAACCCAGATCGAAAACACGTAATATTTGATCAAATAGCCGATCGATGATGTTAGGGTGATGGCGATCACGTAGTGCATCTCGATGGGCCCGATCAGCCACGAGTAGGCCGCATACTCCAGCACGCGAAAGAGCAGGGCGAAGAAAAGGAATCGGGCGGCTTGAGAACCCTTTTTCCGCTGCTTACTTTGAGGATAAACGAAGTGTCGATTCGCATAGAAATTGCCGCACATGACGATCGTTATCACGATGATGTAGGCGGGGCGTTCTCCCCAGTCCCCTAATTCGACCAGGGCGGTAACTCCGCCCGTCAGCACGAGGTAGCCGCCCAAGCCGATGGCGATGAACTTTAGCCAGCCGCCCAAGCTCCGATTGCCGGAACTACTCGGACGTTCACTCATTCGTGGCTTGATCGGGAATGAAACGTAGCGATGTCGCGTTGATGCAGTAGCGTTGATCGGTCGGCGTATCGAATCCTTCGCCCTCGAAGACGTGACCGAGGTGGCCCTGGCAGTGGGCGCAAACGACTTCGACGCGCGCCATGCCCATGCTCTCGTCGCGAATGGTGGTGATGGCTTCCTGGGTCGCCGGATCGTAGAACGCGGGCCAGCCGCAGCGCGCATCGAACTTGGTTGTCGATTCGAAGAGGGTGTTACCGCATCCCGTGCACACATAGGTGCCTCCTCCGTTTTGTTTGAACTCGTCGTAGGCCGGGGCGAAGGGACGGTCCGTGCCCGCTTCGCGCAGCACGTGGAATTCTTCGGAGGAGAGGCGTTCGCGCCATTCGGCGTCGGTTAGGGATGAAAAATCGGTCATAGCAGGAGGGGTGCTGGATGGGTTTGGGCACGTTGTGATGGGTTTTTGTATTTCGCAACCCGACAACTCTCCGCCGTCCTCGCTCGGAGCTGGACTTTACCGTGATGAAATTGGAACGTGAGTCTCCCCAGACTCTGTCAGTTCAGTGTATCATGACCTTACCCCTCTTGAGTGAAATTTCATCGTTTAGACGTGTAACATTAATAGCGTGTGGGGCGTTGGTATGGACGGGTTGCGGTCGCGAAGAATCGGTGGAGGTCACTCAACTGCCCGAGAAGGTGGAGTTTAACGCCCATGTGCGGCCGATACTGGTGCAGAACTGCACTGCCTGTCATGGTGGGGTAAAGATGTCCGGCGGAGTGAGTTTTATCTACCGCGAAGAAGTCCTTTCCCGGTCCGATTCCGGTAAAATGGTCGTAACGCCGGGTTCGCCGGCGGAGTCCGAATTGTTCCGGCGAATCACCTCCACCAATGAGTTGGAGCGGATGCCGCCGGTGGCCCATGGTGATGCCCTGCCGCCGCGGGAAATTGCAATCATCGAACAGTGGATTTCCGACGGCGCGAATTGGGAAGAACATTGGGCTTACGAGCCTGAGGTGGTCCATCCGGTCGAAGTTCCCGCTGCGCTGGCCGACTGGGGGCAGAACGAGATCGATGCCTACGTGCTCTCAGCGATGGATGCCCAAGGTCTCGCGCCCAATCCGGAAGAAGATCGGGGGCGGTTGTTGCGCCGGCTCTCGCTCGACCTGATCGGTTTGCCACCGACTTGGGACGAAGTGCGGGCTTTTGAAGCGGACTCATCCGCCGACGCTTTTGCCAAACAAGTTGATCGGCTCCTCGCCCGACCGGAGTTTGGCGAACGTTGGGCGGCTCCCTGGTTGGACCTGGCGCGGTATGCCGACACCAAAGGATTTGAACGTGACCCCGGGCGCGATGCTTGGCCATGGCGGGATTGGGTGATCGATGCCCTGAACGATGATATGCCGTTCGATGAATTTACCCGGCTGCAGCTCGCCGGCGATCAGACCGACAACCCTTCGTTGTCCGATCTCGTGGCGACGGGTTTTCATCGGAATACCAAAACCAACGTGGAGGGAGGATCCGACGACGAAGAGTTCCGGATCGCGGCGGTCATGGATCGGGTTAACACCACTTGGCAGGCATGGATGGGGACGTCGTTCAGCTGCGTGCAATGTCACTCCCATCCTTACGACCCCATTCCCCACGAGAGCTACTACTCCTTCATGGCGATGTTCGACAACGACTGGGACCACGACATGGGCAACGAGTATCCCACGGTCAGCTATGCCCTTGATCCCAAGGAGCGGGAGACCGCATTCGAGCTACAACAGCAAATCACCGCGTTGGGACAGTCGTATCAAAAACCTTTCCGGCAATTGGCGAAGGTCGTGGAGTGGGAACCGGTTGATTTTCTTTCCGCGACATCCACCCGCGGGGTGACGTTTGCCATCGAGCGGGATATTGACGGTTCGGAGATTTTACAGACCGGACCCAATGTGCCCAAGGACGTGCTGCATACCGTGCAGGCCACCACGGAGAAACGGACCCTCGCTGCACTCCGGATCGATGCGCTGATGGCGCCCGATGCCACCGTGGAAAAACCCGGACATCCGTTTGTGGTTTCGTATATTGAAGGCCGGTTGATTCCGGCAGAGGGCGGGTCGGTCGAGATCTCGTTCGAGCGCATGATCCCCGATGAGTTCGGACATGCTGATTGGCCGGAAGATTCCTTGGAAGAGAAGACGCGTAATGGGTGGAGTGCCTATCCCAAACAGCACTACGATCGCTGGGCGGTATTGGTGCCTGAGGAGTCGGTCGAGATTCCTGACGGATCCAAACTCGAGCTCTTAATTCACAACCGTCGCCACCACGACGGCGCGGCCCAACCGGTGTTGCGCCGGTTTCAAGTGTCGGTCAGCGACGATGATCGCTGGACGGTGACCAGCGATGACCCCGCCGTGGCGGACTTGGTCGAACGACGGACCGCCGCCGTGGAAAAATTGGGCGAGATCGAGACGGCGGCCCAACCGGTTTTGCGTTCCCGCAACCCCGAGTATTCCCGCGTGACCAATTTCTTTATCCGGGGTGATTGGCGGACCCGGGGAAAACGCGTTGATCCCGGCGTGCCACCGATGTTTGCCCCGACTTCCGCGGAAAAGGTTGATTCTCGGGCCCGGATTGCGGAGTGGTTGGTTTCCGATGAGAATCCGCTCACGTCCCGCTTCACAGTGAACCGTCATTGGGAGCAAATTTTTGGCCGCGGCTTGATGGAAAATCTCGAGGACTTTGGTAGCGCGAGCCCTCCGCCGTCCCATCCCGAGCTCTTGGACTTTTTGGCGATTCAGTTCCGCGGCGAGTGGGGCTGGAGTGTGAAGCGGTTGTTGCGGGAAATCGTGATGACCGCCACCTACCGGCAATCCGCCGTTACTTCCGCCGGCGCTGCCGAGGTCGATCCACGAAATATATGGCTGAGCCGCGGTCCGCGGAATCGATTGTCGGCCGAGATGATTCGGGACAACGCGCTGCACGTCGCGGGATTGTTATCGGACAAAATGAATGGTCCCCCCGTGATGCCGGTGCAACCGGAAGGGGTATGGCGATCGCCTTATAACAACGAGACTTGGGAGACGTCCGCAGGGGAGGATCAATACCGTCGCGCGATTTACACCTTCTGGAAGCGCACGGTGCCCTATCCGAGCATTCTCACCTTTGATGCCCCCAGTCGCGATGTCTGCGTGCCGCGGCGAATTGGCACGAATACTCCGTTGCAGGCGCTCGTGATGCTGAACGATCCCGTTTACTGGGAAGCGGCAGGCGTGATGGCGGAGAACGCCAAAGCTGAGATTGGGGGCGAAACGAAGGACCAGATTGCCCACGCATTTCGTCAGGCACTCTTACGCGAACCGGACGCACTCGAACTCGGCGATTTGGTTGCTCTCCATGATCAGTTGCTGGCAGACGATGAGGACGCGCCGGCTCTGCAGCTGACGATGAACGCGATCCTGAACCTGGACGATTTTCTCACCAAATAACCCGGCGGACTTTTACGATGAATCTTTGGCAACAATGGCAAACCGACCGGCTCTCGCACGTGACCCGGCGGCATTTTTTGCGCGACTGTGCGACGGGTCTCGGCGCGGCGTGGATGGCTTCACAGGGAGGGGCACTCTACGGTAAATCCAACGCCCATGCGGCCAGTCCCGCTGACATTATGAAGAACCCGCTCGGGGTGCGTTCGCCGCATTTTGCCGCCAAGGCCAAGCGGGTGATTTATCTGCACATGGCGGGAGCACCGAGTCAGCTCGATCTCTTCGACTACAAACCCGAGTTGTTTCGCCACGACGGGAAGGATTGCCCGAAGGAGTTTCTGGAAGGTCAGACCTTCGCGTTCATCTCCGGGATTCCTTCGTTGCTCGCGCCGCGCCACCGTTTTTCGCCGGCCGGGCAAGCCGGACAGATGGTGTCGGAGATCCTCCCTCACTTCCGCGAAGTGATTGATGACGTGTGTCTCATCAAATCGATGCAGACCGATCAGTTTAACCACGCGCCCGCCCAATTACTGTTGCATACCGGCAACGCCCAACCCGGGCACGCGTCGTTTGGTTCTTGGGTGACCTATGGTCTGGGCACCGAGAATCAAAATCTCCCCGGATTCATGGTGCTGGTTTCGGGTGGTCAAAACCCATCCGCCGGCAAGGCAGCCTGGAGCGGCGGATTTCTGCCGTCGGTTTACCAAGGCGTGCAATGCCGATCCGAAGGCGACCCGATTCTTTATTTGGAAAACCCGAACGGCGTGCGCCGTAACCAGCGCCGCATGATGGTCGATGCCATCGACAAGATCAACCGCCGCACCCACGAGGAAGTCGGCGATCCCGAGACGCTCACCCGGGTCTCTCAATACGAGATGGCCTATCGGATGCAGATGCACGCCTCGGAGGTGTTGGATCTGAAACGCGAGCCCGACTACATTCACGAGATGTATGGCACGGCGCCGGGGCAGGAGTCCTTTGCCAATAACTGCCTGCTGGCGCGGCGACTCGTCGAGCAAGGCGTGCGTTTTGTGCAACTCTACGATTGGGGCTGGGACCATCATGGCAACGGTGAGAATACCATCGACAGGGGGTTGCAGCGGAAGTGTGGCGAGATCGACCGTCCCATTGCAGCCCTGCTGCAGGATCTTAAACAGCGCGGCTTACTCGACGATACCCTGGTGGTGTGGGGTGGTGAATTCGGTCGCACGCCGATGCGCGAACTGCGTCACGGTATCGTGTCTGAAACTTATGGTCGGGATCACCACAGGGAGGCGTTCACCGTTTGGCTCGCGGGGGCCGGGGTGAAGGGGGGTATGTCGATTGGGGAGACCGATCCGCTCGGATTTTTCGTGCAGGATAATCCGGTCCACGTGCGTGACCTGCAGGCTACCATGATGCACGCGCTCGGATTTGATAGTCAGTCACTGACCTATCCCTACCAAGGACTGGAACAGAAACTCACCGGAGTAGGGGATCCCCCGCGCGTAGTTTCCGAAATCTTCGCGTGATCTGACCACCGGTTGCATGGCAAAATCTTCGGCACATCTTTGGCAGCTTCTCGCCGTCGCCATCGGATCGATGGCAGTCCTCGGGGGGCTTTCCTATCAACTCGACCGAATCGAAGTTCTTTCCCTGTGGGCCGATTTTATCGGTGGATTCCACCCTGTGGTGCTGCATCTGCCGATTGGCATTGTCATCGCAATCGTCGGACAGTCGCTGTGGAAACGATGGCGCGGAGCGGAGAGCAACGATGATCGCGTGCTGTGGTTTTTGGCGGCTCTGACGGCGACCCTTTCATTTGGCACCGGCTACCTGTTGGTGATGGGCGGCGGCTATCAGAGCGAACATCTCAATTGGCACCTCTGGGGAGCTGCCGTATTTACCAGTCTATGTTGGGTGGGACTTGCCGCGGCGTGCTGGAATGCGGGGCGGCGAACGGGCGAGGTGATTGCGGTCGGCGTGATCGCCTCCGTTTCATTTACCGGTCATTATGGTGGTTTGATGGTGCATGGCGACCCATTTGCCGGGGCTCCTTGGCTCAATGATCCCGCACGCTTCG
>CBFHXU010000016.1:0-32243 GCA_965659875.1 uncultured Opitutaceae bacterium
TGATAACAATCGGTCGCGCCGCTGAAGTTGATGGGTTCGGGTTGCCAGGAAGGTTTGGAGAGTTCCGCGCGGAGCAGTTCGGGGGCACGGCGTTTGACCATGATCTTGGTTTCGAAATCCAGGCCGCTGCTCCAGCCGAGGTATTCGTGAAAAGTGCGGGCGTAGCAATACGCGCAGCCGTGTTCGCACCCCCGGTAGGGGTTTACGCCGTAGGTGAAGGGGACATCCGGACTGTCGTTGCGGGAGAGGATCGATTGGGAATCGTCGTCGAAGAACTGGGTTTGAGGACCGGGTCGAACCACATCGTCGGGATCCAAATCGGCCAAGGCCGTCTCATCGACTTCGGCGGAGATTTTCTCGAAACGGTTGGGTGGATTGATCGGCGTGCCGCGACCCCGCGTGGCATGACGCGGAAGGTGATCGGAAGACGGGTCGGGACAAGACGGCACGGAAGAACCTTGGCGCAAAAACCTCCGAAAAGCCAACCGCGACCGGGTGGGACTTTAACCAACAGGGTTAAAGTGGGCTGAGATGGAGATGGAGGGGAAAGGGGTGAGCTGAGGGTTGCGGTGGCACTTTTGGGTGCGCAGGGTGTCGGGCTCTATTCGCATGATGGTTCGTAGACTTGTATTCCTTCTTTTTTTTAGCCTGATCTCGGTCGCGCTGTGGGCGCAGCCGGTTTCGACGACGCGGGCGGACGAGCAGTTGGAGGATTTGCTTACATTACAGCGCGAATTGCTGGTGCGGGCCTCGGCGGCTCAGGTACAGGAGGACGTCGAGAGATTGCGACCCCGGTTGCAGGACTTGGTATTCGATTGGGAAGCCTATCTGCGGGATTATCCCGACAAGGTGGAGGGTTTGGTGGGTTATTCGATGTTGTTGGGCAATCCGTTGATCGAAGAGCGCAAGCGGGCCAAGGCGCTGCTACTGAAGGCCAATTCGATCGATCCGAATTTACCGATCGTTAAGAACCAACTCGGCAAATACTTGGCCGAAGAAGGCCTGCCGTTGCAGGCGTTGCCTTATTTTATCGCGGCGGCCGATCTGGTGCCGGATGAGCCGCTTTACCATTACCAGATCGGGCAGTTGTTGGCGGGCGGCCGAGAGGTGTTTTTGGAGAATGCGGCGTGGACGGTTGAGGCGATCGATAAGGCGATGCAGGATGCGTTGGCCGAGGCGGTGAAACTCAATCCTGAGAGTCTGCCTTATGCCTATCGTTACGCGGAATCTTACTACGACTTGGAAAATCCGCCGTGGGACGAGGCGTTGGCGGCATGGCGGGCACTGGAAGAGCGGGTCGAATCGACCGTGGAAAAACAGATGATGCGATTGCATCAGGTCAATGTGCTGCTGTTTCAGGAAAAATTGAATGAGGCGGAGACGATGTTGATCGGCACGTGGGATGAAGTGTTGGAGGGGCAACGTGATCACTTGGCCGAACGGCTAGACCGGTTGCGCAATCCGCCTCCGGAGCCTGAACCCACCAACCCGGAAGATCAGCTTATCGCCAAGGTGGACAAAGGTCAGGAGCCCGTTTTTGAGGTGCCTGAATTCCAGCCGATGGTGATTCCGGAACACTCGCCGCTGAATGCGGAAGCGATGGTGAAGATCAACCAGGAGTCCATGATCGATGAGATCGTCGGGACGGCGGACGGCTCTGATATCGAACAGGATATCGAAGTCGCCGAGGACTAGATTGAGGAAACTGAGGAATGATGTTTCCCCGCGACACGTGTCCCGCTTAGCTCCGCTGCAGCATGTCATCCTGGATTAACAAATTGGAACGTCGGCTCGAGCCGTTCGCGATCTCCAACATCACGCTCTACCTCGTGATCGCGCAGGTGTTTGTGTTGCTGTCGGCGGTATTGGGGAAGATTGACCTGAATCAATTGTATCTGTTGCCCGCCCTGGTGTTGGAGGGCGAGGTATGGCGCCTCTTCACCTTTGTGGCGATTCCTCCCCCGTTTCAAGGGAGCCTGGGTCCGGTCTTCGTCGCGTTTGCCCTTTATTTGTTCTATCTCTACGGAGGAGCGTTGGAGCAATATTTTGGCGTTGTTCGCTACAATCTGTTTTTGCTGGTCGGTTACCTGCTGACGGTGGGGATTGGGTTTCTTTCGCCCATGGTGCTGGCGACCAATCTGTTTCTCGGTGGCACCGTGTTTCTCGCGTTCGCTTTCATAAACCCTAATTTTACCCTGCAGCTATTCTTCATTTTGCCAGTGAAGATCAAGTGGTTGGCGCTCATCACCTGGGTTTATTATGGTTACCTGTTTTTGGTCGGCGGGGCGACAGCTCGGCTGGGGATTCTCGCGGCGACGGGGAACTTCTTCATCTTTTTTGGCGGTGAGATTCGCCAGAGAATCCGTTCGGGTCGTCATCGTGTGAAAGCGCAGGCCAAGCGCGAAAAGCTGCGGCAGGAACTTTCCGGTCCGATGCACACTTGCACGGTTTGCGAACGTGACAGCGATGCGAACCCCGAGCTCGATTTTCGCTACCGCACCGAAGGAGATGACGAGGTGTGTTACTGTGAAGAACATTTGCCGTCGAAGCAGGGGTAGCATTTCCCGTCAGCCTGTTTGAATTTTAATGGCCGCTAAGAGATATCAGAAACCGCAGAGGTCTCCCGAGCTTCCCACGCCCGGGGATTGGCTGCAGTGGGCGGTGGCGGAATACGAGCGTCATGATCTGGCTCTCGGTCAGATCTCCGACAACGCGCACGATGAGGCGTTGTATTTGATTTTGCGCACCATCGATTTGCCACTCGATAGCGAACCGGATGTGTTGGAGCGGTGGCTGTCGCCGGAACAGAAGAAAGCGTTGCGGCAAAATTTCCGCCGCCGCATCATGGAACATGTGCCGGCGAGTTACCTCACGAAAGAGGCATGGTTGGGGGAGCATCGATTCTACTGTGATGAGCGCGTGCTCACGCCCCGGAGTTATTTCTTGGAGCTCATTCCGACGCTCGCGTCTTATCTGCCCAAAGGCACGCGGGTGCGTGATGTGGTTGATGTGTGCACGGGGTCGGGATGTTTGGCGGTCCTCCTTGCCTATGAATTTGGTGGCGCTCGGGTAGATGCGGTGGAGCTATCGCCGGACGCCCTGGAAGTTGCGCAGATTAATGTGCGCGATCACCACCTGGCGAACCGGATCACGCTCCACGAGAGTGACGTGTTCGATGCGGTGCCGGAACGCCGCTACGATATTATATTGAGCAACCCGCCTTACGAGCCGAGTGAGGTCTGTGATGCCTTGCCGAGTGAGTTTAAACACGAGCCCCGGATGGCGTTGGATGGTGGCGCGGATGGTCTGATCATAGTGCGCAAGCTACTCCAACAGGCGATGAGCCGTTTGCAACCCCACGGTATCGTGGTTCTCGAAGTGGGAGCACAGCGCCAGGCGATGCAACAGGCTTGGCCAAATCTGCCGATGCGTTGGCTGAAGACGTTGGACGGAATGAACTGCGTGTGCCTCATCCGGGCTGGAGATCTCGATAAACACTTCCGCGGCTGAGTGAGGCTGGCAGGGGGGCATTTTTAATACGCGGATGGATGCGGATAAACGCGGATGGCTGACGCACGGGTTCAGGGGTTTGGGGCGGGGCAAGGGGTGACCCACCGAAGGCGGGTAAACGTCGGAAAATGTTAATTATGTCCTCCGGACCGCATTAAAATTTTAACGACATGACCCCGTGGGCTGCGGATGCATTTTCGTCGCGGTAGGACGAAGGAGCCGTTGTTCTCGGAGGGTGACCGTTTAGCTATTCGTGGTTTGAAACTTTTGGGGTGCTCCGGTGTGTTGATGATATGACGCCTCCAGCGGTCGACTCGCCGATTTACACTATTACGCGTCCCCACGGGGATTTGATGAAGTATTACCTCATCGCGGCTTTCGTGATTCCGCCCATCTTTCCGATCCTGATGGTGATCGGATTCATCCGCTTTCGGACCATGCGTTACAAATTCACGGATGAAGGCATCTCCATGAGCTGGGGTATGCTTTTCCGGAAGGAAATCATCATCCAATACTCCCGGATCCAGGATATCCACCTGCGGTCCAACATGGTGGAGCGCTGGTTCGGGCTTTCCAAGGTTCTGGTGCAAACTGCCAGCGGCAGCGCCAGTGCGGAAATGACCTTAGAAGGCATCAAGGAATTCGAAGCCGTGCGCGATTTTCTCTATCACCGCATGCGGGGAGTTAACGATGAGGATCCCGTCGCGAAGACGGGAGTCGATTCCAATGAGAACGTGCCGTCGACGGAATTGGCCCAAACCTTGCGGGAAGTCGCCGCGGAGTTGCGTGGCTTGCGCGAGGATCTCGCCGCACGAAAGGATGAAGATGCTTAAGCGGTTGGAGGAACGGGCGCTCTTTTGGTTGCGGGTGCCGGCTGAGCCGGAGCCACCAGCGGGGGCGCCGGGATCGCTGCAGACTTTTCGGGCGGGGAAAAACTATCTGCATTTCCGCATGGTGATGTGGACGGGCACGCAAATCGGCGCGGCCTTTGGTCTGTTGTTTTCCCTGTATTTCATCGACGAGATTGAACTGCAGATTGAGATGGAACGGGCGGCGGCGGAGCGCGATGCGGCGGCCGAAGTGGCGGAACCATCAACGGACGAAACCGGGGATCCGGTGGGGGAGTCCGCGGTGGTGACGAGAGAGTCCGAATTGATTGAAGTGGAGCCTGGCGTTTACGAAACGATGAAGGACGAAGCAACCGAGACGGTGGAGCCGGAGCAGAATCTGGCGGATATCCCGCGCAATGTTTTACATCAGGTCTTCCACAATGTCGCTCCCTGGTGGCTGCGCCGCATCCCGAGTCAGGTGCCGGGTGATGCGTTGTTTTGGATCAAGTTGGCCGAGACCTTTGGTCTGTTCCTGTTTGGGTTACAGTTCTGCTGGTCGCTGCTGGCCGTGCGCATCGATTATTCGCAGCGCTGGTATATGGTCACTGATCGCAGCTTAAGGCTGCGTTGGGGCGTGGTGCGGATTCAGGAAACGACGATGAGTTTCGCGAACCTCCAGCAGGTATCCGTGCACCAAGGTCCCTTGCAGCGTCTGCTGAAGTTAGCCGATGTGGAAGTGCGCTCGGCCGGAGGAGGTTCCGGTGAAGATGAGAAGGGCAGTGACGATTCGATGCACCGCAGTCTTTTTCACGCGGTCGAAAACGCGCCGGAGATTCGCGACCTGATTTTGGCCCGACTGCAACGCTATCGTCAGGCAGGTTTGGGTGAACCGGATGATGCGAACGATCAGCCGTTGGAAACAGTTGAGGAATCGAGGACGGACAAAGGAACGCTTGCTGCCGCGAAAGAATTGTTAAACGAAACAAGGGCTCTAAGGACAGAATTCAAATAATCGAGCGCTGCAGCCGGACAGCCAAGCGATCCGTTCCTACCCCGATCTCGGTTGATTCAAACTCGGTGTTGAGCTTACTCTTTAAACCCCACGCGGGGCCAAACGATGCCTTCCATGTTGTCGGTGGGCCACCCTTCAACGGTGGGATGCACGAGGCGGGTGCGGGCGTAGAATCCGAGAGGGATTACGGGTTGCTCGCGCAAGAGGATTTCGTCGAGGCGGTGATAGAGAGTGTGTCGCTTGGAGGTATCCATTTCCTAGCGGGCCGCATAAAGCACGCGGTCGTATTCAGGATCACTCCATCCGGTTTCATTCGAGTCGGACCAACCCGAATTGAGTTCATATAATTCGGCAGGTTCGGCGGAAAAGGGCAGCCATCCTGCTCGCGCGATCTGGTAGTCCCCTTGACGTCGGGTCTCGAGGAAGACTTTCCATTCCTCGTTGCGCAGTGTCACGTCGACGTTGAGCGCACTTTTCCACATTTGCTGGAGGGTCTCGGCTACCTGACGATTGCGATCGAGGGTATTGTAGAGGTATTCGACGGGCGGGAAGCCGACGCCTCCCGGGAATCCGGCCTGCGCGAGTAGTTCGCGGGCTTCGTCGATAGACTCTTCTAGCAAGAGAGTGGGTTGGTAGCGCCCTCCGGTGCCCCCGACCATGCTGTAAGCGGGTTCGCCTCCGGCGCGCAGGACAACATCCACCATCTGTTGGCGATTGATGGCCAGGGCAAAGGCCCGCCGCACCCGGACGTCATCGAAGGGGGCGCGGGTGGTATTGCAGGGAAGGTAGCGGGTGCCGACACGCGGATAAGTGAGCAAGGCGGGGTTGTTGGCCTCGCGGTAGACGTCGACTTTGGAGGCGGGCACGCTCGCGGTAATATGGAGTTGGCCAGAGCGAAATGCGCGTTCTTCGGTGTCGCCATGGTCCATCGCGAAGAACCGGATGCCCTCGAGTTTGGTGTCAGTGTGATAGTGGGATTGCGGCCGACCTCGACGAATTGATTGTGCCGCCATGCGGTCATGGTGTAGGCGCCATTGGAAACCAGTTCCCCGGGTCGAACAAAGTTGTTCAATGGATCGTGGAAGTCGCCGGAGGCCTCGACACTGGCTCGATGCACGGGATACCACGGGTAGCTGGTGAGGCGATCGAGGAACATCACATCCGGTTCGATGAGTTCGAGCTCCAAGGTGTGCGTATCAATTGCTCGGATACCTACGGAATCGGGATCGGAGTTTTGGCTGGTTCTATAGTCGTAGGCGCCGACGATCGGATCGGCGAAGTTGGCGAGCTCGGCGGCAAGTTTGGGATTGAGCCAACGTTTGAGGGACTGCTCCCAATCCCGGGCGGTTACGCCCTCGCCGTTGGACCATTTGGCATCGGGACGCAGATGAAATGTGTAGGTGCGGCCATCGGGGGAAATCTCCCAGCGGGCGGCGGCGCTGGGCACAAAATCAGTGCCCGCCACGTTTCTCTCGAGCAGCGCTTCCCACAGTGCTGACATGATGAATGATTCCGGCGCGCCGGTGCTGCGATGGGGATCCAAGTTGGAAGGCTCCGAGCCGACAGTGATGAGCAGCAGTTTTTGCTCCCGAGCCTCATCGATCGGCGCGGTGCGGTTACAGCTGGAGAAAAGACCGAGTGAAAGTAGGGCGAGGAAGAGGGGGATCAGCGAGGGGTAGGGGCGCATGAGGTGGCTTGGTAGGATTGTTTATTTGGCCACGAAAAGGCTCAAAAGACACAAAACGGAGAGGCATCCGCCGTCGTTACGGTGGGCGTAACTATGGGGAGAGATGGGCATTGTTTAACCGGAGCTGAGAAGAAAGAACGGAGAGAAAGAGAACGAAAAAAGAGGGTGATCGCGGGTACGATCACTCGTTGCCGGCGGGTTCGTCGGGTTTGCGGGTGGGGAGTTTGGCGGTTTGCCATTCGCTGAAACCGCCGGCGTTGAGGGTTTTGAATCCTTCCTTGGCTAAGAGGGCGGCGGCTTGGCCCGAGCGATTCCCTGAGCGACAATAAAGGAGGAGCTCCTTGCCTTTGGCGTCTGCCAGCACGTGGGTCCATTTTTTGCGATCACCGCGGAGATCACTGAGGGGCAGGAGATACGCCGGGGCGGCGACGCCGGGAGTCCATTCGTTGGGCTCGCGTACATCGATGAGGATGGCAGTACCGGCTTTGACCCGCGCCGCGGCTTCCGTCGGGGTGATACGATCTGCGGTCGGTTTAACGGATTGGGCGAACATCGAACGCACGGTGAAAAATAAAAAAAGCCCGACGACGAGCAGGAGCAATTTGGTGACTGGTGTCATGGCGGTGAAACTTGAGTGAGAGGAAGGAATTAGCCCACAAAAAAACCGGCATCCGCTAAGGGCCTGCCGGTTTGAAAGCGGGGAGGGGGGGGTACACCTTAAGGGGTCTCGACCGCAGGAGTGGCGGCGGGCTCGGGGGTGACAATCTCGAGCAACTCGACTTCGAAGACGAGAGCAGCACCGCCCGGGATCGAGCCTTGGCCGCGATCACCGTAGCCGAGTGCGGGAGGGATGTGGAGTTTCCACTTCGAACCGACCGGCATCAGTTGCAGGCCCTCGACCCAACCGGGGATGACTTGAGTGACCCCGAATTGGGCGGGGGAGCCGCGCTCGACCGAGCTATCAAACACCGTGCCGTCGATCAGGGTGCCATGGTAATGGACGCTGACGCGATCGGTAGGCTGGGGCTTAGGGCCGTCACCGGCGGTGAGCACTTCGTATTGCAGGCCGGTATCGGTGACGCTCACGCCATCGCGGGCCTGGTTGGCTTCGAGGTATTCGACCGCCTTGGCCTGCTCTGCCAGGATGACTGCGCGGGAGGCTTCTTCGGCGCGGGTGCGGATTTCGGCGAAAGCGGCTTGGAGTTCTTGATCGTTCAAGGCACCTTCTTCGCCACTGGCAGCGGAGCGGAGGCCCGCGATCAATGCGTTGATATCGACTTCCAAGTTGGCGTCGCGGCTGAGTTCGCCTCCAATATTTCGGCCGATCCCGTAGCTGACCTTTTGGTCGAGCGTCTCGAGTTCCGGACCGGAATCGTAGACTTTTTTGGAGGAAGTAGTCGGCTCGGTGGCCGGGGTAGGTTCGGACATTTCTTTGGTGGGTTCTGCTTTGTTACAGGCGACCAGACCCAGCAAAAGAGACGAGGAAAGGACGAGGGTTGAGAGTGAGCTCAGGGAGGTTTTCATGGTGTAAACCGCCCAGTGAGTAGGATGGGGGGCTTGGTGACAAGTCCTGCCGTGGGTAAAAATAGAGGTTAATTTATGAGCGGCGGGGGGAGTTATCCGGGGTTGCGTCGAGGCCGAAACAGGGGTGCGGTGCGATCACCATGCGCGAAGTAGAAATCAATCAAGAGCCGACGGAATTGTTCAAAATCCTCAAATTTGAGAACTTGGCGGCAAGTGGCGGGGAGGCCAAAACGGTCGTCGCGGAAGGGGGGGTTAAGGTCAACGGCGAGGTTGATACGCGCAAACGCCGTAAAATTGTCGCAGGCGACGTGATTGAATTTGGGGGTGACGAAATGCGTATACGGCTGCGCCCCTCGTAGTTGCGATTGTGGGTGATATTTCGCGGTTTGTCTCGAAATACTGTCCAAACTTGTTTCTTGCCACTTAAGCGGTGGCTCGCGGGAATCCGAAGGTCGAGTTTTGCCTCTCATGGCGATAATCCGACGATTCTATTTTTCTGTCGTTTCGTTACGCCCATGAATTTCCCCACCCCAAGATTTTTTGCGCTCTGCGCCCTGCTGATGAGCGCGCTGGCCCTGAACGCCATCCCGCCGCGAGTGCCCGCTTTGATTGAACCGGCCACTCAGGAATACTTATCCGGTAAAATTGTGTGGGCGGATGTGCTCAGCACCGAACCCAATACTACGGCTCGTTTCTACAGTGCCTTGTTTGGGTGGAGTTCGCGAACCTTGGCGGGGGAATCGGGCAAATACACCGTGCTCTCTAATGAGGCGGGCCCGGTCATCGGGATCGCTCGTGGGCCCGATCGCAAAGACGGTCGGGCGGTCGCCCGTTGGATGCCGTTTTTCTCCAATCGGACCTTGCATGCCGCCGAACTCGCGGTGGCGAGCGAAGGAGGCAAAGTGTTGGCGAGTGCCGCACCGGTTCCGCAGCGAGGAGCCCAACTCATCGCCATGGATCCGCGGGGGGCCGTATTTGGGTTAATGGACTCCTCGGGAGGTGATCCGGCTGATGGTCCGGCGATCGATGGCAGTTTGTTTTGGGCCAATCTATTTGCGGAGTCGCCGGATGAGGCGGCGCGATTTTATCGGCTGGTGGCGGGACTGGATGCCCGCTCACAAGGAGGCTCGAGTCACGTTTTGACGGCGAGTGGCGCCGGCCGGGCCAGCATTAGCCCAATCGAAGGCAAGACCTCGGTCACTCAGACGTGGGTGCCTTTTTTTTATGTTACCGGTATGGATCGGAAACTTAAAATTGCGCAGCGACTGGGGGCTAAACTGGTCGTGCAACCCCGCACGATGAATAACGGAATGCGGGTGGCCGTTTTGTCCGATACCCTGGGCGCAGTTTTTGCGATCGCTCAACCCGTTGAAGAATAAGGAGCCCCGACTATGACTACTTCGAAAAAAACTATTTTCCGCATCTCTGGAACGCTGGTCGTTGGGGGGGCTTTGGTGCTGGCGGGATGTGCCGGACCAAAATATACCGCCGCTCCTCCCAGCGAGAAGTTGAGCTACATGGGAATCAAATTAGAAAAAGATCTCTATGGCGGCCTGTGGTATGGACCAAATTATCAAGCCCCCCGGCTGGTGGTGGCGCCTCAGGTTCCCGCAAATAAATAGGCGACGTCCTGATCAGGAGGACAGCTTCGGAGCGGCGGTGAGGGGAAGACGGTTTCGGGGAGGAGTAGAACCCGAGAAACAAGGGATGACTCCGGTAAAAAACTCGCGCCTTGAAAATTCATTCTTGGTTATCGTTCCGACATGGAAAAGTGCATTTGTCGGTTCGTTTTGGATCGAGGATTGGCTGGTCATCACTAACGGTGAGAACGTTCGATGATTTACCCCTACCTATTTCTGCGAGCGGGCCGCTGCCTTAGTGTCGGTTTGATGGCGGTGGCGCTGCCTCTTTTGGCGAAAGATTATACGCCGCTCACGCTCGACCAGCAGGCATTGCTGCCGGAGCCTGTCGACCACCCCATTGATTTCGCCCGCGATATTCAGCCGATCTTCGAAGAGAGCTGCACGCAGTGTCATGCCCACGGAAAATCGAAAGGCGTGTTCAGCTTGGAGACGCGGGATGACTTTATTTATGGTGGCGACAATGGCACACCGGCCGAAGTCGGACACAGCGCCGAAAGCTTGGTGGTGGCCATGATATCTGGACTCAAACCCGACATCGTGATGCCGGAGAAAGGCAAGGAACTGACCCGCGAACAGGTGGCGGTTTTCCGCGCCTGGATCGATCAAGGCATGGTCTGGCCGGATGAGATCAATTTCTTCGAAGTCGAACGCTCAAATCTCCATCCGATGGAGTTGGAAGACATCGCGGTGCCGGATGATTTCACCAACCCCATTGATGGATTCATCGATGCCACCTTCGAAACCCACGGCGTGTCATGGCCGGAGTTGGTCGACGATCGAACCTTCGCTCGTAGAGTGTGGTTGGATACGGTGGGGCTGTTGCCTCCTCCGGAGGCTTTGGGCGAGTTTTTAGCTGACGATGCGGCGGATAAACGAACCCGCCTCGTGCGCAAACTATTGGGTAACCGCCAGGCTTACGCGGAACATTGGCTCACGTTTTGGAATGATCTTTTGCGCAATGACTATCAGGGCGTCGGATACATCGACGGCGGTCGCAAGCCGATCACGGACTGGCTCTACACGGCGCTGGCCCAGAACATGCCCTACGATGAATTTGTGGCCGAGTTGATTGATCCGGGCATGGCGGCGGAAGGATTTACGAAGGGTATCTCTTGGCGCGGGGCGGTGAACGCCAGCATGCTGCCGCCGATGCAGGCGGCGCAGGGGGTGGCGCATGTATTTCTCGGCGTGAATCTGAAATGCGCCTCCTGCCATGACAGTTTCATCGACGACTACACGCTCGAAGACTCCTACGGGCTCGCGAGTGTCTATGCGGAGGGTCCGTTGGAAATCGCAGAGTGCGACAAACCCACCGGCAACATGAGTCGGGTAAAATTTCTCTACGAAGAAATTGGCGAACTCGATGCGAATACGAGCGAGGAGGTGCGCCGCCGACAGCTGGCTGATATCATCACGGGTCGGAAGAACGGCCGTTTACCGCGCACGATTGTGAATCGTTTTTGGCACCGATTCTTTGGCCGCGGTTTGGTGGAGCCGATCGACGAGATGGATCGACCCGCTTGGTCGCCGGAGCTGATGGATTGGCTCGCGGAAAACCTCGTCGCCCACAACTTCGATTTGAAGCACACGCTCGAGCAGATTCTGACTTCACGCGCCTATCAACTGCCGGTGAGTCTTACTGGTGATGATGACGCCTACGTTTTCCGCGGACCGGAGGTGCGGCGATTGAGCGCGGAGCAGTTTTCCGATGCGATTCGATCGGTGGCGGCGTTGCCGTATCCTCGCAATACCTCGAAGGTGAACCGTCACGCGGCGTTGACCGGGGGACTCGCGGCAGAGCTGCCCCTCCGGCCCCAATGGATATGGACCACGGCCGATGCGATGAACGGAGCCAAACCGGAGAACGTCACATTCAAGCGCACCTTCGACCTCAATGGGGAACCAGACGAAGCGATTGTAACGATCGCGGCCGACAACGGGTTTACCCTCTCGGTCAATGATAAGCGGGTGGCATCCGTTTCCAAGCGATCGAACACGGGAGTGTTTGTTTACGACGTGGGGAAACACCTGCAGGTGGGCCAAAATGAATTTAAGGTCGTGGGCACCAATTTCTATCCGGATGGCACGCCGATTCGATTGCGCCCCGGTCAAACCGAACTCCCGCCGACTCCGCCCGAAACCTATAATTCGGCAGGCATGCTCTTGTATGCGCGTATCCGCGCCGCCGATCAGGTGCACGATCTGGTGTCCGATCGAAACTGGACCGTGCAGCAAGCTAAGGCCGAGCCGAGAGTGGCGGTCGAGATGGGTGGGGTGGATCTGGCTCCTTGGCGGGTCGGCGAACATTTTCTGGAGTTAGCGGCCGCGCCGATTGATCGGCTGCCCGTTGAGCGCGCCTCACTGGTGGCGGCGGATCCGTTGATGGTGGCGATGGGCCGACCGAACCGCGAACAGACGGTCACCGTGCGCCAAGAAGAAGCGACGACGTTGCAGGCGCTCGAACTCACCAACGGAGAGACTTTGGCGCGCCTGTTGAAAGATGCGTCGGATCAAATCCTCGAGGATTCGAATGCCCCGGGAGATCGATTGGTGCGACACCTCTACCAGTATACCCTGAGTCGATCGCCGGCTAAAACCGAGTTGGCGCTGGCCACGCAGCTGGTGGGATCTCCCGTGGATTCGGCGGGCGTGCAAGATCTGTTATGGGCGCTCACCGCACTCCCTGAATTTCAACTCATTTACTGACCCACCTTTGTTGCCATGAACCTCTCACGATTTTTAGCCGAACGGGCATTGCAAAGGGCTCAACCCCAACTCGATTCACGACGTGATTTTTTGAAGAAAGCGTCCACTGCGACCCTGGCGGCGTTGGCCGCGGGTGCCCCTCGATCCTGGGCCGCGGATACGGCGATGCGGGAAGTCGCCCCGACGGCTGATCGCGTGATTGTGCTGTGGATGGCGGGTGGGATGGCCCACACCGAAACCTTTGATCCCAAGCGCTACACCCCGTATCGCGGCGGGCTGAGTTCCAACGAAGTATTGAGCACGTTTCCGTCGATTCCCACGGCGGTGGATGGGGTAAATTTTTCAGAAGGGCTCGAGAATCTCGCGAGCGTGATGGACCGGGGCACGTTGATTCGCGGCATGCAGGCTTCGGATCTCGGTTTCATTCTGCACTCCCGGCACCAGTTCAATTGGCACACCGGATACGTTCCGCCGCAAACCGTCGCCGCTCCGCATATCGGGGCCTGGATCGCCCGCACGCGCGGCGCAGCGGATCCCGCGATGCCGGCGTTCATCAATATCGGTCAACGCTTCAATCTCGGCGAAGGGGAGGAGTTGAAGGCATTCACCTCGGCGGGATTCCTCGGCAGTGAATACGGCCCCTTCAACATTGCTTTCCCGGAAGACGCGGCGGATGCGGTGCGTCCCCCGGAAGGGATGAGCCCCGGTCGCTTCACGAATCGAGAGAAACTGTATCGTCAGTTGCTCGCGGAGAGCCCGATCGGCGAAGCGGGCAGTGACTACCAGAAAGAGTCGCTGCTGCGGGCGATGGACAACGCCCATCGGTTACTCAATTCCCCCTCGGCCAAAGCGTTTGATCTCTCGCTGGAGCCGGAAGCAAATACCCGGAAATATTACCCTGAATTTAAACCCGGTATGCGGTTCGATGCCCCGCGCGATCGCATGGGCGGCAAGTATGAAGAGAGCATGATTGGGCGGTTCGGGCTGGGTTGTCTGTTGGCTCGTCGTTTGTGCGAATCCGGCGCCCGCTTCATCGAGGTTACGACCGAGTATATTCCGTTCTTTAACTGGGACACCCATGAGAACGGCCATAGCCGATTGGTGGGCATGAAACGGATGATTGATGCTCCCATCGCGCAGCTCGTGCGGGACTTGGAAGAACGGGGATTGCTGGATCGCACCCTCGTGGTCCTCGCGAGTGAGTTCAGCCGCGATATGATGGTGGAAGGTAAACCAGACAAAACGATTACCAATCAAGTAGAGGTTCCGGATGTCATTACTGATCCCAAGTTCTATGGCATGCACCGCCACTTCACGGCCGCCGGCAGTGTGTTGTTGTTTGGCGGCGGCGTGAAGCAGGGTTACGTGCACGGGATCACTGCCGATGAACGGCCGTGTCGCACGATCAAAGATCCTGTGACGATCACCGACCTACACGCGTCGATTTACCGTGCGATGGGCATCCCGCCGGACCACGGCTACGATATTGAGCGCCGGCCGTTTTACGTGACTCCCGACGGCCACGGTAAATCCGTGGATGCGCTCTTTCGCGGCTGAGCGTAGAGGCAGGACTGGTTTTTACAGAAGGTAACGAAGGGAAACAAAGCCACTCCGCTGCTGTTTTCACAGGAGGTAGCCGAGAAAGCGGAGAGATTCTAATGCCGTTTCTGAGTAAATCTGAAAAATCCGTGGTTGGATATTAGCGTGGGACTAGCTCTGCTTTCCTCTGCTTGCTCCTGTGAAAAATGTCCCCTGAGGGTGCTCAGCAGCAGTTGGAGGTGGGGGCGCAACCACAACCTTCACCCGCTACGCCCGCCTCTTCCGGGCTCAGGCCGCAGGCGTCACCCGCGAGGCAGGCCGGGTGGGGGAGCGACAATTTGAAGCTGATTTGCTCGTCGGTGGCTTCGAACGATTCCAACGGGAACGCGATGGTGCGGCAGTCTTCGTGTTCGATCACGAGGGGCAGGTCGTCTCCCCGCAGGACGGGCTCCGAGAGCTCGAAGATCTTGGCCAGTTTGCCGGCGGTGAGGCGGTGGTCGACGTCGCTGGCGACCAAGAGTTGGAGTTGGCAATGCGTGGTGGACCGCGCGGTGCCGCCACAATCGATGAAGTCCTTTTGCACACGACCGATCTCGGTCACGTGGAAGTGCGGTGGCACGACGTCATCATCCGGCAGGACGATGTGCAACGAAGCATCGGGATGGGCGCGAAGGGCGGTAATTAGGTTGTTGGTGGTATTCATAGTAAACGGGTGGGGATGTGGAAGTCCTCTGGCTTGGTGGGGAGCACCTCGCAGCATGATTCATCTTCGATGGCGATTCGGTCGCCTTGAAGGCAAGGATCGGAGAGTGCGATGAGGTCAACCATCTCCAAGATGCGCTGCACCAAGGGGTCGGAGGTGTTGACCAGTTGATAGTGGATGAAGGTGCCTTCGCGCCGTTCTTCCAGTAATCCCGCCTGTTTCAGCAATGAGAGGTGACGGGAGATCTTCGAAGGGATGTAGCCGGTGATGGGCCCGATCTCACAGCTGCATAATTCCCGTCTCGCCCGAAGCAGGTTGAGGATCCGCAACCGGGCAGGATCCGCCAGGACGTTCAGGAGCTGGGCGGAGGACTGAAGAGTGGATTCACTAACTGTAAGCATAATATTTCTGTATTTGCGGAATAACAGAAATAAAGAATACGGGAAGTCAACTCCAATAGTCGATTGGTGGGGGTGGATCCCTTAGCTCCCGGGTCGAGCGGGTGATTAATGGGGAAATTCCGTGTCCATCGACACGGGATTCAGACTGAGCGGGCCAGAGGTCAGAATCTTGGCCCTTAGGCCGCCGCGGCCTTTGAGGAAGGCTTCGGTGCCGGGAGCGTAGGCTTGGTCCATCCAATAACAGGGGGAGCATTCGCGGGTGCCGAAGAAACGGATGCCTTGGACTTCAAACTCTTCGCCGATGAGAGTATTGAGATCGACGCCGGCGGTAATGATGTTGCGGCGAAGATCGGCGGGACTGCGGTCGCGGAGTTGAAGGTGCGCACAAAGTTCGGTGAAGACCTCTTCGGCGAAGAACGTGATCTGCCCCTTATAGTCTTCCTGGTAGCCAAAAAAACGGTCGCCGCGGATGCCGCTGCCGGCCACGCACTCCACCTCATCTACCTCAAGGGTCGGGTGTTCCCCGGCGGGCTGGCCGTGGCGACCAAAATAGTTGTGACCGGGGGAAATGAAGAAGCTACGCAGGTGCACGGTCAAAAACTAGGAGGGGTGAAAAGGTAGCGGCAACCGCAGATCGTAATATTCAGGGTTCGGGGGTGGGCATAAGTGGCCCCGCTTGGATACGAGAAGCCATGGTTTCCGCGATGCGGATGAGTTCCTCCGCGTCCGTCGAAGAAAGTCGGATACGGCACTGGCGCCTCCAGAGATCCAGCCATATCTCAAAGTGCTCTGGCTTTAGTTCGAGCTTGGTGTGCGTTTGGATGAGAGGCCCAGAATACTTGGGTTCACCGCCCGTGATCGTGGTCCAAAACCCAAGAATCTTTTCCAGATGACTCGGCCAGTCGTCGACCTCGCGCAGGAAGATGGGGCCGATGATCTGATGTTGTCGCACATCGGAATAGAAGTGCTGCAACAAGGGTCGCAGGGTAGGGTCGCCGCCGATGCGCTCAAAAAGAGAAGGAGTGGTTTCTGTCATGCGATTGAGGGAAGTGACCACCCCATCCGAAGCAGGCTTCAATGTCACGGGTTCAACTCGAAGTTTCGACCCTCGGCGCCGACCTCTTGTTACTTGCCTGTCCGCGGTAGCTTTAGCGAAGGAGGAATACGTGACACTTCAGGCGGGGCTTCGCTCCTCCGCCTAGAGTCGACCTTCTTCGATGTCGTAAACGTCGAACCAAACGCGCACGACTTTGCCCGCGGGAATGAACTCAGGAATGTAGTCTTCGAGGAACATTTGCAGCGGAAGAGGCATCTCGCTGAGACGCATGTCCCGCATCTTATTGTTCCACTTCACGACGTCTTCGCGGGACTTCACACTCGAGTTCTCGGTTATCCATGCCGCGACGGCTTCATCATCGGCTCCGGTGGCCACGAAATCTTTGAATTCCTCGTGATCGATGTCGGTGAAGTCGAAAAAGAAGCGATCCAGCGGACAGTTGTAGTGGTAGCCATCGGCCGTATCGGCGATGACCGCGCGACACTTGTCGAGCATGCGGCCGGCGTGCACGTATCCTCCGAGCAACGCCCGAGGGCTACGGGGAAATTCCTTCGAGAAATCAAGAGCAAGTTCGGAGACAGTTGCCATAATAGCATCAGTCTATGCCGAGGCCTTGTAGGTTGCAAACCCGAGCCCGAGGTAGGGATTAACATTAGCCACATAAGGCACAAAAAGCGCATAAGATAATTAATGATCTGAATTTTACGACGCTGACTCTTGTGCTTTCTGTGCCTTTTGTGGCCATTCTGGAATACAGTTGGGTGGCTTTATTCGAAGTCGGACAGCTGCCAACGGGTTTGGTAAATGGCGGTGGTGTGGTCGTGTTTGTTGTCCGGGTTCCAGGCGGGCTTTTGGTAGTAGAAGGTCAGGATCTCGCCGGGTTGGGTCTCGATGGAAACGGGGTAGCCGAGGTCGTGGTTGGGGGCGTCATCGCGTAGCGTGATCTCAGATGCGTGGTTCCAGGTGATGCCATCCTCGCTGATCATGACTCGTTGGCCAAAAGGCGCCGCGCGACGGCCGTAGCTGCAAAGCAGTCGGCCATCGCTTAGCGTGAGCAGGTGAGGTGGAAATCCCAACATGGGGGTGGGGATGGGATCGGACCAGGTTGCGCCGTTGTCGTCGGAGTAGATCTGCCACAAGAAGAGGTTCTTTTTGCGGTCGTCGTAGGGGCGGGCGGTCGCGCGCATCATGATCACGATACGACCGTCCGGCATTTGCGCTACGTGGGGCTCACCAAACCGCAGGTTGGGAGCGGAGGGGGAATCGACCGTGCGGAGGTGTTTCCATTCACTGCGCGAATCCCGGGAGTGGTAGATGCGAATCGAGTCTCCTTCTTCCCGGTAGGCGGTAATCATGAGTGAACCATCTTGCAGTGTGATTCCTCCGTGGATGCTGTCAGGCCCCCAGCCGATGTGCTCCCATGATTTACCGTGGTCGGTGGAGGAGTAAACGTGGCTGCCGTTCCATGTTTTCGCGGCGAGATAATCCGGTTGCTCGACTTCGTCCATCCAACGCTCGAGCCAGTTGCGTGGGTAGGCTTCCGGACCGAGAGCGTCGTAGGTTTCGGCTTTCCAAAAAACGGATCGCACGTGCAACAAGAGTTCGCCCTCGGGAGCCATCGTCAGCCCGCCTTCGCGGTCGTCGATGACGGTATCGACCGCATCGGTGGGTTCGCTCCACATGCGGCCGTTATCGGTCGAACGCATAACCGTCACCGCCCCGTCGGGGCTCATATGTTGCTCCGTGCGGATGAAGCTCAGCACGAGATCGCCGTTGACGGCGCGGGCGATGGCGGGCCACGCGGAATAGACTTCCGGGTCGTGATAGAGGATGCGGTGTTCCGGTGCGGCCCGGGCTGTTGCTGAGAAAGCGATGAGCAAGGTGATGATGGAAAGGCGATGAATCATGAGAAGTGGGGTGGTGAGGCAGGGTTCCGGGGTCGACGACCCCGGCTACATCGCGGTGGGGAGCTGGGTGGCAGCCGGGCTCGGCTTGTCCGACGAAGCCTTGGCGAAGTTGGGTGAGCCCGGTGCAGTGCTGAGAGCTTTTATCACTAGATTGTGAGCTCTACTTTGCGGCTGATTTGGGGAGCGCGGAGCGACAATTTGGACCCTTCCACAGCTGCGGTGACGGGGCCGTCCGGCCCGTAGAATGTCCATCCGGTGGGAGTCTGGTTCCAGCGGTTCGGTCCGTCGAAGTCGACCGCGGCTCCGGTCGCGAAGAGCGTAAGAAATCGGCAGCGTCGGTCCGTCAAGGTGGCTTCGACGAAACTTTCGTTTCGCTGGTCTAACAGTGTGCCGGTACGGTCCCGGTCGTAAGGTGCCGCGTAGGCGTGTTGGTGGCGTCCGATTTGCAAATCGCCGTGACCGAGATTGGCGATCCGGCCCACGGCGGCGGCCCCTCCTTCGCTGACGACAAAAGATCCGTCGGTCTCGGGTGCGGCTTTATCGATGGTGTGCCAACGCAGGGAAATGGACTCGGATTGCTCGAGTTCGGCGTCGTCGAGCACGAGGATATATCCCGGCCAGAGATGCAGCACGGTGCGGCGGAAATGTTTCACCCCCGTGTAGGCGGCGGACAGTTCCATACGCCAGGCGGTGCCTTGGCCGGCTTCGTGCCACCAGTGCTCCAGCTTGCCGGAAATCTCCTTGGAGAGGATGGGTTCGCCGCGTTGGCGAATGGGATAGCGTTGTTCGCGGCCGCCGAACATCAGCGTATTGTGACCGCGAATGGAGGCGTTGTAATATTCCCACCGTTTGGCACCTTCGAAGAAGTCTTCGGGATAGCCCGACGGCGATCCCAGATCGACGATCAGGCGTTGGCCGAGGGTGTCGAATCCGACGACCCCAAGATCGTTGTGCTCATGGTTTTCTTCGCGGCCGAATTTGCTGAATACGATGCAGTCCGTGCGGGGTTTTTCCCATGACGTGCGACTCACGATCATGCCGCCGTGGGCTTTGAACGCGATGGCGAGCGGTTCCCGTCCCGTCGGCGGCAAGGGCTTCACGCGGGCATCGTAGAACAGCAGGTTGATCGGGTGGGCGTGCTTATCCGAAAGGGTGCGCAGGAAGAAATCCTGGAGCACCGGATCCTGATTGGCTGCGGCAACGGCGGCGACATAGCCGGTCATGACGTCGCGCTCAGGCCAGGAGTCTCCGAACGGAATGAGTTTTTTGTTATCGAGGGTGCCGTGCATGACCCAGCGGCACATCTGGGAGAAGGGCCATTCGCCGAGGCGATCGACTTTACCGCCGGTCGAAAAACGCAGCGCGTTAAAGTAACCCACCGGCAACCGATTCGCGCCCGCGTAGGCGACGGATTCGTTGAATTCGCCGTCGGATCCGTAGGTCTCGAGGTAGGCATCAAAGCGTTCGGTAGCGATGTCGATGATGCGTTGAGCTTCGGGATGGTCTTCGTGCAGGGCCATGGCGGCCACGGCGACCCCGCCGGCGATGACGGTGACCCAATTATTGAGGTCCTCCATCCACCATGCCCCTTGTTCGACGGACGTAAGGAAAGGTTGAATACCACGCCGGTCGATGCCTGCTCGAATCTCAGCCCGTTCATTTTCGGTGAGAGAGTCATAGAGCCAATCGTAGGCGATGGCGCAGTCCTGCGAGAGCATGCCGGTGCGCAGGTCGGCGGGATGGCCGAAACGGATGTGGGCTTGATCGATCCAATCGGGCCATTGATCAGGATCGAGCAGCGCGTTGAGCTGGCTCTGGGCCGCCTTCAGGTAAACGGCCTTGCCGGTCACGAGATGGGCGAGAGCGAATCGATTCATGCGCGCCCCCGCGTGGTAGCAAATATAGTAGTCCGGATTCTTATCGCGGACCATCGACATCGGACGATCAGGCACGGTGGAGTCGACTTGCAGGTCCGGCAGCTTGGCCTCGGTGTCGGCTTGCGCGATGAGTTCGCTCCACGCTTGGCCGAGAAATCCACCGGCTTCGATGGCGCGCCTAAAATCGTCCACCGATTGCAGCCCGGGTGAACTTTGGGCCGCCAGGAACAGGCGGGGATGGGCGGGGATCGATGCCCTTCCCGGGGCGGCTTTTAATTGGGGGAATAGTCCCCAAGCGGCGGTAAGAGTAGCGGAGTTGCGGATGAAATTACGGCGTTTCATCAGCGATGAGAATTTGGCGAGGCAGGGGCGTGATCCGGATGCCGGTCGTGCCTTTGGTGGCGGGTGATTCCAGCACGAACTCGATGCGACTTACCTGCGGACCCCACATGCCGGCGAGGCGTGGGTCGGTGACCTCAATGTTTGTAATACGAACATTGGGGTTTTCCGGACCGAAGTGGATGAGGGCTTCGCGGCCTTGGGTGTCGCCGGGAAATTTACCTAGTTTTACGGCGACGGTTTCTCCGGATTCTCCTTTGAGTAGCTCGATGGGGCGGTTGGTCACGAAGTGCGTCGCGATGTTGTCGGCGTGATCGAGATCGTAGAAATCGCGAATTTCGAGATCGTTGTTTCGCCGCAGGGTGATCGTGCGGGTCCAGGAATTGATGCCGGCGGCTTCGGGGTAGGTGTTTTCCAGGTTGAGTTTCAACCAGGCGGATTCGTCGGTCGTTTCGTAGCGGACGTTGGTGGCAGCGAAGTTTCGGCCGGGGGCTTGTTCGGTCCCGTTGACGAGCGGCACGTTGTGCCAGGCCGAGCGCATGGTCCAAATCTCGTAGCGTTGGTCGCTGAAGGTTTTGGCGGTGTAATATTCCGGACCGACATCGATGATGAGGGGCAGGCCGTCGAGGTAGGCGATGAATGAACCGACGTCGTTGTGATTGTGCGACTCGTCGTTGTGGCCCCCTTTGGCGGCGACATAGAGACCGTCGGTGGAGCCGCCTTGATCGCGAGCGGTCATGAGTTGAAGGTCCGGCAGCCAACCGTCGCGCGGGAGCGGATTGGCGGCGGTTTGTTGGGCGAGTTCTGCGGCCAGAAAAAGTTCGGGCACGATCCGGCCGATGGAGCGGTTGAGCGGAGGCTCACGGGTTTGGTTGCGTTCCCAGAGCCAGACGCCGTAGGCGGCAAGTTCGTCGTCGCCGGTGGCTTGGCCATAGCGGTAAACGAGCGCGCCTTCGACCGCCGTTTGCGCGGTGGCATCGGCGAAATTCATATACCAGTGGTCTGCGATGTGGGCGGTCAAAATGTAGCGGCCCATGCCAGTGATGAGTGGCTCGTCGAAGATGGAGATCTTGCCGCCACTGGCGCCGTGCATCCAATCGAGCGCTTCGAACGTGCTGGCGCCGGCGCGTCCCCAATAAGCGGGACCCTCATCGCAACCGCCATCGGCGGGGTAGCTGTTGAGAAACTGGTCGAGCACGCGTTGCGCTTTCTCCACGTGGCGGGCGCGCAATTCCGGATCTTTTTCGATGAGCAAGGCCGATGACAGCCAGTTGGCGACGATCCACGGATTCCAGTTATTGATGGGGTGGCCTTGGGTATCCCATGCCATCCACCAGAAGTCGGCCCGATCGAGACAGGGTTTCAGAATGCGCTCCTGCACTTCGTGGCTGAGACGCCGGCGAGTCATCTTCGAAACATCGTCGAGTTGCGGGCCGAGCAGATAATCAATCCATGCAACGAGAGCGGCGGTTTCGCCCACGCCGAGGTCGACGACATGCTCGGTGGTATCCGGGAGATCAGAGCCTGCGCGTTGCATGAAGATGTGCGCCGGATAAACCCATGAAGTTTCCTCAAACAAAAGCCAGAGACCGTTGGTGATTTGATCGACGAACCGGCCTTTTCCTTCGGCGCATTCGGCGAGCACGAGGGCGATCAACCGGTTGCGACGATCAGCCCAGGGCAACTGATACGACCGCCGGTCGCCATTGCGCATGTAGTCGAGATACTTGGTCGCAGGTAGCGCCTCCCAGGGTGCGGCAAGCCGGGCTTCCCCTTTGGCGATGAGCTCTGACCGGGTAGACGCTTCCAGTGCGTTCCAAGCCGCACGATCATCGGCGCGCGGGAATGGCTCCCATTCGCCGTAAGGAAGCAATGCGGCCTGGATGTCCGGAAGATCCTCGCCGAGTTGGTGGAGCTCGTCGGGACCCGATAACAGATTGCGTTGCGGGTGGACGGAGGTCGTGGCCGCGGATGCCGATAAGGCCATCCCGATTATCAGAGAAGTGAGAGCGGCGAGACGGCCGCGGGTGGACGGGTGGGGACCCGAGATCGATCGGAGTGTTATTTCATCCATGGGGTAGGGGAAACGTCTCCCAAGGGAACCCCATAACCCTTTGGTAACAAGCGTGAACCACTCATGGTTCGGGTCGATTTAAGTATGAAATTTCATCAACCCTCCCGCTAGTTTTCGAAGCGGGTAGGACTGAACGGGTTGCACCGGTTGGTGAAATTTCAGTTAGTGAAAGAAATGTCAGATCATACCGGTGCTCAGTCCGGGAGTCAGAAGGTATAAACCGCCTGTAGCCAAAATTTGGTTACGTCGGGTCGACCGTAGTCGCCATCGAATACGGCGCCTTTCAGCAGCACGTTCAGGTTGGGCCCAAAGGCACGGGCGGCGGAGAAGTCGAGTTCGTGGCCCCAGGTTTGGCCGGTGACATGGGATTGGAAGCGATGGTAAACCACCGCACCTTTGATGTTCTGCGGAAGATTGGCGGTGACCTTCGCGTAAAGGTCTTCGAGACCCGCGGATGGCGTGCCTAGGAAAAGGTCGGCCCAGCCGTTGAAGGCGTGGCCGGTGGCGAGAGGCGTTTTGAACGCGGTGCCATGGTCGGAGCCCAAGACCTCGCGACCGAGCGTGAGGCCGATTTTTTTATTCTTCAGTCCAATCTCGATTAGCGAATAGGTGGCCTCGTAGTTCAGCGGACTCTTTTCGTATTCGCTTTGCTGGGCGTATTCGGCGCGATAGGTGAGTTGCTCGGAATCGGAAATCGGACGTGACCCGGAGATGAATAGGCCGTGCGTCACCGTGCTGTTGGCGGCGGCATTTTTAAATGAAAGAAGATATGAATATCCGGTGAGGCTCATCTGGTCGTTCACTTTCCAATTTAGATTGGCGAGGTGTGATTCGGAGTTCCATTGGCCGGCGGGGTGGGTGAGGCGGTCGCTTACGTAGTTGAGAGCAGATTCGGCCGCCGACCGGAATTCCGATCTCTCTGTCAACTGCCACGCCGACAGCATGGCGTGCGCGATCTGAGCCTGATCGAAGAGCATTTTCTCGAAATGAGGCACGCCCCAGGCGGCATCGACGGTGTAGCGGTGAAAGCCGCCACCGACGTGGTCGTGCAATCCCTGAGTGGCGATCGCCTCAAGGGTCGTCGTCAGCATCTCGCGGGCGTGTTCACGTCGCGCGATTTCAGGATGGGTGACGGTGAGGTCCAATAGTAGTTCAAGCGTGGGGCCACTGGGGAATTTTTCACCGGGATCGAATCCTCCATGACGAGAATCGTAGCTTTCGGAAAAACCGGTCAGTGCTTCATCCCGCAAATATTCCCAGGGCAGATCCTCTTCGTTGGGGACGGGGGCCATTTGTTCGGCGAGGGCAGTGATCATTTGTTCGGATTGGTCCCGCACGCGATCGCTGTCGTCAGCCCATAGATCGGCCAGATGCTGCAGCACCGTGGGAAACCCGGGACGGCGTCCGCGGTCTTCCGGGGCAAAATAGACGCCTCCGAAGAAGGGTTTTCGCTCGGGAGTTAACCAAACGTTGAGCGGCCATCCCCCTGATCCTGTCGCCGCCTGCACAAATGACATGTAAATGTGGTCAACGTCAGGACGTTCCTCCCGGTCCACCTTGATCGAGACAAAGTGCTCGTTCAGAAATTCTGCCGTTTCTTCGTTGGCGAAGGACTCATCAGCCATGACGTGCCACCAGTGGCAGGTCGAATAGCCGATCGAGAGGAAAATGGGTTTATTTTCGGCGGATGCTTTGGCAAAAGCTTCATCACCCCACGGATACCAATCCACCGGATTGTTCGCGTGTTGGCGCAAATAGGGGATTTTTCGTGGATCAGGCGATTGGGTTCGGCGGAATTTCCGGCGATCGCGAAAAGGAGCGCGATGGGCCAATAACCGGAGAGGAAGATTGAAAATGGGAAGTGGATTTGGCAACTATTTGGACCGTAACTCGTCGCGTCGAGGCCAAGCCACCGCGGTTTTCCGCAAATCGTTTACCCGCTTGAGGGTTGAACTCTGGCCGGAATCTCCCCGAAGTCCGGCTTGATTGCTGCGGCGTTTCAGTGCTTAAAGTCCTGTTTCCATTGCTCCAGCAGTGAGTATTCCACCACTACCCCCTAACTGAATCGCGATCTACCCCTCCCGTTTTCGATTCCGTATTTTAACCCCCATCCGTTCATCCTTCATAAATTATGAGTAGTTCTAACGATATTTCAGCTCCGATCGCTGCCAATGCGAGTCGCCTCCTCTGGGCCGGCTTCTGGGCGATCTTTGCCGCCGGTGTTGGCTTCGCCATCCGCGGTGGTATTTTTGACAATTGGGGAGCCGAATTCGGCTTCACCGCCACCCAGCTCGGCGCCATCGGCGGCGCGGGTTTCACCGGCTTCTGCTTCGGCATCATCGGCGGTGGTATGGTGGTCGACAAATTTGGTTACGGTAAGCTCGTCGGGTTGGCATTCATCTGCCACGTGATTTCGGCGTTCGTTTCGTTCGGTGCCACCACCCCGGAGAACGCCTACCAGATGCTGACCATCGGTATGTTCATCTTCGCGTATGCCAACGGCACGCTCGAGGCGGTCGCGAATCCTCTGGTCGCCACCCTTTACCCGAAGAACCGCACGCACTACCTCAACATCCTGCACGCCAGCTGGCCGGCCGGTATGGTCTTTGGTGCCGCTGTCGGATGGATCCTCGACGACAAGATGGAGCTCAGCTGGAAGATCCAGCTCGCCCTCTATCTCGTTCCGACGATCGCTTACGGTCTGATGTTCCTCGGGCAAAAATTCCCGCAGTCGGAAGCTTCCGAAAAGGGCGCCAAATTCAGCGAGATGTTCAAGGATGTCGGCATCCTCGGTTCGCTGGTGGTCTGTTACCTCATTGCTCTTTTCTGCTCCGCTTCACTCGGACTCTCCACTACGATGGGTTACCTTATCGCGGGTGTGTTCCTCGTGGCCGTTGGCGTGATCACCAAGGGTTCGATCGGTTCGGTCCTGCTCTTCATCCTCTTTATCGCTCACGCTCTCATTGGTGCGGTTGAGCTCGGCACCGATGGATGGATTCAAAACATCACCGGTAATCTCTTCACCTCTGAGCAAGGCAAGTGGCTCTTTATCTGGACCTCCACGATCATGTTCGCCCTGCGCTTTTGCGCTCACTGGATTGAGAAGACCCTCAAGCTCTCCCCGATTGGGCTGTTGGTCGTTTGCTCGATTCTCGCGGTGGTTGGCCTGCAAATGGCCAGCTCGATGGAAACCCTTTTCATGGCGTTTGTGGCCCTCGGCATCTACGCCGTCGGCAAGACTTTCTTCTGGCCGACCATGTTGGCCGTGGTGGGTGACCGTTATCCGCGCTCCGGTGCGGTAGCCATGTCAGTCATGGGTGGTATTGGGATGCTCTCCGCCGGACTGCTGGGTGGTCCTGGTCTCGGTTACAGTAAAGACCGTTACGCCGCCGAAGCCCTCCAGGAATCCAACCCTGCGATTTATGCGGAAGTGAAAGCGGCCGAGCCGTCCGGGTTTGTATTCCTGGATAAGGTTTACGCCATCGACGGCACGAAGTTGGCCGAAGCCAAAGAAGCGGAAAACCCGACCCAAGGTCAAAAGGACATCGTCGCGGCTGACCAACAAGGTGACCGGGCGACGCTCAAAGCCGACTCCTATATCCCGCTCGCCATGGCGATCATCTACATTGGCATCATGCTCTACTTCAAATCGACCGGCGGCTACAAAGTCGTGAAGATCGATGAGCAGGAAGCCTAGATCAGGTTAACCTGAAATACTCTCGCCCCGCTGGTTCGCCAGCGGGGCTTTTTTTTTGCGCGGTTTAAACCGCGCAAAGTAGAGGATACTCAGGGGCAGGATATTTTAACCACAGATTACGCGGATTTTCTCAGATTCTACTCCACTGTTTTTTAAAAGAAGGAGCGGAGAGAGCACAGCATCCCCACTGGATCGGCAGTTTGAATCTGGGTAAATCTGAGAAATCTGTGGTTAATTGCAGCAAGCTGACCGCTCCGTTTTCCTCCGCTTTCTCCTGTGGAAAGCAATGTCCTACTAGGCCTTCCGAATGCCGACTCCGAAAGTCTTGTTACTTGATACCTGCTACTTGTTACTTCGAGGGCAGCGAGCTGCCCTCGTCAGTTGTTCCAGTTCGCTTGGCGAACTTTCATGAGTTCGGGATAACGTGAGTCGTCGTCGCGATACTCTTGCTTTAAGTCACTCAAGCGCGCCTTCAACAGGGGGATGATCGCCGCATATGCCGGGTCGTTATAGACGTTGTTCATCTCCTTGGGATCGTTCTGCAGATCGTAGAGTTCCCACCCGGGGGTGGTCGCAGGGTAGTCGCCATTACCGAGGGAGGCATCGAGCCCCAATCCGTAGAAAAAGGCGAGTTTGTAGCGGTCGGTCCGCACCCCGTAGTGCCCGGGGATATGGTGGTGCGAAAGGTGCATCCAGTAGCGGTAGTAGACCGCATCGCGCCACTCGCTGGGAGGGTTCCCGGTGAGCAAGCCACGTAGGCTGTGTCCCTGCATTTGGGCGATTTCTGGCGCGTCGTTCACATTGGCGAAATCGAGCAGGGTTTGGGCGAAATCGAGATTGGTCGTCAGATGCGTGTCATCGACCGAACCCGCTGGAATTTGGCCGGGGAGACGCGCGAAAAATGGCATCTGCAGGCACTCTTCGTAGATCCAGCGTTTGTCGAAGTAGTCATGCTCACCGAGGAACATGCCTTGATCCGAGGTGTAGATAACCAGGGTGTTTTCGGCCAAGCCGGACTCGTCCAGATAGTCGAGCACCCGGCCTACGTTTTCGTCCACCGCTTTCACGCAGGCGAGGTAGTCGTGCAGATATTTTTGATAGGCGGCTTGGCCTTTTTCCTTCTCGGTCATGTCCGTCATGTTGACGGAGCCGGCCGGCCAATCCGGTTTTTGCACATCGTCGACCATGGTGCGCCGGCCGGCGAGGCGACCGGTGATCGAAGTGCCCATGCGGCGGGTGGCTTCCGAGCGATGAGAGAAGTCTTCCCAGAGACTGGCGGGCTCGGGAATCTCGACCTCAGCGAGGTAGTCTTTGTGACGATCAGCGGGTTCCCATTTTCCGTGCGGCGCCTTGTGGTGCAGCATCATGAAGAACGGTTTCTGGTCGGTCCGGTTGTCAAGCCAATCGATCGCGTAGTCCGTTACGAGGTCGGTGTAGTAGCCGGGCGTGCGGGCGATTTTACGGGCGAGCGTTTGATCATAAATCACGTCATCGTCGGAATCGACGAAGACGGGATCATGATATAACCCCTGACCCGGGCCGACCTTCCAGTAGTCGAAGCCCCAGGGTTGGGAACGGAGATGCCACTTGCCGAATAGGGCGGTGCGATAGCCGGAGCGACGCAGGATATCCGCGACGTTGGGGACGCCGGCCTCGGGTCCGGGGAAGGCGTCGCCGAGCGTGCGCACCGTGTTGAGGTGCGAGTGCTGCCCGGAGAGGATAACGGCGCGACTGGGCGTACAAATCGAGTTGGTGACAAACGTCTTGTCGAGGCGCATGCCCTCGCGACCGAGACGATCGATATTGGGCGTGGGCGCGACTTCCGCGAGGCGACCACCATACGCGCTGATGGCGTTGACCGCGTGGTCATCCGACATGATGAACAGGATGTTCGGCGGAGCCGGAACGGACTTGGCGGCGAGTGCAGCCGCCATTGAAAATACGGCGAGGAGGGGAGATGCGATGCGGAGCATAGGTAAAGGGCTAGTGGGTAAGGCTCGCTGTCTTCCACGGATAACACCGCGTGGGTGAGGCCATGAAATTGCGCTAAGTCCCTTGAGTTGATCGAACCTTGAGCGGCCGGGCAATATACAACGCCGATAGACGGAGCGAATTTACGACTAAAAGGTGTTTCTATTGGGCGGGGAGAGCGTATCAATCGGTTCATGTTTTCTTACCCCCAGAAAATCGTGATCAGCTTATTCCTCCTGTCCGGTTTGATCGCTGGTGCGGCCTCACCCGAGCCCATGATGATTCAGCCCGGCGCCCGATTGGCCGGGTCGAATTTTGCCGCGGGGACGGAGGCAGACCTCAAGTTACTGAAGTTGCGCAAAGAGACGGTGGTTGCAGTCGCGGAGGGAGTATTGCGGGCGACGCCCCCGGTGCTGTTACCGAAAGTGGCCGGTCAAGAGACCAAGTGGGGCGATAGTAATTTTGCCCGCGCGGGACTGGTCGGGCTGCCGCAGGATTTTGTGTGTTCCGCCCGATGGAAGTATCTCCGACCGGCAGATGCCACGACTCGAGCCAAAGGGTTGGTATATATTGATCTCGGTCATCGGATGATTCGAGTGACCCTGAATCGCGAAGGCGCGACCCTGTTGCTCGAGAACCATCTGATCGGCCGGCATGATGGTAAACCGGCGATTGTGTTGGATGAGGCCTTGAGCCTGTCGCTTGAACCCGATCATTGGTATGAGATCGTGGCAGAGGTGAAGGGAGACGAAGTGGTCATTCAGATCGATGACCATGTGCTTTACGGCCAACACGATCTGATCGCGTCGGAGCGTTACGACACCTTCAATTTTGATGCGATTGGCGACGGGTTTTTATTGGACGAAATCACCGCTCACACCGCCGGCGATTTTCGCAAGGATTGGCCCGCGACCCGCCAAGAGCTAGGCCGCTAGAGCTACGTCTCCACGGAGTGAGGAATAGCCACAAGAGGCGCCGAAGGCTTAAGGGTTAGGTGACTGAAGCTGGCCGATTATTCCACCCAGCACCTATGTGCTTTTTGTGCCTTCTGTGGCAAAAACTTTACATGCTGACGGGATCCCCCGCCTAGCGGGAAGAGGGAGGACCTTATCCCACGATGCCGAGCGGTTGAGTGGACTTCCAGTTGCCGCGGGTGAAGTCGGGGAATCGTTGGGGTGCGCCGCCTTGAGCGACGGAGTCCTCACTGAGTTGGCTGACCGCACTCCAGAATGCGCCTTCGTAGACGTTTTGGTCGAGTGGTTCACCTTTGCGCAGGCAGTCGATCATACGATATTCCATGAGGAAATCCATGCCGCCATGGCCGCCCATGCGGGTGGCGAGTTCACCCATGCGCTTGTAGAGCGGATGATCATGTTCGGCCATGAACGCTTCCAGCGCTTCGCCTTCCGCCCACTTGTGATGGTCCTTGGTGGCGCCGGGAACACCGCCTTCGAGCGCGACGCGAGTCGGGTAGCTGGCGAGAGCACCTTTGGTGCCTTGGATGAGATTGAGCCGGGTATAAGGCCGGGGGCTGGTTTCGTCCCATTGCACCATGACGGTGCGGCCCATGGTCGTCTTGATGATCGACGTGTTCATGTCACCGCCCTGATAAGCCAACTGATTCCACTGGTGGTTGGCGGGGTAGTTTTTCTCGCCATAGAGGGCGCGACCGGCGGCCGGAGAAGAGTAGGAAACGAGGCTACCGAAGTTGTCGTCACCGCGGCCCAGATTCATGTATTGCGCCACCGGACCGAGGCCATGGGTCGGGTAGAGGTTACCATTGCGATTGGCGTAGTGGTAGGTGCGCCAGGAACCGGTGCCGCGCTCGACTTGGTTCATCTGAAAACGCAATTCGTGGATGTAAGCGGCTTCCCCGTGGAGCAGGTCGCCGATAATTCCCTTGCGGCAGAGATTGAGATACAGGAGTTCGACGCGACCGTAGTTCACGTTCTCCATCATCATGCAGTGTTTGCCGGTTTTTTCGGACGCATCGACAATGTCCCAGAGTTCTTGGTTGGTGAGGGCCAACGGCACTTCGACGAACGCATGGGCACCTTGCTCCATCGCTTCGATGGCCATGGGGGCATGGTCTTTCCACGGGGTTGCGATCAACACCATGTCGGGACGCACCTCGCGGAGCATTTTTTTCCAGGCGTTTACATCGCCGTGGTAAAGTTTGATGTTGGTATGCCGCTCGCCTTTGCCGGCTTCGTCGCAAAAGCCCTTGGCGCGCATCACGTAGTCCTCGTAAAGATCCGAAATGGCGACGATTTCGGTGCCTTCGATGTTGGCGAGGCGTTTGGTATGTCCGCTGCCGCGCGCACCGACGCCAATCATGGCGACGCGCACCGTATCGAGTTTTGGCGCCGCGAAGTCACCCATGTATTTAGCCTGGGCGGGGCGAGCCGGCGAGGCAGACGAAATGGTGGATGAAGCCGCCATCAACCCAGCGGCGAGGCCGGTGGAGTTTTTCAGGAAATTGCGGCGAGAGACGTCAGAGGGGATATTCATAAGGGCAGGATGGTAAGAAGAACCAATCTGGCTCTGGGCGCAAACGAAGTTTCTTGTCTCAGATGTCGAACCGTATTGCAGGGATGACATCGTTTTGCGGCTGAAAATGACCAAGCGGGGGATACGAAATTGCGGTGAGCGGGCGCTGGGGTGATTTTGGCAGAATGTGTTTCCCTTTTTTTTGTCGGATGGCGTCGACTTTGCGTTGGGCGGGTATGCAACTGGGCACCGCGGCGATGGTCGCTGCGCTGGGGGCCGCCGCACCTCCTGCGGCGAAGCGAATTCTCTTTTTGGGTGATAGCATTACCTATCGGGGTACCTACGTTGAGTTCATCGAAGCGGCTTTGATCGCACAGTATTCCGATGCGAAATATGAGGTGATCAATCTGGGTCTCGGCAGCGAAACGGTATCCGGACTTTCCGAAGAGGGGCACGCGGGCGGGCGCTTTCCGCGGCCGAATTTGCACGACCGTTTGGACCGCGCTTTGGCCGAAGTGAAGCCTGACCTCGTCATAGCCTGCTACGGCATGAACGACGGGATTTATCTACCCCTGGCGGAAGACCGCTTCGCCGCCTATCGCCAAGGGCTGGTTCGTCTTCGCGCCAAGGTGATCGCGTCGGGAGCACGGATCATCCACCTCACGCCGCCGGTTTTTGACCCGTTACCTATTCCGGATCGGGTGAAGTCGGTGGGCGGTAAACCGGCGAAGTTTTACGAGGGCTACAACAGCGTGTTGGGCGCCTATACCGAATGGCTGATGGAACAGTCCCGGCAACACGGTTGGACGGTTTGGGATCTTCACACCGAAATGAATGCAGCGTTGGCCCGGCATCGAGAAAGCGACCCCCAGTTTACTTTCGCTCGCGACGGGGTGCATCCCGATGCAGCCGGTCACGCGGTCATGGCGCAGCCCGTGCTGCGGGCTTGGGGGTTGCGCACCAAAACTGACGGAACGCCGGATCACCCGCGGGGCGAAGCGATTTTGAAACTCGTGCAGCAGAAACAGCGTTTGCTGCGCGATGCTTGGCTCAGCCAAGTCGGCCACGAGCGCCCCGGTGTCACTCCCGGACTACCGCTGGAAGAAGCCGGTCCGAAAGCAGATAAACTCGACGCCGAAGCCCGGGTGTTCGCCCAAGAATAACCCTAACAGGATATGGGATCGGCTCTTGTTACTTGCTACTTGAGATTTTTCACTTTGAGCCGCGCCTACGGCGCTGCGAAACCTATCTCCGGTATTCGAAGTTGGGCGTGCGG
>CBFHXU010000017.1:0-31917 GCA_965659875.1 uncultured Opitutaceae bacterium
GTGATGGGAGGGTTTGGGCGGGAGATTAAGCGGATGATCGTGGATACGCAGGGTGACGCCCAGGTGCGCGCGGGCGGTTACTTGACGAATACGGATGAGGTGTTGGCGGCGCTCGAATCCGCTCCCGGCGTGGTGGGGGTATCGCCGTTTGCGGAGGGTGTGGTCATGCTGGAACACAACAGCAAACCGGCTTTCCCCGCGCTGCAGGGTATCGATGTGGATCGAATCAATGACGCGATTCCGCTCAATGATTATATCCGGGCGGGAACCCTGGACCATCTGGATGACGATTCCGTGATCCTGAGCTCGCGTTTGGCGTATTCAATCGGCGCGCGAATCGGGAGCTACGTGGAGGTATATTCTCCGTTGCTGCTGGAGAAAATCAAAGCGGATGAAGTGATGTTGCCCCGGGAACTTGAGGTGGTGGGCATCATGGAGATCGGGCATCAGTCACTCGATAGTAGTTTGGTTTTGGTGACCTTGCGGCGGATGCAGGAACTTTACGGCCTGGGCGAAGGGGTGCATGGATTCAGTTTAAAACTGGTTGAGGGAATGGACCCGGATTTGGCCGCACGGCAGCTCAATTCGATCCTGCCGGAGGTGGCTCCACATGCGTTTGCGCGGTCGTGGATGGATTCGAACGAGGATTTTCTTTTCGTGGTGCAGCTGGAAAAGAACATGATCTTTTTCCTGCTCATTTTCATTATCGTGGTGGCGGCTTTCTCCGTGACCAGTTCGCTCTTGATCGCGGTCGTGCGAAAGACGCGGGAAATCGGACTCCTCGGAGCGATGGGTGGGAAAACCCGCGATGTGGCGCTGTGCTTTTGTTGGCAGGCGTTGATCATTGGAGTGACCGGCACGGTGGGCGGAGTCGGGCTGGGATATTTGGTCCTGCACTTCCGCAACAACATCATCGCGACGTTCACGAAACTGACGGGAAGTGAGGAGGCGTTGGTGCGGTTCTACGAATTCAGTAATTTGCCGGCGTATCTTTCCGACCAGGATTTTTGGCTGATTGTCGGACTGGCGGTTTCGATTTCTACGTTGGCCGGAATCTTACCGGCGTGGCGGGCCGCTCGCTTACAACCCGTGGAGGCGCTGCGCAGTGAATAGACTGTTCTTCAGTTTCGTGGAGGGCGGGGTGGGCGTAGGGCCGTGCTTTAGCCGGGACTTTGAAACGCCGGCTAAAGCACGGCGCTACATTTATGCATACGGGATTCGCGGGTTCGACTTTTTGTACCGGGGTGTTGCAACCGTGGAACGGGCTTTAGGTCCGACGGTTAGCTTGGGAGGTTTCCGATGAACGCAAATATTCTGGAGGCCAAAGGGCTCACGAAATCCTTTCTCAGTGGAGAGCGCACGTTGGAGGTTTTACGTGGCGTGGATATTCGCGTGTTGGCGGGAGAAAGCGTGAGTATCTGCGGTGAGTCCGGCTCGGGAAAGTCGACTTTGCTGCATACCTTGGCGGGCTTGGATGCCATTGATGGTGGCGAACTAGCCTGGGAGGGTTCGGCGGAGACCGGAGCCGAACGACGAGGCCGGTTTTTGGGGATGGTTTTCCAATCTTTCTACCTCATCCCGGAACTGACGGCCTTCGATAATGTTTTGATGGCGGCTCGAATGGTGGGCCGAATCGGATCCGACGAACGGAAACGCGCCGCATCGTTGTTGGAGCGAGTGGGGTTGGCGGAGCGTGCGGATCATGTGCCGGCGAAATTGTCGGGGGGCGAACGTCAACGGGTGGCGGTAGCCCGGGCCTTGATGAATCGGCCGCGTTTGATTTTGGCCGATGAACCGACGGGCAATCTCGATGAACACACCGGAGATGCGGTTATTGCGTTGCTGTTGGAGCTCTCCCGGGAAACCGACACGGCATTGGTATTGGTCACCCACAATCAAGCGCATGCGCTCAAGACCGATCGACAGCTGTTGATGCAGGAGGGGCGTCTGATCGACCCGAACGGTAGCGACTAGAGTTCGATCGTCAGATAGCCGCGTCGGTTGCTATCATAGCCTTGAAAGACCTCGGTCGAAAGATCGCCGTCATCGATTATGGCATCAACCGCTTCCAGGCTGGCCAACTGCACGCTGGTGGGGGCGCCTCCGAAGTCGACGCCCACCATGCAATTTAGCCCCATGTCGGAAGAATCGATGTCCCAGCGCCCTCCAATGGAGGTCCCCTGAATGTAAGTGGCCGCGTTGATGTATTCGGCTAACTGAGCGTGCCCCCCGGCCAAGGAACCGGTGCCGGGGTCGCCCGGTAGTGCGCCGACTTCCAGCATCATAGTGTCGAGACCGGCGGCGAAGGTGCGCAGGTCACTGGCGAATCGACTGACCCGGGTGTTTTGCTGCACCTTTTGAAAGGCCGGAATGGCCATGGCGGCCAGTAACCCCATGATCACGACTACAATCATGATCTCGACCAGCGTGAAGGCGCGGCGGGAGGTTGTCCTCATGGCTCGATTTCACTGAGGGGCAGAAATAATAGCGATCTCGACGGGTCGGATTTTTGTTAAGGGAGGGTAAATTTTAGGAGATTAGGGCCGCTTGCTCATCTCGAAGTGTTTGATGCCCCACGAAAAGGGGCCGGGAGCGACAACTTCGTAGCCGTGTTTTTGATAGAAAGGAACGGCTACATCCCGGGCATGGAGCATCACCGTTTTGAGTCCTTGATCTCGAGCTACCGCTTCCAGTGCATTCAGGATATGCGATCCCAAACCTTGATTTTGATAAGCGGGATCAACCGCCATCGCACGGATTTGACCGCGACCGGAATCTACCTGGTGGAGACGCCCCGCCGCGATGGCTGTTTCGTTGCGGAAAACGGCCCGATGATGCGCGACGTTTTCGAATTCGTCCCGTTCCGAGCCGCGGGGCATTTTCCATAGCGCCCGCAATACCCGCCACCGCAAATCGTAGTAGGATTCAAACTCGGCCGCCGATTGGGGCGTTCGAGGCACGGCGGAGACGGCGTCAGTCATGAGTGACGGGTGACGATTCGAGATGGGTTCCGGTCGATCTCTAGGACGATTTTTCGAAGATCACGAAATAGTTGTCGTCGAGGAGATCGGTGACCTCATCGGTTTTGGTGAATCCGGCCTGCGTGATTTCAGCTTCAAAAACCTTTTGGCCCGCGCGCATATGATTGAGGATCCAATCGGCGCTTTCACCGGGAATGCGTTTAAAGTCCACCAATACGATGCGACCGCCTGGTCGGAGCGCATCGTGCAGTGAGGCGAGGGTGTCTTCTGGGTATTCGAAGTGGTGATACACATTGCAGATGAAAGCCAGATCAATGGACTGGGGGGCGAGCTCAGCGGATCGTTCGGTGCACAGCAGGGTTTCGACATTGGTCCAGCCGCGACGGCCAATATGGGTATCCACATGAGTGAGGAATTTTTCGATGATATCGACCGCATAGATTTTCCCTTGGTCGCCTACGGCGGTGGAAAGCGCGGGCAGGAAAAGTCCCGTGCCCGTGCCGATGTCGGCGATCTCCATGCCGGGTTTGATGCCGATGCGAGCGACGATGGCGTCGCGATTGTCGGCGACTTCCCGGCCTTCGCGTTCCAGGCGTTCGACCCAACTTGCGACGACCATATCCTCGCTGAGGTAGGAGGCGTTGATTCCGGGGTTGACGCTTTTCTCCTGCGCGAAGAGTCCGGAGGCCAAAGTTAGGACCAAGCAGGGGCGAAGAAATGGGAAGGAGGGCATGGATCTAGGAGTGAAGCAGTATTGGGAGAGTGTCAGTCATATTGCGGGACCAAGCACCGGGGGACTCTTGGGGGAGCCATTGAACCTTGTTGGTTTGTAAAAGAGGCGGAGGCGGCCCAGGTTGGGTGAACTTATGAGATTATTACCCCGTTTTTTCGTTCTGTTCGGTTTGGTGAGTTCGAGTGTGCTGATGGCGGCGCGCCCGAATGTCCTGTTCATTTTGGCCGATGATTTGGGCTGGCGCGATTTGAGTGTGGAGGGGAGCACGTTTTACGAGACGCCTCATATCGACCGCATCGCGAATTCCGGCGTAAGGTTCACGCGCGGTTATGCGGGATGTCAGGTGTGCAGTCCATCGCGGGCTGCTATCATGACGGGTAAAGCTCCGGCGCGGGTGGGGATTACGGATTGGATCGGGGCGCAACAAGGCGTGGACTGGAAGCGCAACACGAAGTTATTGCCCGCCTATTACGTGCACAATCTGCCGCACAAGGATACGAGTATGGCCGAGGCGTTTCTCGACGCGGGATATCGGACGTTTTTTGCGGGCAAGTGGCATTTGGGCGGCGAAGGCTCGTATCCGGAGGATCACGGGTTCGAAATCAACATCGGGGGTCATGAGAAGGGCTCCCCTCCAGGCGGCTATTTTGCGCCGTATACTAATCCGCGGATGGAGAGCGGACCGGATGGGGAAGCGTTGCCTCTGCGATTGGGGCGCGAAACGGCGGATTTTATTGATGCTCACGCGAAGGAACCGTTTTTTGCCTATCTGTCATTCTATCAGGTTCACGGGCCGATCCAGTCGACCAAGGAACTTTGGGCCAAGTATCAGCAGAAAGCGCAAAGTCATGAGCCGGTGAAAAATCGCTTCATCATCGATCGCACGAGCCCGGTGCGGCAGGTGCAGGATCACCCGGTTTACGCGGGCATGGTCGAAGCGATGGATGATGGCGTGGGATTAGCGCTGGCGGCGCTCGAGCGGAACGGTTTGCTGGACAATACTATCATTGTCTTCACGTCGGATAACGGCGGGGTATCGGCTGGCGACGGCAAAGCGACTTCCAATTTGCCCTTACGCGGAGGCAAAGGGCGTCAGTGGGAAGGGGGACTGCGCGAGCCGTATTTCATTGCTGCCCCGGGAGTGGGAGAACCCGGCAGCACGTCAGCCGTGCCGGCGATTCACATGGACTTTTACCCCACGTTGCTAGAGCTGGCCGGGTTGCCGGCGATGCCGGAACAGCACGTGGACGGCGTGAGCCTGGTTCCGCTCATGGAGCAAAGTGGATCGATCGAGGATCGCGCGCTCTACTGGCATTATCCTCACTATGGTAACCAAGGGGGCGAGCCGAGCAGCATCATCCTGCACGATGATTGGAAGCTGATCCGCTATTACGAAGACGGTCGGGAGGAGCTTTATCATGTGACGCGCGATGTCGGAGAGCAAAATGACATTGCGTCCCAGCATCCTAAACGAGTCGCAAATCTCGGCAAACGACTCACGCAATGGCTGCACGAAACCGATGCCCGGATGCCTGATCTCAATCCTCACTTTGATCCTGTTCTCTTCGAGAAGCAGCGTGAGCGTATCCGCGACGTTGAAATGCCCAATCTCGAGCGGCTCGCGCGAGAGTTCCTCGAACCTGATTTTGTCGGGACCGGGGGGACGTGGTGGGGCTCTGACCCGGATGGCGGCCACGATTAACGGTTCGCGACCTGCGGAGACCGTTGGTCGACCGGGGCTGGCAGTCGGCGAAATCACGCGGACAGTGGATTGTGGAGTTTGTAATTGGGCTCAAGCCGACGCCCCCTTTGTGGGAGGGTGGAACGCGTTGCCGGGTCGGCCGCCGTAAAAATATTGGAGAAACTTGTAACTTTGGCGGGTCGATGGGGGTTGTCTCAGTAACACACCTCTCATTTCGAATCCTTCCGATCTATGAAAACAGCCCAACGCCTCCTATCCTATCTTACTCTAGCCGTCCTCGCGACAGGCCTTGCACATGCTCGAATCGAGCGTGAATTCTCGGAAACCTTCTCCGTCAATGCGGGCGGTGATCTGGTGGTTTCGACTCAAGGTGGCGATATTGAGGTAGAGCGAGGCGCGAATGACGCCGTTACGGTCGTGGCCCGGGTAGTTTTCCCTCGAGCGACGTCGGAATCTGAGGCGGATGAGCTCATGGAAGAAATAGAACTCGTGATCGAAGAAACGGCGGATGGCCTTTCCGCATCATCCAAGCGGCCCAAGAAAACCTCGAGTTGGTTCAATTGGGGAGGCTCAAATCAAGTGGCGGTTCATTTCTCGGTCACCGTTCCGGAGGAATATCACGTCAATACCCGCACTTCGGGAGGGGACATCGAAATCTCTGACCTTACGGGTGAAGTGGTGGCACGCACCAGTGGAGGCGACATTGAAGTGGGTCACATCAATGGTCCGGTTGATTTGAACACATCGGGTGGCGATATCAAAATTCGTCATGCGGTTGGCGAAGTGAAGGCCCATACTTCGGGAGACAATGTGCGCGTCGAGGATGCGGAAGGTTCGGTCAATGCCGGTACCAGCGGCGGCGGTATGAAAGCTGATGGGATCACGATCAAAATCGATTCAGGAGGAGCGGGGAAAAGCAAACTCGTCGGCGACGTCAATGGGGGCGGCCCCACCCTCAAGCTACGCTCGAGTGGCGGAAACGTTAAGATCCGCACGACCTGAGGGGAAGATACGGGGAGCCTTAGGGTGATGGAGCCGGTATTTTCGCCGGAGCACCGCTCTGACCTGCGTAGAATTACGAACTCAGGCTTTGCGCAACATTACTACCATCATTTGAGTTGCGAAAATATCTAGGGTATAGTGTATTTTGGATCTCAAGCCCGAATTCGGAAATATTGAGGTGGCGGACAACTTCCGGGGGAAAACCCGGGCACGCGTCCACACGGGGGATATTTTCGTCGGACGAATTGAAGGCTCAGTGAACGCGGTGACCCAATCGGGTAACGTGATCATTTCGCGAACCACCGGTGATGTGACCGCGCGCAGTTATTTCGGTGACTTGCATGTGGGCAGCATCTTGGGGCAAGCGATCCTGCGGGCCGATCATGGCAATATTGATGTCGTTCACAGCACCGGTAGTCTCAAGGCCGAAGCTGTTATGGGCGACATCACCGCAGGAATGAGCCGTGAGATTTTGGGAGATGCTCATCTCGAGGCTTCGGTTGGTGATGTGTTCGTCGATATTGATCCGGACTCCGCATTGGAAGTCCAAGCCCGGAGCTCTTGGGGTAAGGTCGCTTCGGGCGTGGAATTTGAGGTCAAGGGTAAGTCGAGCAAATCCCGCCTCAACGGTGTGCTCAACGGTGGGGGAGCTCTCCTAGCGCTTCGCGCCAAGGGAGGCAACGTGCACATCAAATCCGTGCCGACCTACGGTTTTTAAATTTTCGCTAGTAACCACTAAGTGATATAGGGGTAAAACCTGATCGGCCGTCCTGGGGAGGACGGCCGATCTTCATTTAGGGGCGGAGTTCAGTCCGAGGAGTTGGAAGGTTGCACTTGGAGATGGGAGCAATGAGCTTGGCGGATAACTTGTAGATTTATGAATGACGCTTACCTCCACTTGATTGAACGACTTAAACACCGCCATCTGATCGGTTCGGTGCAGGGCCTGCTGGGATGGGATGAACAAGTAAACCTCCCGCCGGAGAGTGCGGACTTTCGCGCCGAGCAAATGGCGACTGTCGCGGGACTCGAACACGCCGCGGCGAGTGATGCTCGTATCGGCGAAGGGCTCGAGCAACTCGAGGCGGGCATGGATCAACTCGATGCCGATCAACAGATCGTGGTGCGCGAGGCGCGCAGAGATTTTGACCGCGTGACGAAACTCCCGGCGGAGTTTGTGGAGGAGAAGGCGCGCCATAGCAGTGCGGCTTACCATGCTTGGACGAAGGCCCGCACGGATCGCGAGTTTGCGCCCTATGCGCCGTTCATCGAGAAGCATCTGGAACTGGCCAAACGCGAGGCCGACTACCAAGGGTGGGGTGACCGTCCCTACGATTACGCGATTGAACTGCACGATCCGGGTTTTTCCGCGGAGGTGATTGATAAACTTTTTGCGGAGCTGAAAACGGGATTGATTCCACTGGTGCAGAAAATTGATGCGGCGGCGGCTGCTCACTCAACCGAGAGTCCACTGCGCGGCTTTCCGGTCGCTGCGCAGCGCGAGTTTTTGGAGGAAGTGACCGCGAAGCTTGGTTTCGATTATGGTCGGGGACGGATCGATGTTTCACCGCATCCATTTTGCGAGGGCTCCGGTGCCGACGTACGGATGACCACGCGATTTCAGGAAGACGAACCCCTCGATTCGCTGTTCAGTTCGATTCATGAGACGGGACATGGATTGTATGAACAGGGATTGCCGATGGCGGATCACGAGACGGCGTTGGGGCAGCATGCGGGGATGGCGATGCATGAGTCGCAGAGCCGGATGTGGGAAAACCAGGTGAGTCGGAGTCGGGCATTTTGGCGGCATTTTGAACCTCGCTTCCGGGAACTGTTTGGAGCGCAACTGGCCGGCGTTTCATCCGATCAGCTGTATCGCGAAATCAATGCGGTGCGTCCCACGCTCATCCGGGTCGACTCCGACGAAGTGCATTACAACTTGCACATCATTCTTCGATTCGAATTGGAGAAGAAACTATTTAGCGGAGAACTCGCGGTGAATGATTTGCCGGCCGCCTGGAATGACAGCTGCGAAGAGCTGTTGGGTTGCCGTCCCCAACATGATGGCGAAGGCGTGCTCCAAGATGTGCATTGGAGCGGAGGTGCCTTTGGGTATTTCCCGAGCTACTGTTTGGGTAATATGATTGCCGCGCAAAATTGGGATGCGGTTCGCCATGAGATGCCCGATTTGGAGGACGATTTTACGCGGGGTGAATTTGGTCGGCTGCTGGATTGGTTGCGTCGGAATATTCACCAACAAGGCAAGCGGCTTTCGGCGCTGGATCGAGTCGAGGTCGTCAGCAAGGCTCCGCTTTCGCCCCAACCGTTGCTCCGATATCTCGCTGGGCGCTATGGCTCGCTTTACCAGTAATTAGGACTAAATCGTCATGGGTCTCATCGACAGTCATACTCATCTGGACAGTTTCGTCCGACGCGACGAACTTCCGGCGATATTGCAACGGGCGAAATTAGCGGATGTTGACGCCCTGATCACAATCGGCACGGCCCGCGACGACTGGGGGCTGTATCAATCCTTGGCCGGAGAGCATGCGGGGGTGATTTTCTATTCAGCGGGATTGCATCCGTGTTCGGTGGACGAGAATTGGGAACAGGAACTGGCCGGCTTGGAGTCGTTCTGGACGGGCGAAGGCCCCCGTCCGGTCGCGCTCGGCGAAAGTGGATTGGATCGGTTTCATCTCCCGGCGAACGACCCGGAGGGAGCAGCGTGTTTGATGGGTTGGCAAAAATCTGCTTTCGCCCGGCAATTGGATCTCGCGAAATCTCTCGATTGTCCGGTGGTGGTGCATTCGAGAGGGGCGTTTGATGAATGTGTGGAAGTGATCGATGCCAGTGGAATCAATTGGTCCAAAATAGTCTTCCACTGTTTCGCCGAAGGGCCGTCTGAGATGACCGTATTGGTCGAACGAGGCGGTGTGGGTTCGTTTACGGGTATTCTGACTTACAAGAATGCGCAGTCGGTGCGCGATGCGGCCACGGTCCAAGGGCTCGATCGCTTTATGGTCGAAACGGACGCGCCCTATCTCACACCGGTGCCACATCGGGGAAAACCCAACGAGCCTTCTTTCGTGCGTCATACGGCTGAATTTGCGGCGGAGCTATTTGGTGTCAGCTACGAAGAGTTGGCCGCGATCTCCCAGCGCAACGCCCGGGAATTCTACGGGTTGGAGTGATCGCGAATCGCGACTGCTGACGGATTCAGGCTTCGTCGAACTTACGTTCGAAGAGCTCCTGCAACTCATTCAACATCGGTTCGGCATCTCCACCGGTGACGTTGAAACGCACTTTGGAGCCTTTGCCGGCGGCAAGCATCATGAGTCCCATGATGCTTTTGCCATTCACCTCTTCGTCGTCTTTTTGGACGAGAACTTCGGCGTCGAATTTGTTCGTGACACGCACGATCATGGCGGCAGGACGGGCGTGAATTCCCATTTTGTTCTGCACTTCCAACTCTCGGGAGAGCGAGGAGCCGGGTTGAGCGTTTTCAGACGAATCAGACATTAATCACTAAGCGTCCGGAGCGGTCGGGCGGCTTGCAACTCAAAAACCAAGTCTGCAGTCTACTGTCTTCCCGCATGTCCGAAGTTGCCATTATCGTCCCTTGTCGATTAGAATCTAATCGATTTCCTCGTAAGCTTTTACATGAGATCCAAGGTGTTCCTTTGGTGCTTTGGGTGGCGCGACGGATCCGGAAACAAGCACCGGAACTTTCCCTTTGGTTTGCGGTGGATGACCCCTTATTGTCGGCTCCGTTGGAACAAGATGGGTTTCAAACCTTACTTACTGCGGTGGAACACAATAGTGGCACGGATCGGATTGCGGAGGCCAATCGCACGGTCAAAGCGAAACGGGTGATCAATGTGCAGGCGGACGAGCCTCTGGTGACCGGGGAACAGATTCGAATGTTGGCCGATCTCATCGCCGGGCCGGTGGCGATGGCTACCCTCGCTACGCCGTTTAAACGGGTGGTCGATTTCTATGATGCCAATCAGGTCAAGGTCGTGATGCGCCAGGATGGGCGGGCGCTTTATTTTTCTCGATCGCGCATGCCATTTCCCCGGGATCTCGGGCTTACGATTGAGGACGATTGGGTGGAGTCGCATCCCTGCCGGAAACATTTGGGACTCTATGCTTATAAAGCCGAATTGTTGGAGCAGTTTGCGGGGTTACCCGCGGGCGAACTCGAACAGATCGAAAAACTGGAGCAGCTGCGGGTGTTGGAAAACGGGATGGATATCGCCGTGGGCATCACGGACGAGGCGGGAATCGGCGTGGATACGCCGGCCGACGCGGAGAAGTTTGAGGCAGCTTTGGGTCAGTCCTCAGCTGCGGATTGATCGGAAGCAAAAATCCATCGCAGCCCTTGGCGATAGGCTGCCGGTGCCGCCGAGAAATGATTGTGATCCACGGTGGTGATGGCTCGGAGTGCCCACGGAGAATTTTTGTGCTCGGTCCAATGCTTGATCCATGCTTGGGCCGGCTCGCGGAATCGGGGATCGTCAAACTCGCCGCTGGTGACGAGCAGTCGGGGCGGTGAGTCGTGATCGATTTTAGAAGGGTCGGCCAAATACAAGGGCAGGTTACGGTGTAGCGCCGGATTATTCGCTATCAGGCCGTGGAATAGGTCGGGTGCATGCATAGCGGCGTACAGCACGAATTGGCCCGCGATAGACTGTCCGAAGAGGATGCGGCGGTTGGGATTTACGGCGTAGTTATTTTCTACGAGCGGAATGATCTGTTGCTGCAAAAGGGGCAGAAACTTGGAAGCTCCGCCCCAGTGATCACGATCGGGCGCATGATCGGTGAAGTCGGTGCTGCGTGCGTTGCCCTTTTGCCAGTCATCGGTGCCATAGGAAATCCCCACCACAATCATGGGTGGCGCGTCTTCCGCGAGTTCGAGGTGGCGTTGATAACCGGCTAAGAGGGGGAACATGGTTCCACCGTCGAGTAAGAAGGCAGTGGGGTAGGTGACGTCCGACGCGGGATCATATCCCGCCGGCAACCGCACAAAAATATGAAGTGGAGTGAACTCCCCGTCTCGCTCCAGTTTGTGATACCGAACCTCGTTCAGCCCGTGGAGGGCGTCCCATGCGACGGGCGGTGGGGAGGAGCCGCAACTGACTGCGGCTAGGAGACAGAAAAATAGGGTAAAGCGGGACATGGGCGGTATGACTACGACCGCCACCCGCCGCAGATGTTACACTTTTCCTGCCACGCGGCTTTCGATCAAGCGGTAGAAGTCCTCGAAAAGGGGATCGGCGTCGTTGGGGCCGGGCGCGGCTTCGGGATGATACTGCACCGAGAAAACGGGAAGCTCTTTGTGCCGGAGTCCTTCAACCGTTTGGTCATTGAGATTGATCTCGGTCACCATGCCGCCACCAGCGGCCAGACTGTCAGGATCCGTGGCAAATCCGTGGTTCTGGGCGGTGATCGAAACTCGGCCGGTTTCAAGATTCTGCACGGGTTGATTGCCACCGCGGTGACCAAATTTGAGTTTGAAGGTCTTTCCGCCGAGGGCGTGAGTCAGCATCTGGTGGCCCAAACAGATTCCAAAAATAGGGAGTTCGGGTAGCAGTGCGTTCACCGTTTTATGCATGTAGTCCAATGCCGCCGGGTCGCCGGGACCATTGGACAGGAACAGCCCATCGGGGGCGTATTCGCGGATCATATCGGCACTGGACGTGGCCGGGAATACCTGCACGTCGAACCCGTGGCGGATCAACTTGCGAAAAATCGTGTATTTAGCCCCCAGATCGAAGGCGGCTACGCGGAAACGTTGGTTGTGTTGGGCATGGGCGCCAAACGAGGTCTGGACCGGGAGATAAGGGGCGTTGAAGCGCGTGGCATCGTCAGCTCCCCAGATGTAGGGTTCCTTGCAAGTGACATCTTTGACGTAATCGCTGCCCGCGATGTCGTGCCAGTTACGCGCGCGCGCCACCGCTTCTTTGTCCGAAATAGGGAGCGTGCTGATGCAGCATTTCATCGAACCGTCGACGCGGAGCTTTTTGGTCAATGCGCGGGTGTCGATTTCGCTGATACCGGGAATACCATTTTTTTGCAGGTAGGTGCTGAGGTCCTGTTGGGAACGCCAGTTTGAAGCGATGGGCGAAAGCTCCTGCACCACAAAACCCGAACACATGGGGGTCGCTGCCTCGTCATCTTCGGCGGTGATACCATAGTTGCCGATTTGCACGGCGGTCATGGTGACGATTTGGCCGAAGTAGGAGGAGTCGGTGATAATCTCCTGATAACCGGTCATCGATGTGTTGAAAACACATTCGCCGGCGACGGTGGCATCGGCGCCAAAGGCCAGACCGTGAAAGATCGAACCATCTTCTAGAGCAAGAACCGCAGGCTTTGGTGTGGGCATTAAAGCCGAACGAAAAGCGCTCTGGTAGTCGCTGCCAAGGGATTTTCGTCAATCTGGGCGATTCAGCCTAAGTTTTATTTCCGGATCGTCGTCTGAGGTGGGAATGATTCCGTTTACAGGCGGGAGCGTTTGGTGCCAGAATTCGGACATTTGAGGCCTAGTTTTATCAATCCGCTCAGGGGATTCCAATGAATTGCAGAAGTTAGGGCGTGGTTTGACACTCCATCGGGACCGAACTTACTCCTGTTCAGTTCATGGCTTACACGGAAGATCGATCAACTTGGTATGAAGGGCAGGGATTGTGGCAGCATGTGCCGCAAGAGCAGTGGCAGGACTGGGTATGGCAGTTGAAAAACCGCATCACCTCCAAAGAGCAATTGGAGCACTACATGACGCTTACCCCCGAGGAGGAGGCGGGGATCGCTTATGCGGGGCAGAAACTCTCCCTCGCGATCACGCCGTATTTCTTCAACTTGATGAATCGCGAGGATCCAAACTGTCCGATTCGGCTCCAAATGATCCCGCGTGAGGGTGAGTCCAAGATATCGGCGGGAGAAATGCTCGATTCACTAAGCGAAGATGAACACTCGCCGGTTCCCGGTATCGTGCACCGTTATCCGGATCGGGTGCTGTTTCTCGTGACCGACCGATGTGCCGCCTATTGCCGTTATTGCACGCGCAGCCGTTTGGTATCGAACGCCCAGGACTACAATTTTCATCCGGAATACGAGCAGGGGTTACGCTATATTGAATCGCATCCGGAGGTCCGGGATGTGCTCCTCTCCGGTGGTGATCCCTTGTTGCTCTCGGATCGGAAGCTCGAGCACATTTTGGCCCGCCTGCGGGAGATTCCCCACGTGGAGTTTATCCGGATCGGTTCACGGATCCCCGTGTTTTTGCCGCAACGCATCACTCCCGGGCTCTGCGAGATCTTCAAACGCTATGGACCGATCTGGATGAGTATCCACGTCAATCATCCGCGGGAAGCGACGGCTGAGTTGAAAGCAGCTTGTGACCGCCTCGCGTTTGCCGGTGTGCCCATGGGGAACCAGAGCGTGCTTCTGGCCGGGGTAAATGACGATGCTGATACCATGAAGGCATTGGTTCATCGCCTCCTGAGAATGCGAGTGCGGCCTTACTATTTGTATCAGATGGACCTCATCACGGGTGGCTCTCATTTCAAAGTCGATGTGCGGCGAGGTCTGGAGATCATCAAGTCTCTCCGGGGGCACACGACGGGTTATGCGATCCCGCAATACGTGGTCGATGCCCCGGGTGGGGGCGGGAAAGTGCCGCTCAACCCGGACTATGTGGAGAGGATTACCGACGAGGAGATCGTCTTCCGAAATTACGAAGGCAATGAATACCGTTATCCGCTTTCAGCCGAGGTTCGGCCGCAACCGGTCGCGGATCCTGCCTACGGGGTGATCGAAACCGGCTAGATTTCGCTGAAATTCACCTGGAATTGAGACAATTTCAGATCGAATTAAAAAAAATCATACATTTCGTCCCGGATTTTTGAGCGAAATGAGACAAACTGCGTCTACCTAGGAGCAGAATATAGCGCCGTTGGTGTTTTAATTAAAGTTAAAGATCTACGGTTTGCTTGGTGTTAGGTCATAAGGGGCGCTCTTCGGAGCGCCCCTTTATACTTGGAAACGTGCCATCCCTTCGGATCTGAATCCGATCAAAGAAAGTTGAACAAAAATTGAGCGTTTTGGCCGGAGCTACGTCTATCTCTGTAATTCAAGGTATAGTTTTTAGGTTTGCTTGGTGTTAGGTCTGAAGGGCGTCCGTATGGGCGCCCTTTATTTTTACCCCTAAAACAAGCAGATAGAGATACTTGTTATATCTCATAAATATCCTATAATAAGATATTTAAACTTAATCGAATGGGGGCTCCCCCGAGCAAAACCTGCTAGGCGGCCGGTTTGACTCCACTGGCCAGCAGGGTCTCGAAATGCGGTTCATTTTCTTCACGGCTTACCGTGGTGATTTCGACGTGATCGAAACCGGATTCCCGCAGAAAACCGTGCAATGAATTTTCACTGAAGCCCAACCAAACGTCAGCGTAGAGCTCACGGGCTTTTTCGAAGCCGTGGGCTTTAATATCAAGAATGAGGAGTTGCCCCTGGGGACGGAGAATGCGGAACGCCTCGTTGATCGCAGTCTCGGGGTGTTGGGCGTGATGCAGGGCCTGACTGAGAATCGCGAGATCGACCGATGCATTGGGCAGGGGAACCGACTCAATATCGCCCAGTTTATAAGTCAGATTTTCCAGACCGTTTTTGTGAGCCAGCTCGGTGCCGACCTCAATCATTCGCGGTGAGTTATCGATACACCATACTTTGACCGCTCGCCGGGCGAGAAGCTGCGATATCAGGCCTTCCCCCGCGCCTAGGTCCGCAATCTCGATTTTCGGAGTTAGGCGCAGCGCGAGGTGTCCGATGGATTCCCATGATCTGCCCGGGCAATAGTTTTTGCCGAGCTTGCCGGCGATGAGGTTGAAATACTGTTCTTGATGCGCGCGGCGTTTTTGCAGAACCCGGCTCAGATTGGCGTGATCTTCCTGCAGTTCCTGCTCGTGAGCTACGGCGGCACAAGCGGCGTCCAACAATTCGCGGGCAGACGCGGGCAGATTGGGATGAAGCATGTAGAACGCTTTTTTGCCTTCGCGACGGTCTCGGACCATTTCACTGGCGCGGAGCTGGGCGAGCTGGGAGGAAATGCGCGACTGGGCCATATCGAGAATTTCGCCCAATTCACCGACGGAGAGCTCTTCGACCCGCAATAACGAGATGAGCCGCATCCGGGTTGGATCCGCCAAAAGTTTTAGGATGTCCCAAGTGCCGTTCACGAAAGGCGAGTTAGGGGTGATGATGCCCGGGGCGAAAGCCAAAAAAACCGCCGTCTCGGGAAGAGAACGGCGGTCGAAAGAGCAGATCGGTTCGATCAGGCCTTCACGACCGGGATGCGGTCGAGTTTGGTGATCTCGTATTCTTCTTCCGAAGAACCGATTTTTACCTTCACTGTTTCACCTACACGCTTGCCGAGCAGGGCTTGGCCGAGAGGGGTTTTGTAAGCGATGATGAAGTTGTCGGGATCACTGTCCCATGCCCCGAGAACCTTGTAGGTCGGGGTCTGGCCGTCACCGAGGTTCTTGAGTGAAACGATGCTGCCCACGCCTACTTGATCGGCGACGGACTCGCTGAAGTCGGTGATGCGCGCGCTTTCGAGTTCTTTCTCAAGCTGCGATTTCTGGGCCATGAGCAAGGATTGATCCTGTTTGGCCATCTTGTATTCGGAGTTTTCCTTCAAATCGCCGTGCTCGCGAGCGGTGGCGATAGCCTTGGAGTTTTCCGGAATCTTGGTCGAAACGATGAGATCGTATTCTTCGCGACGGCGCTCGAAGCTCTCGCGGGAGACGAGGAGGGCCTCTTCTTTACCTTCGGCATCCCCCGCCACCAGCGACTGGATATTCGGGAAGATTTTGATGAAGCGGGCCAACAGGGACTTCTTGGTCAACTCCTCGAAGCCCTGATTGAGCATGAGGGTGTTGGCCAGATCGCGGGCGTTTTCAGGGTCAGCCGTGGAAAGCAGGTCGGCGATCAGGTCGGAGTCATCACTGAGGATGTCGGCGAGGGGAATCCGGCGGGCTGATGCAGCCTGGAGCGCCTCATAGTCGATCGCGAAGAAGATCGCGCTGAGCAGGCGGGGAGTGATCAGATCGTGGAGCAGCTTCGCGAATTTCTTCGAGTGACGATTCTTGACGATCCAGAGGAGCACGGGAGCGCGGAGGTTTTGCTCCACTTGCCAGCGCTTGAAGGTCTCGGCGAGGTCGTCGGCGTAGTCGTTTTCGATGAGGAAATTAATACACTCGGTGGTAAACTTACCTTGGCTCGACTTGAGCAGGTTGAAGACGGCGTCCCGACACTCGATGGGGTGAGTGTCCTTAATAAGCTGGAGAAAGCGGGATTGGAAACCGACGGGGATGGACTCCGCGATTTCCGGCAGATCACGAACATTTTCGATGATTTCACCTTGGGTGGGGGAGAGGGTTTCGACCTCAACGCCGGCGAGTTTCGCCAAATCGTCACGAACGGCGGCACCGTAGAGGCGCTCGGAAGTCGTGATTTGGTTGGAGTCGCGCACGGCTTCGGTGACCACATGGAGAACTTTGACCAAATCGTCGGTGTCTTTCTCTTTGTCCTTGGGATCGACGGCGGCGATCAGTTTCTCGGCAATGCTGATGCGACGACGGGCCGATTGGGTGCCTTCGAAGGCCTCCATGAGCTCATCTTTGGCCGAAACGGGGGTTTCACGCAGGATGTAGCACTCCGTCTTCTTCGCGGGGACCGCGACGCGGGGATCCTTCGCGATGACCTTCTTGGTGGCGGTCCACCATTTTTTGAACTTCGTCTCACCCACGACCTGCGCGAGGGTAATCTCGAGGTCGATGGCAGTGGTGGCGTGGTTGTCGTAGGACTTGAGGGCTTCGACGACAAGTTCACCGGGCTGTTTGGCGATGAGGTCCTGAATGTGTTCCGCTTCAGTTTCCTTGCGGGCCAGAATATGGTTGTCGGCGAGCACGTCCATCGTGCCCACGCAGAAAGCGGGATCCATGGGGTGGCCCGGCTTGTCCTTAAAATCGATGATCAAGCGCTCCGCGGCTTCGTCATAGCTTTTGATTTGTCCGAATCCCCAGCTTCGGTGGACCACGTAGGTCTCAGGTTCCATGGCCTCCAGCTTATCAGCTGCGGCTTTGAGATTTGGTTTTTTGGCGATAAGCGCGGATACTGCTTCCAGATTCATAACAAAGGTCTTTCTCGATAGAATTAGACATTTGAGCGGATCGAACTGGTTCATGTCAACAGGCACCTCAACTCCGCTGAAATTGGGTTATTGCTTGGCAGAATCATTCGCGGGACGGAGGGTGCGCGCGTGAATCGATCTTCTACGCACTCTTCTGCCCCCCCCACCGATGCATGGTCTTGGTCCGTGCGCCTGCTCGAACGGTGGCTTACGGGCACCGAACGGGTGGACTGGTTGCTGGAATCTTTACCGGGAAGCGTGAGTGGTGGCGAACGTGCCCGGGTGCAGGCGCTTTTGTTGGGCGCGGTGCGTCACCGGGGTCGGATTCAGGCCGAGTTGATGCGTCTGGTAAACCGCCCTCCGCGTCCGGTGGTGGAAGCTTCGTTGATTATTGCGGGAGCTGAAATGTTGGATGCGCCGGACCAGCCCGGGCTTGGCGCGAAGGTCGCGCACCATCTGGTGGAACGAGTCAAAGTACTCGCCAGCGTGAAGGAGGCGGGATTTGCCAATGCGGTCGGTCGCAAGCTCGTCACGGCGCTGGCTGCTCCCCGGTCTGAACCGGGTGAAAAGGATGATTTGAGCCGTTGGGAGGAGTATTATTCTCATCCGGCCTGGCTGATTGAGCGGTGGCGGGAGCAGTTTGGGGATGCTGATACGCGGGCGTTGTTGCGGAACAATCAAACGCCCGCCGGGGTGATCGTGCGGCGGCGAACGGTCTCGGCGGCGGCGACAGGGTGGCCGGAATGGTTAACCCCGGTGGCAGGTGCCGCAGATTTTTTTGCCGCGAAACCCGGACATTGGCCGGAGTTGCATGGCTTGATCGATTCGGGCGAGGTGCACGTGCAGGATGCAGCGACGCGTTTGGCGATCGATTTACTCGACCCTCAGAACGGCGAGACCATCCTCGATTTGTGCGCGGCTCCGGGGGGTAAAAGTTTGGCGATGGCCGATCGGATGCAGGGCGGGAAGATTGTCGCCTTCGATATGCCTGGCCGCCGGATGCCGCGACTGAAAGAGAGTTTGGCGCGCGTCCCGGTCGGCGTTGAGACCACGTTGGTCACAGGAAATCTATTGGCGGGAGGGGCGCGAGCACTAGAGGCGGCCCAACAACCCGACACTTATACGGCGGTGCTGATCGATGTGCCGTGCTCGAACAGCGGGGTCATGCGTCATCGGGTGGACGTGAAATGGCGTTTGCAGCCGGAGAGCTTCAGCCGGCATGCCGCGCAACAACTTGAGCTGCTCTCAGCCGCCGCTGATCGCGTGGTCCCCGGCGGTCGCTTGGTTTACAGCACCTGCAGTATCGACCAGGAAGAGAATGCGCAGGTCGTTGATGCTTTCCTGCAGCGTAGCTCGGTTGCTTTCGAGTTGGAGGCGTCGGTTTCGAGTTTGCCGTGGCAAACAGGTTACGATGGCGCCGCGGTCTTTCGCTTGCGCCGCCCGGAGTGATTTCAGGGGACCAGCGCGAACGTATCGGCGGTGACCGTTACTTCCTCCCGACCTTGCAGCAGCGTGTATTCGATGGTCCCGCCCGCGTCGATCAGAGCCTGATAGCGGGTCAAATCCCACGCGTCGACAGGCTCGCCATTGATTCGGATCACCAGATCGCCGATTGAAAATCCGGCGGCGGAAGCCGGGGAAGCGGGAGCGATCGCGGTGATGCGCCAGTAAGCACTCACTTTGACGAAACTTATGCCGGAGCTTATTTTGGGTTCGGCTGGAATCACGAAATCGTCCCCCGGTCGATAGAACGCGACTTCGCGATTGGATTGATCAAAAGTGACCTCGAATTGTTGCAGAATCTCTCCGCCGATGGAGGTGAGAATGCCGCTTAAATCAACCACCGGCGTTTCGATTTGATAGTCACTGATATGAAGCGTGTCGGCCAATCGTCCCAAGATTTGGCGGTGATTCCCATGCAGCGTACCGATCAGCGTCCCTTGGCGCGGATCTTCGATGAACTCCTGATCCAATCCCGCCGGATCGAGGCTCAGACTTCCATCGCTGCCGCTGTCGATGAGCGTAATCAACGGGCGGTTGCCCAAGGTCGCCTCAAAGACGGGCACGCCGTTCTGGAGGGTGATCGGAATCACACAGCCGCGGAGGGGTTCTTCGTCCTCGAGTTCGGACATCACGATGCGCTCGCCGGGGTAATCGAGCGTCAGCCGTGCATCGGCGAACAAATTAAACCCCAGGACACCATCGATTTTCAGACCCAGATGATCGGAGATGACGCGGCAATCGAAGACCAATGCCCGCACATTACGAAAGTGCGCGGGGCCAAAATCCACTTTATCCAGCAATACGGAGTCAACCGGCACGGCTTGGCCGGTGGCGTCGCGCAACCAGACGGTGGCATCGCCCGGATTGGGTTGGCGGCTGCGGCGGCGAATGGCGAACTCCGGTGAAACCAAGGTGGCGGAAGATCCAGTATCGATCAGGAAGTTCCAGGGGCCGGCTTCATCGTCGGCCTGCACCACCACCAATCCGCCGATGAGCTTCATGGGGAATTCGGCGCTGGTCGGAGAGTCGGGCTGGGGTTGGGCTACGACCGGCAGGGGCGAAAGATAGATGGTCGATTGATCGGACTCGTTTCCGGCTGAGTCGGTCGAACGGCAACCACCCATTAGAATCGCGAGCGCACTCGCGACGAAGAGGGAAACATGCCGTCGGGTGGGGATCATTTAACCGGAGGGGGCAGGCGACGCGCCACCCACCAACTGCCCAAGCTCAGCGCCGCCGCCGCCGCGAAGACGGTCGGTCCACCCATCATCCAAAACATGACACCCGCTGCGATCGGCGTGATCGCCCGGGCCAGTGATCCCAGGGAACGAAAAATCCCGAGGATGCGACCCTGCTCCGTGGCCCCGGCGTAGAGGGAAATGAGCCCCGAAGTCGCCGGATTAACGAGTCCCGCGCCCAACGCCAGTACGGCCAAGCCGAGGTAGAGCGTAGTCACATTCGGCGCGATACCCACCAAGGCAAAACCGATGGTGGAAAAGATCAACCCGCTCAGCAACACGCTGATTTCACTACGTGTCTTCAACAGTCGACGGACGATCACTCCCTGGGTGATGATCGAACAAAATCCGAGAAACGCCAACATGATGCCGTTTTCACGCGCGGTGAATCCGAAGCGATCCTGTCCCAAAAATGTCAGCGAAAACTCCATCGCGCAAAACGCCAGAGCGAAGGAAAAGCCGACGAAATTGATGAGTTTGATGGCGGGAGACTCGATTTCCTGCATCGCCTTCAGGGGATGACGAAGTCGAAGCCGTTCCACGCGATCGGAACGGTTCTCTTCTTTCAGCGTTTCGTCGAAACGGGCGCGAATCCAGATGAGATTCACCACACTCATGACGAGCGCGATGATCGCAGGCACTGAAAACGGATGGATACCATATGCTGCCAGCGAAGGATTATTATCGAGCAAGTTGTATTGGGCGGTGATGGCGCCGATGCCCGGTCCGGTGACCAATCCCAAGCCGAAGGCGGCGCCCACCAAGCCCATGGCCTTGGCCCGTTCTTCGCGGGTCGTGACATCGGCGACGGCGGCGGTGGCGACGGAAATGTTGCCGCCAAAGATGCCGCCCAGCAGACGAGCAGCGACGAAGAGCCAAAACGAACCACTCACGACCCACAGCACATAGCTCAGGGCGGTGCCAGCCACGGTATAGGTGAGAATATTGCGCCGACCGAGGCGGTCACTCGCGGCGCCCCAGAACGGCGCGAAGACAAACTGCAGGAGCGCGTAGATCGAACTCAAGGCCCCACCTAGCAATACCGCGGCGAAATTGCTGCTTTTGCCGAAGGCCGTGGCCAATCCCTCGGTCACGGTCATCAACATCCCGAGCACCCCGGCTTCGCCCTCCAGCGCGAGATAATGGGCGAGAATATCGGGAACCAGCGGGAAGATGATCGAGAACCCGATGAGGTCGATATACAGGGTCAGAAATATGACTCCGAGGGATAGGGGACGTTGGGATGCAGGGCGGCTCACGGGCGTTAGGAACGGTTAGGAAGACAAGACCGATGCCGGATGGAAAGTCTCGACTCGAATTCATTCAAGTTAACGGGCGATTTTGTTTCCCCCGTCCGCCATGGTCGGTTGAGTGATTCTATGATTATTACCATAGCGTTGATTTTGATCGTCGCGCGTCTTCTTGCCGAGTGGGTGCTGGCCGAGTTGAACCTGCGGGAGGTCAAGCGGCATGCGGACCGGGCCCCGGATGCGGTGGCCGCGATGATGGATGATGAGACCTACCGGAAATCGGTCGCCTACACGCAGGCCAAGAGTCGATTCAATCGTCTCACGCTGATATTCGATGCGGGCGTGCTCGCGCTGGTATTGGTCAGCGGAATTTTACCGCAGGTCTTTGCCCATGTCGCCGCGTGGGCTCCCGGGGCCAATTGGGATGACGCGCTCTTTATCCTCTTTGTGAGTGTGCTCCTTTCGATTCCGAGTTTGCCGTTTGAATGGTGGGCCCAATTTCGCCTCGAGGCCCAGTTTGGCTTCAATAAAAGCACGCCCGGCTTGTGGATCTCGGATAAGATCAAGGGTATCGCGTTACTTTTTGTAATTGGATTCCCCTTGTTATGGGGGCTGCTGTCGCTGGTCGGTTGGGTGGGCGACCTATGGTGGATTTGGGCGTTCGCGCTCTTGTTTGGGTTCCAGTTGCTGATGATGGTGCTCTACCCGAAGTTGATTCTGCCGCTTTTCAATAAACTGACCCCGTTGCCCGACGGTGAGCTGCGGGATCGTCTCATGGCCTTGGGCGACCGCACGGGTTTCGAAGCCTCCACCATCGAGGTGATCGATGGCAGCAAACGATCGGGTCATTCCAACGCTTACTTCACCGGCTTCGGTCGTTTTCGTCGGATCGTTTTATTCGATACCCTGATCGAGCAACTCGAGGCGGAGGAACTCGAAGCGGTGTTGGCGCACGAAGTGGGGCACTACAAACGCGGACATATTCCCAAGATGCTCGCGGTGGCGGCGTTTATGCAGTTTGCGGCGTTTGCGACGATCGCGTGGCTGTTGTCGGTCGATTGGTTTCTCGGGGGATTCGGTTTTCCGGCCGGTGAACTCGCTCCGGCGTTGCTGCTCTTCGGACTGCTCAGCGGTTTGGTGACATTTTGGTTTTCGCCGCTCAGCAATATCATGTCGCGAAAACATGAATACGAAGCGGACGATTTTGCCCGGGTGGCCATGCAGGGGGCGGGCCCGTTGATTGCCGCACTCCGCAAACTCGCCAGCAAGAATCTCAGCAACATGACACCGCATGCTTGGTTCAGTGGATTCTACTACTCACACCCCACCCTGGTGGAGCGGGAGCGCGCGATGGTCGCGTCGGATTGAGGTGAAACTTTCGGGTCCAGTCCGGTGGGTCGTCGGAGCGTGGTTGGCCGCGGTCGCGGCCGCGGCGGAGACCGTCACTTTGGCGACGTATAATCTGGCCAACTACAACCTCACGGATCGGCAGATCGAGGGTGCGTTTCTGGCGTCTTACCCCAAGCCGGAGAAAGAGAAGACGGCCCTGCGACAGGTGATCCACGCGATGGATGCGGACGTGCTGGCACTCCAGGAAATCGGTGGGGAAGACTTCCTGCGCGAGTTGCAGCGCGACTTACGCCAGGAAGGGCTGAACTATCCCGAAGCCATCGTCATGAGCGGGGTAGACGAGCAACGGAAGGTGGCGGTCCTGAGTCGAATTCCTTTGACGTCGGTGCGGCGACATTCCGATTTGGATTTCAAATACTTCGAAGGACGGGAGCTTGTGAAGCGCGGGATGTTGGAAGTTCGATTTGATACGATGGCGGGGGAGGTCGCGCTCTTTGTGGTGCACTTCAAGAGTCGCCTGACCGAACGCCGGGACGACCCGCAAGCGAAGTTGCGTCGCGGGAAAGAAGCCACGGCGGCGCGGGATCGAATCCTCGAGCTTTTTCCCGAAGTTGAAACGGCCCGCTTCATCGTCGCTGGTGATTTTAACGAAGGGCCGTTGCATCGCCCGGTGCGGGCGATTTCCCGGATCGGCGCGCGGCCGATCAGCACCCTGGTTTCGGCGGAGGACTCCCGGGGAGAAACGTGGACTCACCGGTATTGGCGAAACGATGAATATTCCCGGGTCGATTTTGTGATGGTTTCTGCCCCTTTGGTGGCCGCGATTAAAAACGGAAAAGGGGTGATCCCGGATGCGCCGAAAGTTTTAGATGCGAGCGATCATCGACCGGTGGTGGTGAGTTTCGAATTCGATTCACTCGCAACGGACGAAGCGATCGAACGCGCAAAATGATCGAATGAACTTTCATTGGTCGGAGTGAACTAGACAAGAGCGCGACGGCCCCTCACGGTCCGACCTGAGTATGACTTTTGTGGACTGGATAATCGTCGGGATCTACGCCATCTCCACGCTGTGGTTGGGCCATTATTTCGGCCGCCGTCAGTCTTCGACGAAAGAGTATTTTATTGGGTCTGGATCGATGCATCCGCTGCTGATCGGCGTTTCGTTGTTTGCGACGTTGTTGAGCACGATTTCCTACTTGGCCATTCCGGGAGAGATCTCCGGCAAGGGTCCGATTTACCTGACCAACTACATCGCGTATCCGTTCGTCTTTCTGGTGGTCGGGTTTGTGGTGCTGCCCGTCTACATGCGCAACCGCGTGACCAGCGCCTACGAACTGTTGGAAGAGCGACTCGGCTTAAGTGTGCGGCTGCTCGGGGCGACCATGTTTTTGATGCTGCGGCTGGTTTGGATGGCGCTGTTGGTATTTCTCACCGCAAAGGCCATCGCCATCATGATTGGAGCCGGGCCGGAGGCCGTGCCGTGGATCGTTTTGGTTACCGGGGCCTTCGCGGTGGTTTACACAACGTTGGGCGGGCTGCGGGCCGTCGTGATTACGGATCTTATGCAGACGATTCTGCTTTATGGAGGAGCCCTGCTGGTGATTGGCACCATCTCGTGGAAGATGGGGGGGGTAGGGTGGTTTCCCACGGAGTGGCAGGGTGAGGTCTGGGATACCCAACCCATCTTCAGCTTCGATCCCTCCACCCGTATCACCGTGGTCGGTTCATTGATGTCGGTGTTCTTTTGGATGACCGCCACGATGGCCGGTGATCAGGTGTCCGTGCAGCGATTCATGGCGACGGAGAATGCCCCCAAGGCGCGTCGCGCTTTGGCGATGCAGCTGACTGTGAGCATGGTGGTGGGCGCGACGCTGGGACTGGTGGGACTCGCGCTGCTGGGCTATTTTCAAGCGCATCCCGAATTGTTGCCGGAGGCGGGAACATTAAATGATCAGGCGGATAAACTGTTTCCCCATTTCATTGCGTTTGAGTTACCGCCCGTGATTACGGGATTGGTGGTTTCGGGGCTTTTCGCGGCCGCTATGTCGAGTATCGATTCGGGCGTAAACTCCATCACGGCGGTAATCATGACCGATGTAATGGACCGCTTCGGTCGCAAGCCGGCTACGGCGCGGGAAAACGTAAGTTACGCGCGGCGGTTGGCCTTGGTGATTGGTGCGGTGGTGGTGCTGCTGAGCACGTTCATGGATCGTATCCCGGGGAACTTCATGGCGGTGACCAACAAGGTCGTGAATTTGCTCACCGTGCCGATCGCGTTACTCTTCGTTTTTGCCTTATTCGTGCCCTTCGCCAATGCCAAGGGCGTGTGGGCCGGGACGATCGCCAGTGTAAGCACGGCGCTGTTGATCGCGTTTTCAGGGACGATCTTTGGATTGGATCCGGTTACCGGTTTACCTCCGGTTACGTTCCAGTGGATTTCGCCAGCGGCAGCGGCCGTGGGCTTAACGGTGGGACTGATTGCCTGTAAGCTGTTCGCGAAGGAGAAACCATCATGAGGAAGAAACACCTGGCCGTAGTCGTTTTGTTGCTTGTCCTACCCCGACTGCTGGAGGCGGCTTTGCCTCCATGGCATGTTTCCAACGCCAATTTAAACAAAGCGCGCGCCGTCTTGCGCGAAGGACTCAAGTCCGATGAATTTTGGCCGGCGATGCATGCGGCCGAAGCGATGACGGTGGCGGGTTTGCAGGCGGAGGTTGTCGCCCATTTGAAACCCAAGTTGGCCGCGGAGAAGGATGATCAACGGCGCTGTGGATTGGCGCGGGAATTGGTTCGGGCCGGGCAGGTCGAGTATGCCGATGAGATGTTCGATATTTTGCGCTCCGACGATCCGCACGGTCATGTCCACGCCGCCGAGAGTCTCTTTAAGGTCGGATGGGCGGGGGGCTCTGCGCCTTTGCGCCGCGCTTTTGCGGAATCAAATAATGTAACGCTGCGTCTGATGGCGGCCGGCGCGCTGGCCAAGCACGGTTCTCCTGACGACCGGGAGAAAGCACTGCAGTATCTCCGGGGCGTGTTATTAGATTCCAAGGTAATGGATGAATACCGTATCGCGGCGTGGGTGTTGGCCCGGACCGGTGATTCCCGGGATGTTGCCCGTTTGCGGTTGAGGTTATCCGACGCGAATGACGAAAAGGCGCGGGCTTTCATCCAAAATGCCTTGGCTGCATTGGGCGACGTCAGCGGTCAGCAACAGTTGCGCGAAGACCTATCGGCGGAGGATGCCGCCTTTCGAACCTATGCGGCCACCTTTGCCGGCGATGCGGGGATGATTGGCGTCATTCCTGACTTGGTGCTGCTTCTCGACGATCCGAATCTAGATACCCGGATTCGGGCCGCGCAGTCGATTTTTACCCTGAGAAATTTATCCCTCCAAAATTAATTATGAGATCCAGCAAAACCTTGGCAAAAATGCGTGCCGGCGAAGTGATTCGTGTCTGCAACTTAGGTCACTATATCCCCGGTTACGTCTGCCATGCCGCTAAATCGGGATATGATTGTATTTGGTTGGATATGGAGCATCGCGCGTTTTCCACGCGCGAAGTTCAGGCGCTGCTGGCGTATTCGCATGTGTATGACATCGACATTATGCCACGCCCGCCTACGCGGGAGATGACCGGCCTCTACCGGTTTTTGGAAGATGGAGCGGCGGGACTGATGGTTCCGTTTGTGAATACAGCAGAGGAAGCGCGCCAGCTGGTGCGGGCCGTAAAGTTTCCGCCGATGGGTGAGCGGGGCCTCGACAACGCCGGTTTCGACTCCGACTTCATGTCCCATAGTATCGAAGACTACGTGGCTTGGGCGAGCCGGGAGACGTTCCTGACCGTGCAGATTGAGACCCCTGCTGCGGTTCGCAATATTGATGAGATCGCCGCGGTGGAGGGGATTGATTTTATTTTCATTGGCCCGGGAGATCTCGGTCTTCGTCTCAAACTGGATCGGGAATTCGATTTGGATGAGTCATGGGCCCGGGTGGCTGCTGCTTGTAGGAAGCACGGCAAGGCATTCGGTGGACCCACGGGAACGCCCGAAGAGATGAAGAAGCGCCGCGAGCAGGGGGCCCAATTTTTGATCGGCAATGGTGAGTTCATGAACTGGTCCACCGCCTTGGCCGATAGCGCGGCGAAATTTGACGATCTTTGATCTTTTAAATAGATTTTATCTTAGCGCACCGAAATCGGGAGCACGACTTCACCACCTCCGAAGCCGGTCAGGAAGAGACTGCCCGATCCGGGTAATCCCCCTTGAACGGGAACGCTCACCGAGTTGCTGCCAGCGGGAATCACGACTTCAGGCATGATTACGCTGTCGGGGACATCGGTCGTCACATCCAGCAGCAGTCCACCGATGGGAGCGGCGCGGGGGAGCGTGAAGGTGACCGTTTGAGTCTGACCTGAGCTGAGATCAAGGGAACTCGGGAAAACTTCGATCCCGAGAGGATCGACGCGGAAGGTTCCAATCGCTTGGGTGCTGATCGGACCCACCACGGCGACTTGATAATTTCTTCCCGGAGGAATGGCGGGAACGAAAAAGCTCAAGGCATTGCTGGACTCGAAGACGGTGCGCGTGGGTTGACCATTGAGCGTCACGATGTCGTCGGCGGTGAAACCTTGACCGACTACACCGATGCGAGCGCCGACGGGTCCGCGATTTGCGATCATGGAGAGCACGGCGCGACTACGAAGTGTGGCCGTGGTGACCGGTGAGTAGGCCTCACGCATGGACGCCGTGCCGCTGAAACTGATGTCGTAGGTCGCCAGGAAGTAGTAGGTCACCTCGTTGCGGCCGGCCGGGAGCTGATAATCGAACTCGTAGATGTGTTCGCCCACCGGGCTGGGGTCCATGCGATGGATCTTACCATCGATCACGATTTGGGGATCGAGGGAAGAATCGACAAATCCCCGGGACTTGGGGTGAAACTTCGCTGAGAACGTGTAGATCTGAGACGGGTTGGCCGGCAGCTGGGAAGGCGTCAGATTGGTGATCTTGAGTTCGTCACAGCCGGTAAAAAAGGTGAGAGCAGCAACGGCCGCCAGCCATTGCCCGATTCGTCTCGCTTGAAAGATACGGTTCTTTTCCATGGGTTTTCGCAATTAAATGGTGGTCGATACGCAACACAATCACTCTGCGTTGGCAATGAGCGAAATACGTAACCCATCCGAGGCGATTATTGAAGAGCGGAATTCACCGCTGGGTCTTTACGTGCACGTCCCGTTCTGCGCGACCACCTGCGACTTTTGTGCATTCTATCAAACTGCGCCTACGGCGGGCGGAATTAAGGCCTATCTCACCGGAATCGAACGAGAAATGAAGCTCGTGCCGCCGCGCCAGCCGGTGTCCACCGTGTTTTGGGGCGGTGGCACGCCGGGACTACTGTCCCCGGGAGATATTCGGCGCTTGGGCGAGATGGTGCTCAATTATGCTGGGGGCGCTCCCGCGGAATGGTCGGTGGAAATGGCTCCGGCGTCCGTCACCGAGGCGCGATTGCGCGCACTGCGGGATATCGGGGTGACGCGCATTTCCATGGGCGCACAGAGTTTTAATTCCGAATTGCTGGATGCTTTGGGGAGGCAACATACGCGGGAGCAGGTGTTTCGCGCCTATGATCGTGTGCGGTCGGCGGGATTCGCCAGTGTGAATCTGGATCTGATGTTCGCGCTGCCCGGCCAAGGCGAGCGGGAGTGGCTGGCTGACTTGGATCAGGCGCTCGAGTTGGCCCCGGATCATCTGTCGACCTACTGTTTGACCTTCGAGGAAGATACGAAGCTCTGGGTGAAATTGTCAGAGGGGAAAGTAAAACTCGATCCCGAACACGAAGCTCGTCTCTACGAAATGACGTGGGAGCGGCTGGAGTCGGCGGGCTACGGCCAATACGAAGTCGCGAATTTTGCGAGGCCGGGCCACCGGTGTCGGCACAACTGGAATACCTGGCATATGCACGAGTGGATCGGTCTGGGGCCATCCGCCGCCGGTCAATACGATGGCTGGCGTGCCGCGAACGCGTCGGATCTGGAACAGTGGCAATCCGATTTGAACCGGAATGAACGCATGACCGCCGATCGCGTTGCGCTTACCCCCGCTCTGTTGGCGGAGGATGCCCTGATCTTTGGTTTGCGGCTGACCGCAGGCGTGGATCCGGTCGCATTGGCCCGACGATTTCCCAGTTCCGCGTGGAGCCAAGCACGGGGAGTTTTGCATGATTTGGTGGCCGATGGGCTGGCCGAGCAGATCGAGTCCCATGTGCGGCTGACCACCCGGGGACGGCTCTTGGCCGACGCCGTCGGCGAGTCCATCATGATGGCGATGGATGTTACCGATGTGGAAACGTCATAGCCGGACTATTCTTTCAGTTCGTTCGTCACCTCGTCACGAGGGAACGGAGCGAACCACGCGGCGATGAGCGATGGAATCGCGGCGAAACAAACGATGATGAAGAACGTTTTGTAGCCGAAATGATCCGCCATGGGCCCGGAGATCATCTGGAGAGGCACCAATACCAAATTCATAATCGCGGTGCAAAACGCGTAGTGAGTCATGTGGTATTTACCCGGCGACATCTGCTGCATCATATAGAGCATGTTTGCGACGAATCCAAAACTGTAGCCGAATTTTTCCAGCGTGACCAAGGTCGCGATGGTGGTCATCGAAAAGGGGGATGCGGGAGCGGGGTCACCGGGTTGAAGGAGGGCCGCCGCGCGGGCGGCTTCCGCCATGATATCGGCTGATACGATCTGACTCAGGTAAACAAAGCATAGATTCGGCACGTTGATGCAAAGCGCCATGAAGAAGAGCGATTTCTTGAGACCGTATTTGGCTATAAATACTCCGCCCAGGAGTCCGCCGGCCAAACTCACGGTGATGCTGATCAGACCGTCGATTACGCCTTTTTGGGTCAATGAAAGGCCCAGGCCTCCTTCCGCGACCGCGGCCTGCATAAACAAAGGGGCTTCAATCAATAGCAGTCCTTCGGCACTGCGGAAAAGAAAGACGAACGCCAGCATGCCCCAGATTTTCTTTTTCTGGAAAAATGCGATCAATGAAACCCCGAAAGTTTTTAACGCATCCCGACCTGATCCGGCACGCGCTCCCACCGACCCCTTTGGTAAAACAAAGAGATGGTATATGCCGAGCAGGCCCATAGTCACTGCGCTCAATCCGAGCGCCCAGGCCCATGCTGCCTTTGGCGTCATCGCCTGACTCTCTTGCAGACTGCCGGCAAACCAAACGACCGCGGCGACGGCGAAGAGTCGCCCTACATTCCAGAATACTCCCTGCACGCCAATAAAAGCCGCCTGCTTTTGTTTATCCAGCGATGTGATGTAGATACCATCGGCGGTGATATCTTGAGTAGATGAACAGAAGGCCAATACCCACATGAGCGCGATGATGACCTGGAAGTAGTTCGGCAACGGTAAGGCCAGCGCGAGCAAGATGAGTAGACCCGTCAGCGCGAATTCCATGCTGAGGACCCAGAATCGCTTGGTGCGATACATGTCCAAGAATGCAGCCCACAGGGGTTTGAGCGACCACATGATGCCGATCGACGCCGTAGCCACGGTGATTTGTCCATCGGAATGCCCGAGATCCTTAAACATCGTCCCGGCGACCCAAATCACGATGGAAAAGGGGATGCCCATGGCGAAGTAGAGGGAAGGAACCCAGACGGTGGGATGGGGGATGGCTTTGGAGTCGGTGCTCATTTTGACAGGGGAAGAGAACAAGAGACGTTATGGGCAACGGCGGGGTGAGTTTCGCAACGCAAGCGCCGGTCTGCTGAACGAATGTCGTCCGGGGTTGTCGAACGGCGATGGATGGGTTGAATATGAGACGAATGCGTATGTTTAGGAGAATATTAAGCGCCGGACTGTTGGTGCCGCTGATCGCCAGTTCATCATGGGCGGACCGGCTGCGGTTGGCTTGGCCGACAGCGAACCCGGCGTATGCCGAGGGGCGACCTTTGGAGGATTACATCCAGCCGACGGTCTCGGGTCTGGTGGAGTCGGGGTTATTCGGCTGTGTGCGCACCAATGGATGGCAATTTCACGAGGCGCTGGACCTCATGCCGATCGCTCGGGATTCCCGAGGGGAGGCAACGGATGAAATCTATGCGGTGATGGCGGGCGTCGTCCGTCATGTTGCCCGTCATCCCGGCCAGAGCAGTTATGGTCGCTACATCGTGATCGAACACGTCGATGCCGGTCTCCCTGTCAGTACCCTCTACGCTCATCTCGCCACCATTGCCTCCGGCATCGAGCGAGGAGCCCGGGTCGAAATGGGAACGGTCATCGGGGTGATGGGCCGGAGTGCCGGGAGCAGGGCGTTGCCGAAAGAACGCGCTCATCTTCATTTTGAAATCGCCCTGCGCCTCACCGACAATTTCTCGTCCTGGTATAATTGGCGGGATTTCGGCAGTAAGAATGACCACGGAGTGTGGAATGGGATGAATTTGGTAGGCGTGGATCCGAAGGCGTTCTACGACGCATTTCGGGAAAATCGGGTCGATTCATTTCTGGATTTTTGGCGCACGAAACCGGCCGCGTTGACGCTACGGATTGCGACCCGCAGTACCCCCGATTTTATTAAACGCTATCCTGCGCTTCGCGACGGTCCGATGCCGTTGTTTGGCTTGGCGGGGTGGGAAGTGGATTTCGATGATTTCGGCGTGCCGCTGCAATGGCGCCCGCTTTTAGCGGATGCCGTGGCCGGCTACCGACGGAACGAAGTTCGTATCGTCTCGACCGACGCGGCACTTCTCGATGACGTGATCTGCAAGGATCTGGTGAAAACCAGTCGGGGACGCGCGGTGCCGGATGATGATTTGCAGACGAATCTACAACTCCTGTTCGGACTGCGTCGATAGATGGCATTGTCGGGCTTTCCGCGCCAGATGACGGTTGATGCAGAACACTTCTAAACAAACTGAATGGCGCGCTCGGC
>CBFHXU010000018.1:0-31884 GCA_965659875.1 uncultured Opitutaceae bacterium
TGGGGGCTCTTTTTTTCGATTCGAGCTTGGCTCCCCTTAGGCGATCTTCCGGAAGAGTTAAATGCCGAAACCGTGCGCACGGGCCTGGCAATACTCACTTTGGCCGCGACCCTTTGGCTCAGCGAAGCGCTACCCCTCGCCATCACGGCCATGCTCATTCCGGTGACGGCCGCTCTCACCGGCACGCTCGACGTCCCCCAGAGTTTTTCCGGATTCGCTCATCCCCTGATTTTTCTATTTCTAGGAGGCTTCGGTCTAGCCGCCGCGTTGTCCTACCAAAATCTGGATCAGTGGCTCGCCTTGCGCATTCTAAGAATTGGCCGGGGCAGTTTCCACATCACCGCCATCGCGCTTTTCCTGACCTCAGCGCTGCTCTCCATGTGGATTTCCAACACCGCCACAGTCGCGCTGCTCTTACCCGTGGCTCTCGGCATACTCGGCCACATCAAAACCACCTGCGGACAACAGGTATCCGCAAACTGCGCTCCCTATCTGCTCCTCGGGATTGCTTACTCCGCCAGCATCGGCGGCATTGGCACCTTGATTGGCACGCCCCCCAACGCGTTTGCGGCCGCCCAACTCGAACTCAGTTTTGCGGAATGGCTCGCCATCGGAATACCCGCCGTCCTCATCCTGCTGCCCACGCTTTTTGTTCTGCTGCGTTTTCTCGCAAACCCAGGCGACGTGCCACCGTTCAAGGTGGCGATACAGGCATTCCAATTTAATACCGCCCGCACCCTGACCCTCATTATATTTCTCCTCACGATCGGTGGATGGTTGTTCAGCGCGCCGCTCGCCGCGCACTTCGGGATCGCCAAATCCTTTGATACCATCGTCGCAATCTGCGCGCTACTGCTTTTGGCATCCTGTCGCCTGGTCCGGTGGCGGGATGTGGACCGCACCACCAACTGGGGTGTGCTCCTACTCTTTGGCGGCGGCATCACCTTGAGCAAGGTGCTCGGCACCACCGGGGCAAGCGGCTTCCTCGCTCACCAGATCCAGACCCTCACGACGGGATGGCCGACTTTGCTGTTTATCGGTGTCATCGTGGTTTTTGTGATTTTTCTAACTGAACTTTCCAGCAACACGGCAAGCACCGCCCTGCTGGTCCCCATCTTCGCTGCCGTCGCCGTCGACATGGGACTACCGACCTCGGAAATCATCCTGCCGCTTACCCTCGCCGCGTCTTGTGCCTTTATGCTGCCGGTTGCCACTCCCCCCAACGCCATCGTGTTCGGTTCCGGGCAGATCCAACAACGCGACATGGTGCGCATCGGGCTCGCCCTCAATCTCACCTTCGCCCTGCTCCTCACCCTGCTCAGCCCCGTTCTTTTTTAACCCGAACGGGATCCACACCTCGTCCTCGCTGGCTCGGCAAGTTTACAGGAGGGAACCGATCCTCTCCCCCCTGCGGATGGAGATCGTTCTGAAGGTGGGACTCATGAAACGATGAACTGGACAGAAAGTCTCAGATTTTGGCGGGAGGTTCAGCGGGCTTTTTGATCTTCTTGGCCGGACTACCGCCTTCGGGGTAGAGCACCACCACCGTCTCCAGCGAAGGATCGACGTCTGGTCCTTTGTAGGAACGGGTGCGCACGCTCATGGGGCTCTGCAAAGCGTCTAGGCTCACCGGACCGTCATAACGCGGTGACTCCGGCGTCGGTTCGCTGCCGTCCAGTGTATAGTGGATCGCACCATCCCGCCAGAATTTGGCGGGCGTCAATTTGAGTTCGAAAGCACCGACGACTTCGCCGCCGGCAGGCTGCACGGTCGGGCCGACCGGTGTCCACGGATTCTCCACGATCTGCGGATTGGCTCTCCCTCGTTTCACGATATGAAAGGTGTCCGTCGTTTCGCCCGCGCTGTTGATCATGCGCGAGGTCAGCGTGTCGCCTTCGATGTCAATCAGCATGGACCCGTGTTCCACTTGCACCCGACGCATGATGGGCATGGCACCTTTGCGACGGAGCGAGGTGCCGCCATGGCCAATGACCAATTGGGCCACGCCTTCGTGCGCGTGCAGTCCTTCGCTCTTGTGATAAGCCCCGTCGCCGTGGATATACCCGTCACCATCGTCGAGCACGACGCCATCGGCCGTCGTCGGGGTGTGGTAGGCACCATCGATCAGCATGGAGCGTTCATAAATGTGGGAGTGTCCGGTAAGCACCATGTCCACGCCGTGCTCTTCGAGAATGGGCATGATCTGCTCACGCATCTCGATCAGTTCGATTTCAAGATCACTATCGTGGGAACCTTTGGTGTAAGGCGGGTGATGGAAAAAGGCGATTAACCAATCGGCATCCGTCGCGTGCAGATCTTCCTCTAACCACTGCGCCATCTCCGCGTCGGCTGACCGGTCGACGTCGTAGGAATTCAAGCAGATGAAATGCGCGCGGCCATAGTCGAACGAATAGTAGGCTTCGGTGCCGGAAACCACCCCACCCGCTTCCGCGAAGGCCGGCGAAACGTAGGCATCATAATACGGTCCGGTCTGTCGCAGCCCATCCGAAGTATGGCCTTCGTGGTTTCCCATCGCCGGCCAGCACACCGCATGGCGCAACGTGGATTGATACATGTCGAAAAACCCTTTTTGAAACTCGTCCTCCTGACCATGCGTGTAGGCCATGTCGCCAACGTGAAGATAAATATTCAGCGGTTTATTCTCCTCCGCCATGGCCTTCAACGCACCAAGGTAAACCCCGTTTTGCACCTCGTTGCCTCGGCCGGAATCACCGACCGCCCAGATCCGAATCGGCGCGTCCGTGCCTATGACCGGGTGGGTCCTGAAAAAGTAGTTCTCGTCCCCGCCCGCCAGTTTCTCGTCACCGTCATAAATCGCATAGTAATACCGCGTGTCGGGCCGGAGTCCGCTCAACCGCATCTCGTATTGGCGAGTGCCGGCATCCGCGCTGTGCAACCGCGCGTAACGCAACCGCGGATCGGCAATCTCCACCCCCGCTCCAATCTTGAGCGCAAAGTCCTTGGCCTCCGTCTGATCCAGATTATCGGGAGACATTCCGTAACGCACCACGGGGTGGGTCGCCACGTCACTCCGCCATACCACAATGACAGAATCCTCGGTGGCCAGCTGCAGATAGGGCCCTCGCGTAACCGCCGCGTGGACCGGAGCAATCAGACCAAGACTGAGGGCGAGTAAAACTCCGAGGAGTTTCAGAACATTGAGGGATGTTGCGACAGGGGGTATGGAACGGGAACGCACGACCCATGCTGTAAGTCGGCCGGATATCGGTCAAGGGACCTCCCGAGAGAAACCGTTACACAACGCGGGACCCGCCCCAACGGCGTAATACACTCTACCGCGCGATCCAGAGCGGATTGATTCCCTGCTTAAGTTCAAAGCTCGCGCCCACCGCACCGACGTGAGCAGCTTCGCGAGGTAGCCCCACGACGTCACGCAGATGATACACCGGAGCGATGCCCGTGCAGTGCGCTCCGTGTAAATATTCCAATCCAAACTCGCGCAGCTTATCGCCGGTCCAATCGAGTTTTTCAGTGCCCATCGAAGCGAGGTGCAACCCGCCAATCACCGCGTGCACCTTGGCCCCCGGGCGCACCGCGGTCCGCGCCTGTTCGAGCGTATTGATCAGACCGGCGTGGCCGCATCCCGCCAATACCACCAGACCTTCCGTCGTATCAAAAACCATCGCCATATCCTCCGGCACATCATCGCGCCGACGGATATCGCCCGGCCATACCACGTGACCCGATCGCATCGGTGCTTGTTCATCGTGGATACGTTTTATCGGACCCGTCAGCCACACGCCCGGAGCCAATTCGATGGGGGCGTCGTGCTCGATTACTTCACCCCCGGATCGCTCGAATTCCTCGCTGACCGCAATGAAGTCATTCCATTCCTGTTCACCCACATCGGCGACCCGCGACCAACGGGCGCCGCGCCCCACATGCACACGTCCCAGAGCCAAGGGGTTCTGTTCCCGCCATGTCTCCCGTAATGCGACCAGCCCACCCGTGTGATCGAGATGGTTGTGCGAAACGATCACGTCAGTGATTCCGCCGAGGGGCAGGTCCAATTCCGCGGCGTTGTTGAGCACCGTTTCGGCGCGATGGCCGGTATCAAAAAGCCACTGCTGATCTCCCACTTGCACGAGCGCCGCAAACCCCCACTCGCCCATGCCCGACATGCCGGGGTTTCCGGCCAGATTGGTCGAGAGCAGCGTGATACGCAGATCCCGGACTGGGGACTTATCCGCCGCCGATACCGCACCTGCCCATCCGATCAGGCCCAGCGCGAGCGCGGGGCGTATTCCCCGCCGAAAGATGCGGGTGAAATCCATCATTTCATCGGGCCAATCAGCTCAATGAACGTGCCATCAGGGTCCTGAACGAGCGCGAGGTATTTACCGCTGGGGAGTTCCACCGGAGTCTCTCCGAGCAATTTCACCTCATGCTGCTTCAACCGCTTCACGAAGGGACTGAGATCGTCGACATTGAGGGTGATATACTGCATGCCGGTGAACCCATCGATATGTTTGCTGCGTTGAGCTTTGGCCGCTGCGCCAAAGGTCATCAACTTCCACTGAGGGGCGTCCGGCGAGTCCTCGAGTTTAAGGACTTTGACATCGAGTGTCTTGTCATCCGTGAGACCCAACTTTGTGGCAAATTCGCCGGGCACCTTGAATCCGCCCGTTTCCTTCATGCCGATCGCTTCGGTATAGAATTCGACTGACGCATCGAGGTCAGAGACCACCACCCCGATACTGATCAGCGCATTGGAGAACTTGAGATTTTCAGCGGAAGAAACGGTCGCGGAAATAGACATGGCAAAGAGAAGGGAGAGCAGTTTTTTCATGATAAAAGCGAAAGGGGCGAAGAGTCCGTTATCTAGAAACCTCAACCCGGTGAGGTCAAGGAGCAGCCCGCCCGCCTCAGGCGACAAGAACAAGTCGTGACTCACCCCGGCATTCCCGTTTGATTGTCGGCTCCGCCTCAACTCGAGACTCCTCTACCCCACCCATGGCTTCCACGTCTTCGCATCAAGTTCGCTTCTCGGCGATGATGCTCCTCCAGTATTTCACCCGCGGCGCCTGGTTCGTCACGCTCGGAACCTACCTCGGTAAAGGACTCGAACAGCCCGCATCGTTCATTGGGTTTTCTTACAGCCTCTTTGGTGTCGCCGCGATTATCACGCCGTTCTTCGTCGGTCTCATCGCGGATCGATTCTTCCCCACGCAACGCATCCTGGGTGCGCTCAATATCGTCGCCGGATTGATCATGGTCGCACTCTCCCGCGTCACCGACCCGGGAGCATTCGTATGGGTCCTGTTCCTCTACTGCATCGTCTACACACCGACCGAATCACTCAGTAACTCCATCGTCTTTCATCACCTACCGCGCAAACGATTCCCCTTTGTCCGTCTCTTCGGCACGCTGGGTTGGGTGCTCGCCGGACTCGCGGTGAATCTCGGGTTGGGGCGTTTCGTGACCGGCGTCGAAACCACCTCCGTGCCACTCCTGCTCTCGGCCGCAGCCTCCATCGCCCTGGGGCTCTACAATTTCACTTTGCCCGCCACCCCACCGCAGCAGTCGGATAAAAAACTGGGGTTCCGGGAAATCATCGGCGGCGACGCCCTTCAGCTGCTGCGCGATCGCAACTTCGTGGTGTTTCTCGCCGCTGCGCTGCTCATCGGCATTCCCATCCAAATGTATTTCGCATTCTTCAACATGTTCCTGAACGACATCGGCGTGGAGAATGTCGCCAGCAAGATGTCGCTCGGACAAATCTCAGAGGCGGCCTTCATGGTCTTCGTACCCTTTCTGATCCTCCGCATGGGATTCAAATGGATGATGGCCCTCGGTCTCGCGTTCTGGGCCGCCCGCTACTTCCTCTTCGCCCATATCTCAGTCGACGCCACCGCGCTGATCCTCTTCTCCATCCTCATCCACGGCGCGTGCTACGACTTCTTTAACGTCACCGGTTCGATGTATGTGGACCTGAAGGCGGGAGCCCAAATGCGAGCCGCCGCCCAGGGGCTCTTCATGCTGGTCTTCCTCGGATTGGGAAAGTTCTTCGGCTCCAACATCGCCGGATTGATTTCCGAACGCTTCGCCACCGCCGACAGCTACCAATGGGACGGAATCTTCACTACCACCGGCTACATCACCGTGGCAGTTACAGTGCTCTTCATCCTCTGCTTCCACGACAAGCAGCAACACGACCTCGATTAATAACTCTCTTTCGCATCCCTCCTTAAATGACGTCTCCGAATCTCAAAACTGTCGGCATCATCGGTTGCGGCGCCCGCGGCCTGCATCACATCGGATTTAACATGGTGGATAGCGCCGCCGAAACCGGCCTGCGCATCACCGCCGTCACCAACCGCTCCCTCGCCAGCGCCCACCACGCCGCCGACGAACTGGAAGCGCGCTACCACTCCGTCGGCCACCCCGCCACCGTCAATCGCTACGGCACCTATCAAGAACTGCTGGCCGATGACTCCATCGACCTCGTGTTGATCACATCTCATACCGACGCGCATCTCGAACATGCCGTCGCCGCGCTGGAGTCCGGCAAGAAAGTTTATTTGGAGAAACCTATCGCGGTGGACCTCGAAGAAGGCCGCCAAATCCTCGCCGCCGAAGAACGCACCGGCAACCGCTTGCTCATGGGCTTTACCCGCCGCTACGAAGATAGCTGGCTCAAAATGAAGGAGCTGCTCGACGACGGTGCGGTCGGCTCACTGCAGATGATTCTACTGCGGTCCGTCATCCCGTACAGCCGCTACCTGCAAGGTTGGCACCGCAAGCGCGAGTGGTCGGGAGGCCCCCTCAATGACAAGTGCAGTCACCACTTCGATGTGTTTCGCTGGATGACCGGCGACGACTGTCAGGCCATCAGCGCGTTTGGTGGACGTTCAGGCGTGTTCAAACCCGACCCCACGGCACCCAAACGCTGTTCGATCTGCGATCGCGAATGCGCCTACCGCCGCACCGACGTGTTAGAGGAATCCAAAGAAACCGCTCCGAAAAAATTCGCCGACCCCAACAATCCCGAAGACGAACGAGCGATCCAGGACGCGTGCGTTTACAGTCCCGATAGCGACGTCGAGGATAGCGGCAGCATCAACCTGCAGTTCGGCAACGGCGTCGTCGGCAACCTGTTCTTCACCATCTTCGGGCCCCTCGCACCCGATGGCGAAACGCTCGAATTGGTCGGCGATTCCGGGCGACTCGTGCTCTCCCGCTCCGATGGCATGATCCGCAGCTACACCCAACACGGCCGCCGAACGGAGGAGTTTTTTGCCGGTGGTGAAAACTTCGAATCATCCCACTACGGTTCCGACAAACGACTGGTGAAACACCTCCGTGACTTCGTCGACGGTGGCGACCCTATCTGCTCCGCCATCGATGGATACCGATCCCTGCAAATGGTCGCCCGCACCCGCGATTCCTTCGATGCGCAGGGTGGCCTGATGAGGATCGAATAAATGATCGGTAACATTTAAAAACATCACCTAAAAATCTGATGCAGAATCATAACATGAGGAGCCGCTATATGAGGTAGGGCGATTTCGCCGAAAGCGCCGGTTCCATTCAGCTGGAACCCAATTCAACGAAGGCGCGCTCGGCGAGCACGCCCTACCAAGTTTCGCCATCACCTCCCCAAATTTAGTGTCAATTGATCTTCTCTCTACGTCCTCGTCGCTAGCGTTCATTATCTGATAATTTCCAGCTATGAATACCGCCCCCTCCCCTTTCGACGGTAAGGAACTGCTCTTCGGCGACCTGCACAATCACTGCGGGTTGTCCTACGGCCACGGGTCACTGGAAGACGCATTAAAGAACGCGCGCGAGCAGTTGGATTTTTGCTCCATCACGGGGCACGCCCACTGGCCCGATATGCTCGAACCGGATGAGCGCATTCAATACATCATCGATTTCCACCAGGTGGGATTTGCCAAACTCAAACGCGATTGGCCGAAGATGATGACCACGTTGCAGGCTTACAACGATGAGCAAAAATTCGTCGTATTTCCGGGGTTTGAAATCCACTCCAACGCCGATGGTGACCGCACCATCCTCTACCAAAAATTTGCCGGCGATATCATCTACGCCGACAGCATTCCCGACCTGCACAATCGACTGGCTGCCCTCGCTCAGGACGGCATCGAGGCGTTGGCGTTTCCGCACCACCTCGGCTACCGCACCGGCACGCGCGGGATCAACTGGGCAACGCACGATTCCCGCTGGGGACCCTTTGTCGAGTTGCTCTCTATGCACGGCTGCTCCGAATCGAGCGAAAACACCCGCCCGTTTCTGCACTCGATGGGTGGCTCGGATTGGGAGAGCACGATTCAATACGGACTCGCCCAGGGACACGTGTTTGGTTTCTCGGGACACACCGATCACCACAGCGGACACCCGGGCAGCTATGGGCACGGCGTCACCGGCTTGTGGTCTGACGGCCGCGACCGGGAGTCTATTTGGAACGCGTTAAAAGCACGGCGTTGCTACGCCCTCACCGGGGATCGGATTGATCTTCGCTACACTTTAAACGACGCCCCCATGGGCTCGGTCATCACGCCCTGCTCCAAACGTCGTATTGCCGTCGAGGTGCACGCCGCGGGCGCAATCGATAGCGTTGACGTAATCAAAAACAACGCACTTGTTCATCGGGTTTCCCAAACAGACATTCCTGCCGTGGATATTGGCGATACCCTCCGGACATTGATCTACCTCGAACTCGGTTGGGGGGAACGTAACCGGGCCGTAAACTGGGATGTTGATTTGTCGATATACGACGGAACCATCATCCGCTATGAACCCCGCTTCCGCGGCCGCGAAGTGGTTTCACCCGTCGAAGGCGATGAAGCGGAAAATGGTTTCTACGAGTCCCACTGGGAAACCAACGGCGATCGCGCTGTGCATTTTACCACCGCCACGCGTAGCAATCCCAACAATTCGACCAACGCTTCCCAAGGATTCTGCCTCGAAATCGAAGCGCCACTCACCGCCACCGTCGAAGCCACCCTCAACGGTCACATCGCCCGCTTTCCTCTGCGTGATCTCATCGCCGGAGCGCGGACCGGTCACCTCGGCGGTATCGACTCCCCCGCTTTTCGTTTTCACCGCGCTCCTCAATTCCACGAGTTCCATTGGAACTTCAATTGGACCGACCAGGCCGACGGCGAAGACAACTATTACCTCCGCGTGCGCCAACGAAACGACCAATGGGCCTGGAGCTCACCGGTCTTCCTGCGCAATCAAAGGTAGGGACGGCGAGGTCTCGCCATAGTTTGGTCCCACCAAACGACGGCGGAACCGCTGGGCCGTCCGCCGCAGAATGGCGCGTTGGTTTGAGATGTAGCCGGGCTCGGTGAGCCCGGTGCGGCGGCGTGGTTTCTCCTCAAGGGTGACCGGGGTCAGCGACCCCGGCTACAGCTTGGATGACTCAGTGAATTAGAGGGACGTTCTGGTTAGCAACCAGTCCACCGTGAAGCTGGTGATCTGGGTAACATTCAGGCCGCCTTTGGCGCGCTCGCCCGCACAATACCCGAGCAACACGCGATCACCCACAAAGTCGATCGCAGTGTAGCAATACCACCCGCCCGGGTCATCTTCCAAAATGCGCCGCGGCTGCCAGGTCTTGCCGTCGTCGGAGGAGATCGCGACCGCGAGGGGCGTGCGTCCCGGATCGTCCCCCAACTCAAACTGAGCGTGGTCGTTCCAAATTAAAATCAGTTCATTGCGCCCGGGCAGTCGCTCGATGCTCGCCGGGGATCGGGGGGATCGCAAGTTCGTCGCCACCGGCGGTGTCCACGTGTCGCCTCCATCCGAGGACCAACTTTGATATTGGTAGCCTTCATTCGTCCGTGCCCACATCCACAGACGCCCATCCTGCAACTCCAACACTCCCGGCTCCTGCAACAGAATACGGGTCCCGTCGGGATGACTGCCCTTGAGCGCGGAAGTCGATCGCTGCCAGGTTTGGCCCGAGTCATCGGAAAAGTAACACAACAAGATACCCGACCAATCCGGTTCGATGTAACTCGGTCGATTGTGCAACGCAACGGGACAGATCAATCGGCCATCGGCCAACTGCACTACGCGATCATTGTTCAGCACATGATAGCCCACCTCCGCATCAGGGATGATCCCGACGGGATCACTCCACGTCTTCGCCTCGTCCCGTGAAACCCGCATCACCGGCCGACAATCCTCCAGCGAATTTTTGACCATATAAAAAAGCGCGATGCTTCCGTTTTGCAGACGAAGCAACGATACCGACATCACATTAAATCCGCCTTCGTTCGGCACGACGACTTCATCCTCGTCAGTCCACGTGAATCCGCCGTCAGTCGAAATCCGCTGCGCCAAATGCGCCGTCCCGTGATCACCACCATCACCCGTGAAGTGCGTGTAGATAAACAACACCCGTCCGTCGTTGAGTTCGATAAAATCACCTTCGCTATTACGTGGGTTCCCCGGTCCCGGCGGGAGTAATACGTCCTTGGTGACACCAGGGACAGCCTTGACCTCGATCTCATGCCCATACGGTTCCGCCGCGAAGAGCGGTGCACCAAAGACTGAACCGAGCAGTGAAATCCGGAGGATAAGAAATCGGGAGCAAAACATGAGGTGACCTCAGCACGCCGCACGCGAGCGATGAGGTCAAATCAGACCGAGTGCACAAATACCGTGATCCGCGCTGGCCAATCACCGCCACTAGGGCGAACATTCCCCCAGCATGAAAGCCATCCAATTCCAGCCCGGTATCGCCCTCGACCAACCCAATGCAGCGCTCGAAGTTGAGCTCCCCACGCCCACCGCCGAGGGACACGACATCCTCGTCAAAATTGAAGCCGTCGGCCTCAACCCCGTCGACACCAAGGTGCGACCCGGAGCGGACGGCGAACCCAAGACGCTGGGCTACGACGCCGCCGGCGCCGTCGAAGCCATCGGCGATGCCGTCACGCTCTTCAAGGTCGGCGACCTGGTTTACTACGCCGGGGACATCACCCGCTCCGGTTCCAACGCCGACTACCAACTCGTTGACGAACGCATCGTCGGGATCCGCCCTACCTCCCTCGATGCCGCCGCTAGCGCCGCGCTGCCCCTCACCAGCCTGACCGCCTGGGAATCCCTCTTTGATCGGCTGCACATCGATCCCGAAAGCGACAACTCTGGCAAATCCCTGCTCATCGTCGGCGGAGCCGGCGGCGTAGGTTCGATGGGGATCCAACTCGCCAAACTCGCCGGTCTCACCGTCATTGCCACCGCCTCCCGCGAGGAGAGCATCACCTGGTGCAAGGAGCTCGGCGCCGACCACGTTGTGAACCACCGCGAGTCCATCCCCGATCAGTTGAAAGCCATCAACATTCCCCAGGTCGACTACATCGCCAACTTCAACAATACCGAAAACTACTGGGACATCATGGGAGAGGTGATCGCCCCCCAGGGACACATCGTGCTCATCGTCGAACAGGTGGGCACCCTCGACCTCGGGGGCCCCTACAAACTCAAAAGCATCAGTGTTTCCTGGGAACTCATGTTCACCCGCTCCCTCTTCACCACCGCCGACATCCAACACCAGCACGATATCCTCACCCGCGTGGCCGAGCTGATCGACGCCGGCAAAATCAAGTGCACCGCCAACGCGGCCATGTCCCCGCTCAACGTGGCCAACATCGTGAAGGCCCACACCCTCATCGAGTCCGGCCAATCCATCGGTAAACTTGTGATCACGCGATAGACGTCTCGCGTAAAAAACCATCGAGCTTGTGCCCGACCCGTGATCCGCGCTAAAAACTAATTATGGCAGAAACCACTCCTCAAAATAGCCCGGCCCCTAAAATGTGCGGTTGCGGCAAGACCCAGAACGCGGAGGGACACTGTGATGGTTCCCACGCCAAACCCGCCCCCAAGCAATGCGGCTGCGGCAAGACGCAGAACGCGGAGGGACACTGTGATGGTTCTCATGCCAGGTAATCGGCCCGGCCGAGTTGCCCATGCCTGATCTGGAACCGAAAACCCGCCGATTGGAGTCCATCGATTTTGTACGTGGGTTTGTCATGGTCATCATGGCCTTGGACCATGTGCGGGATTACTTCCATTTAAGCACAGTCGATCCTATGGGGCCGGAGGCATCCCTTCCGCCCATCCCTTGACTTACTCTACCCCCTCAACCACTACATCAACCCATCCAGACTAACTGTTTAGGTGGACCAGTTTGGGTAACCCGACCATGTTCGATTTCGTGCGCGACAATCCTTTGGTCAATTTTCATCCCTGCAATTGGACCAACGACGTGGGTATCATCGGTCGAAATCCGAAAGTCGTCGCGATCAATTCAGCCCTTCAAATCGACCTCAGCGGCCAAGTCTGCGCCGACTCCATCGGTCACCGCATATTCTCCGGCATCGGCGGACAGATGGACTTCATCCGCGGCGCCGCCCGATCCCCCGGCGGCAAACCGATTATCGCGCTCCCGTCCCGGGCCATGGGCGGGAAGGTCTCCCGCATCGTATCCGAACTCAATCCCGGCGCCGGGGTCGTCACCACGCGCGGACACGTGCACTGGGTCGTCACCGAATTTGGCGTCGTCAACCTGCACGGTAAAACCCTGCGCGAACGCAGCGAAGCCCTCATATCCATCGCGCACCCTGACTTCCGGGCGGAGCTGGCCCGCGACATCCAGCGCATCCGTCACTTTCCCCCACCTCCCCCGCTGGATTGAACCGCGCGGCGGAGTCCCTTATCGGCAAACGCAACCAGCCCCCATCCGGCGGGACACATCATCAATCCCCGCCAAATTTTCATGCCCCGACTCGCCAAGCGCAGCCGTAATACATTCAATTCTGAAACACGGATAGGGTATAAATTCTCGATCTCAAGCCACCGGGGAAATTCCCACGATCAATCTACCGGAACCCCACGTCCGTCGAAACCAATGCCCCACGGCTATCGGTGAACGTCATGAGCCAGGTATTCGCGTCGGCAGGCAGACCGCGTGCCTTCGCTTTTCCGTCCTCAATTTTGGCGGCAACGGTTTCCCATTTTCGCTCCGCGCGCAGTCTGCTCTCCGTGGTGTAGTGCAACTCCGCTTTCACAATTTCCGTTTCCGATTCAAATGGCACCGCCACCGTCATTCCTTCCACCTCCATCGTCCCGATGGTCGGCAGCGGGATGCCATCTTTCAAAATCGAATCGACATAAATTCCAATTTCCTCCGGAGCCCAGCCCGCACCGTGGCTATGCGCCATGCGAGGCTCGATCCTCATGGTGCGGGGCCCTTTGACGAGCGCATAGGATTTGGCGTAACTATCGAGGACGTAGTGTCTGTCGTGCGTCCCGTTCACCCAGAACGTCGGTATTTCACATTTCGCGAGGTGACTGCCGGGATCATAGGCAGCCACCCAGTGCTCACGTCGATCGCCCAACGCGTCGATCGAGGGCTTTTGCACCGATTCGCCTTCGTGCAGAAAACCACAGCCGTAAACCGGCACAGCCGCCTTAAACCGGTCATCATGAGACGCGACGAGACACGTCGTGTAGCCCCCCCAGCTGATTCCCGTCACCGCGGTGCGGTCAGCATCGACCCCCGGCATCTGTCGCAAAATCGAGTGCGCGCGCATAACGTTCGCCACCGCATGGAAGGGCCAATCATCTTCGATCGTTCCACCGATACTGCCGAATTTATTCGGATTCCCGTGATCGACTCCTCCTTTCGCCAGCTTCGTGCGCAGTTCCCTCTTGTGGCCCATATCATATACCTTGCTGCCGTCCGCATTGAACTGTGGCGCCGGTGGACGACGTCCGGAAAGATCCATTGCGATCGCCGCATAGCCCCGTTGCGCCCACAACCAAACCCAGTCCGAAAACGCCGTGCCTCCGCCGCCGTGAATCAACACGATGCCGGGAAACGTCTCACCAGCTTTGGCGACCCCAAGCGTTTGCGGCGAAGCGTAGAACGCGAAAACCTCCGTAGCCTCTCCATCAATCCTTTCGCCTTCATAGATCACCGAGTTGATGGGGGCCGTGTCCTCGACAACGCGATGGGCGGGAACCTCAGTTTGCAACCGCTTGATCGGCCACTGACCCGGTTCTTGCGCGGTTGCCATTGCGATCAAAAGGAGGGCTGCCAAAAATATTTTCATCTGCTTTTTAACCAGGTTGAGTATCTATCCAACGCACCTCGCGCCCCCATCGCGAAAGAAAAGTGCATCCCGTAAATAAGGGGGTCCCCTCCCTACCTCCCGCTCACCCCCCCCTTTCGCAAAGACTATAGTATCGTATTTTTAATTAACCGCAGGTTTCACAGTTTTACACTGATTCCACTACTCTGAATCCATCCTAAAAAGATCCGCCTGAGGCGGACAAGTCTGCGACAATCTGAGCAATCTGCGGTTCAACAGCGTGCTGCTGCTTTAGTGCCTTTTTGTGTGATTTAGTGGACCATAAATACCCCGAAGTCCCGTCAAAGGACCTTCGGGGACGACGGCGGGTCACCCAGTGAAGTCGAACTTCACGGCTCCCTCGATCACCTTGAGTTTGGCGTCGAAAAGTTTCCCTGCCTTCGACGTGAACCCCGGGAGGACCTCGGTCTCGCCTTCGGTCAACAACTGCTTCGCGATGTCAGAAGTGATCTCCTTTTTCGCGATGGTTTTCCACACCACAAACGAGCAACCGTTCTTCCAATTGGAACAACCATAAGCCTTCTTACCCACCACTACATCGCCGGCGCAGACTGGACATGGTCCCAACGCGTCGGCGTGCTCTGCGCCTTTCTCAACCTTTGCATCGGTGAAGGTGGGTTTGCCTTTTTTATCGAAACCCAAGTGAGCGAAATGAGCGACTCCATCCACCGTGATGCCATGCGGCGTCAGGCTCTGTTTGTGGATAAGAATCTCCCGGGCCAGGACCGGCGTGACCGTTAGCCCCCATAGCTCGCCGGGCAGGACAAATTTGCAGCCCGTCTTCCATTTCGAACAACCGTAGCCGATCCGCCCTCGGATGACCGGTGCGTGGCAACACGGGCAGGGTCCGAGGTTGGTGAGATCGATCGTCTTCTCCGCCTTGTTCGTAAGAATCTCCCGAGTGTAGTCCACCACCTCGGCCATGAATTGCTTGGGCTCATATTCGCCGCGCTCCATTTGTTTGAGGCGGTATTCCCAGTCCCCGGTCAGCTCGGGAGATTTAAGCCGGTCGTCTTGCACCAGTCCGATCAACGCCCGACCCGAGTCGGTGCTGATGAGCGTCTTGCGCCGCCGTTCAATGTAGTGGCGCGAAATGAGCACTTCAATGATCGAGGCCCGGGTCGCCGGCGTGCCCACCCCCTTTTCCTTGAGCGCTTCTTTGAGTGCTTCATCGGTCACGATCTTACCGGCCGTTTCCATGAGGGAGAGTAGACTCGCTTCATTGAAGCGCTTGGGCGCAGAGGTCTTTCCCGTGACCAGCAACGGCTCGTGCGGATTGCTTTCGCCCTTGGCAAAATCAGGCAGGACCTGCTTGGCATCGTCGTCATCAGCCCCCTCGTCCGGTGTGGGCTTTTTGCCTTTGGCACCGGCTGGTTTTTCGGCCTCTTCCGCCTTTGGTTCGTTGGCGTAGAGCGCCTCCCAGCCCGGATCTTCGATGACCGTGCCGCGAGCCCGAAAAGGTTCCGACGCCGACTCGGCATCCACCGTCGTCACCGCACGCACCGCCGACGGATAAAACACCGCAATCAAACGGGTCACGACAGCATCGTAGAGTTTGGCTTCGTCACCGGAGAGTCGGTCTCCTACGATGGTCGTGGGAATGATCGCGTGGTGATCGGCGACCTTTTTGTCATTGATGATGCGCTTGGTAAATTTGAGCGCTGTCAGATCGAGGGGTTCGATTTCGGCCGGCTTGATCGCGCGCAGTTTTTCCAACAGCGGTGCGAGGGTCGCCTGCAGGTCCGAGGTCAGGTAACAGCTGTCGGTTCGCGGATAAGTAAGGTGCTTGGATTCGTAAAGGCTCTGCGCGAGTTTGAGCGTTTGATCGGCCGTGAAACCGTGCCGCTTATTCATGTCGCGCTGCAAGCTGGTGAGGTCGTAGAGCAGCGGCGGGTGGGCAAGCGCATTTTTCTTGGCGACCCCCGTAACGACCAACGGCTGGTCCGTGATCTTCTCCATAATTGCCTGAGCTTCAGTCTGCGCGCTGAACTTTCCTCCGGTATGTTTAAACTTCGCGTCGCGACACGTGGTGTGAACTTCGAAAAACTCCTCGGGTTCGAAGTGCTCCACCGCCAGATCGCGATTCACAATCATGGCGAGAATCGGGGTCTGCACGCGACCGAGACTGAGCAGGAGCTGGCGACGGCCGTATTCCACCGTGAAGAACCGGGTCGCATTCATGCCCACGATCCAATCGGCCTCACTCCGACAACGCGCCGCATGGTAGAGCGACTCGTAATCCGCCGCGGGCTTGAGTTCGGCGAACCCCTTTTTGATCGCATCGTCCGTGAGCGAACTGATCCACAGGCGCTTCACCGGCTTGGCTTCACAGCCGGTCCAACTCAAAATGTAGCGGAAAATCAGCTCACCCTCGCGACCGGCATCCGTCGCGCAGATGATTTCCTCCGCGGTTTCGAAGAACGTTTTGATCCGCGCCAATTGATCGTTGGCGGAACCATCGGCTCGGGGCCGTAGTTGAAAGGGGTCGGGAATGAGCGGCAGCGCCGATAACCGCCACGGCTTCCACTCCGGCGTGTAGTCCTCGGGCTCCTGCAACTCGATCAGATGGCCAAACGCCCACGTCACTGTCCAGCCATTGCCCTCGAGGAATCCCTCGCCTCGCGTGGTCGCACCCAAGTGCTTCGCGATATCGCGCGCCACGGAAGGTTTTTCGGCAATGACAACTTTCATGCGAGAGTCAGCAGGCGTAGAAGGTGAGAGGCATCTCCTAGCATTGCTGCCGCACTCCAAAGCGGAGTCAGGCAATTATTTGAAAATTCGTCAGATTCTTCTCCGGCCGCCCGACCTCAACCCACGTCTTTGAATTCGCTTTACCCGCCCCGGAGATGTTTCGTCCCAACATGCTCCGCCGTTTTGCCCCCCTTTTCGGTTTAGGAATTATGCTCAGTTGCAGCGGCAACGCACAGGAACCGATCGACTACTGGGCGGTCGAGAGCGCCGCCGAACGGGCGAAACTGCCACTCTACAAAACCATTCCGGCGGCGCTGCCTCACGAATTGACTCCCGCCAATGGACAGCCGCCCCGGGAAGACTACCGCGACTGGTATCGCTCCCACGGCGACCATTCCGGCAGCCGCTACTCGGGCCTCACCCAAATCAACCGGTCCAACGTCAAAAATCTTAAGCCGGCCTGGACCTACCGCAGTGAGGACCTCCCGGAAAAACCGGCGGCCACCCAGACCAACCCGATCATCGTCAGCGGCGTGATGTATCTGCCCACTGTCGGTCATCACGTGGTGGCGGTTGATGCTACGAATGGCGAAGAACTCTGGCGCTTCGACCCCGGGGAGCCGCCCACTCAGCGCGGCATCTTTTATTGGCGAAACCCGCCGCAAGGGAACGGTGACCGCATCGTCTTCACCAGCGGTCTCCGACTGATCGCGCTTTTGGCCGATTCCGGCGTGCTCGACCCTACCTTCGGGGATGGCGGGATCATCCCCATCGCCGATTCCTGTAAAGTGCCCGTCGTCGTCTTCGGCAATACCGTCGTGATCGCCGGAGCCAAGCGTCACGTCTACGGCTACGACGCCACCACCGGAGCCCTACAGTGGGTTTTTCACACCGTGCCCGAAGCCGGCGAATTCGGTGCCGAGACCTGGCCCGACCCCGAACCGGGAGCCAGCGCCAATGCCTGGTCCGGCATCACCCTCGATGAGCAGCGCGGCATCGTCTACGTGCCCACCGCCTCGCCCAAACCCAACTTCATGGGCAACCTGAATCAGGGCCGCAACCTCTTCGCCAATTGCATCATCGCCATCGATGTGAGGACCGGCGAGCGGCTCTGGCATTTTCAGGAATTGCGACACGACATCTGGGACAAGGACGTCTCCGCCCCACCCGTGCTCACCACCATCACCCGCGATGGCCAACGCATCGACGTCGTCGCCCAAGTCACGAAGTCGGGCAATACCCTGCTCCTCGATCGCGTCTCCGGAAAACCGATCTTCCCCTTCCGTCTCCGGCGCGCACCGACCACCACCATTCCCGGGATGAAGACGTGGCCCTACCAACCCGACGTCGAACTCCCCGAACCTTTTGGCACGCAGGAATACACTCTGGACGACGTCACCAATCTCTCCCCTAAGAGCCGGCAATATATTCTCGATATGTTCGAGCGTGATCGCGCCACCATGGGCTGGATGCTGCCCACCGCCCTGAACCGTCCGAACTTCATCCCCAACATCAACGGCGGGGCGGAGTGGACTGGCGCCGCCACAGATCCGACCAACGGGATGCTCTACCTGAACTCCAACGAGTATTCGTGGTATATCACGCTCACCCAACGAAAGGAGGACTTCGTCGACGAAACCAAACTCGACCCCACCCCCGGCCGCAAAATCTATGAGGTGACCTGCATCGTCTGCCACGGCCCCAACCGCGAAGGCACCGGCGAGTATCCCGCCCTGATCAATCTCAACCGCCGCACGACCGACCAAGACGTCATCGACATTCTGCAAAACGGCAAAAACGTCATGCCGCCCGCGCCGCACCTTCAGGGTGAAGACCTGACCCATCTGGTCGACTACCTCATGGACCGCGATCGCCCCAATACTCAACAAGCCAAAGAGGGAGAACCCGACCGGCCCTACTACAAATTTCACGGCTTCAAACGCCTGCTCGATCAAGACGGATACCACGGCAACAAACCACCCTGGGGACTGCTCAACGCCATCGATCTGAACACCGGAAAAATCAAATGGCAGGTGCCTCTGGGCGAATACGCAGAGCTCACGGCGAAGGGTATCCCTATCACGGGCACGAAGAACTTCGGCGGCGCCTCCGTGACGGCCGGCGGAGTAATCTTTGTTTCCGGCACCGCCGATTCAAAGATCCGCGCTTTCGACGTCGACGACGGCACCCAACTCTGGGAATACACCTTGCCCTTCATCGGCTCCGCTCCTCCCAGTATCTACGAGGCCGCCGGCAAACAATACATCGTCATCCCCTCCACCGGAGGCCGCTTCTTCCCCGAGCAACCCAAAGGCGATGCCTACGTCGCCTTCGCTCTGGACGACATATGAGCCTCTCACCGCGCGTTCCCGGCGAACGCCGAATCAGAGTTCCCATCCACCGAAACATCTCAGCTCTTCATCTTTTGTGTTCGACTCGTTTTCTGGACATTTCGTGCCAGTTTTCGATTCGCTACTTCAACCGTTCGACGACGTTCGCATGAGTGGCCGCCAGGTCGGTTTCGCCATGGGGGTCTTCCGCCAAATTGAACAATCGAACCGGCGCCGTATCCCAGATATGCACATTCTGGAATCTCGTGGTGTCTTTCCCCGGATAACGAAGGATGAGTTTCCAGTCGCCTTCCACACACCAGAGATACTGCAACGTATCATCGGGCTGACCCGGTGACATGTTGTGAATCGAATTGGTCACTCCGAATACGGTTTTGCGCTGCTGGCGCGCCTTTTCATCGAGCAGGTTTACGCCCGTGAGATCAGAGGGGGCGGCCAGACCGGCGGCAGCGGCAAGAGTCGGAAAGAGATCGATGGCATGAGCAAAATCCGGGGAACGCGCCGGTTCCACCTGCCCCGGCCAGGAAATCATGATGGGCGTGCGAATCCCATTCTCGTAAGGCGAACCTTTCGAACGGAGCGCGAACCCCTTCCACAACGTCTGATTCGGGTCATCCGCGTTCGTGCTTCGAGCCGCCCAGCCATTGTCGCAGATGTAGACGACCATCGTATTCTCGGTCAGCCCTTTCGCCTCCAGATAGCCGAGCAATTCACCACAGGTTTCATCGAACCACTCGCACATGGCATAATACTTCGCGACATCCTCCGCTCGCCCGGGCTGGAAGTATTTTTCCAGCAAACGTTCCGGTGGGTTATGCGGGGTATGCGGCAGGAACGGCGCATACCAAAGCAGGAAGGGTTTCTCCTCCTCCGTCGCCTGATCGATAAAATCCGTGATCGGTGCCATCCCCTCCCGACCGATTTTCAAACCCTGATCGCCGTGCCGGCCGCCGCGTTCAGGGTCTCCATGAGTCATGCCGTGGGTAAACCCACCATCTTGATACGACCCCTCCCACCATTTCCCTGACTGATGAGCCAGATAGCCATTCGCCGTCAGCAGTTTGATGAAACTCGGGTAGGTGTGAAATGCGGCTTGGATGGGAGCATCCAACTCCGCCCGGTTGTTCCGACCGTCCACATCATTACCCGTGATGCCATGCTGAAACGGATACAGTCCCGTCGCCATCGAAGCCAAAGAAGGTCGGCAAAGCGGCGCCGCAACATAGCCCCGTTCGAATACGAGACTATCTGCGGCAAGTTGGTCCAAGTGTGGCGTCTTGATATGCCGATGACCCATAAAACCATAGTCGGTCCACGCTTGGTCGTCACTCAGAATGAAAACGATATTGGGCCGGTCCGATGCTTGTCGTTGGGAGGAAGGCTCCGTCGAAAACACCTGGCCAACCGCTACCACTGCCCCAACGACGGCAAGCATTCCTGATCGGATTCTCGAGTGAGTCAGCGGTTTCATCAGGGGTATCCCAATTTTAATTACCCAACACTTCAAAACCTAATCCACAACCCACTCCTTCCCTGAGGGTCTTTGCCGGCGCATCGCCGCAGACTAAATCTTACCGGCTACTTCGAGATCTTCCTTCAGCTTCTGCTGATAGGCCGCTTGAGCTTCCTTATCTTCGCGGGCGCGGTCGGAGAGGTAGACCAGCCCCATGGCTTTGCGGTCACGCGTCTCGGAGGTATTCGCATCCGCCCAATGCACCGTCTTGGCTTCGTGCACGAGCAGATCGCCGGGCTGGGCCCGCATCACCACTTCGTTGGCTTTATCGTCTGCGTTGGGGAAGTCGGTCAGTCCTTGAGAGAAACCGAGCGTAGCCGTGCGGCCATGGGGCCGAAATCCTTTGCGGTGCGATCCGGTGGCGTAACGCACACAGCCGTTCTCCTCATCAACCTCCTCCAGCGCGAGCCACATGGTGAGTCCTTCACAAGGTTCGATCATCCAGTAGTGACCATCCTGATGTGGCGGTGTCGCCGCGCCGATTTTGGCCGGCTTGTTAAAAAACTGCATGTTGCGCGATGCCGTTTTGCGCCCGATAAGCAATTCGGCCAAGCGGGTGAAATCGCTGTCATCCATCATGCGGTCAAAAAACGCATCGTGCTGGTTCAGTCGAATGAGCTGCCGGATGGCGTTCGAACTATCCTTGGCCTCATAGTAAACATCGGTGTTGGGCAACCCGGGAACGGTATCAGCGATGTAGCGGTCCAAATTCTGGAGCAATTCCTTGAGGCTGTCCGGATCCAAAAATCCGGGCAAACGGACATACCCATCGCGATCGTAATCGGCTTTGATTCGGGCAGCCTCGGTTTCGTCGAAAATCATGATGAGTAGGGGTAAGACCGTTGGGGTGAAATTTCAGCTGGTCAGGAGGGCACTGACTACGATGCACGGTGAAATATTCCCCTGCGGATTACAAAACGTTTCGGCTCACCAGAGTCTTAATCTTTTGCATTCGATCCCATTTGAAGGCTCCATTTTCTATGATCCTTCGGTCCCGCTTCCCCATCGTTTGCTTCGCATTCGCAATACTCACTACCGGGAGCTCAATTGCCATCGCGCAGGAGGCAGAATCTCCACGCGTGCTATTCCTCGGGAACTCGGTGTTCAACTACCGAGGCGGCGTGCACCAGACGTTTGAAAAGTTCGCGAAGGCCGCGGGTTCGCCGATGGAAGCGGTGAGCCAATTCAAGGAACCGGAACACGCTCATGGCGTGGAGTTTTTAGGCTACGGTAGAATCCCGCTGAATCTACCAGCAATGGCCGCGGATGAGCAGCTTCATGCGCTGATCCGTTCCGGAAACTTCGACTATGTCATCCTGGAGGGCAGGCGATACGGGTTTCTTCTCCCTGACTGGGTGGGACTATCGGAAGATCGCGGGACGACCATTCCTTACGAGGAAAATGCGGCGGCGCTCGGTCAGCTTCATCGCACCATCGTTGAATCGGGAGCGCAGACGGTTTGGTATCTCCACCCTGGAGGTTATTCCGACGCGGAATTCAAACAACCCGCGGCACAAGTCTACCAAAGGCTTCACGCCGATTTGGAGAAGATGGAGATCGATGGGAAAAAGCACCCCGTGATTTTTGTTCCGGCCAGTTCGTTGTGGCTCGATGCCAGCAGGAAATACGGGGATGAAAATTGGTTTGCCGATCCTAGCCATGGTAATGCTTTGGCCCGCTATTCGAGCGCCCTGATGTTGTATACCTACCTCACCGGGCACGACCCACGGGAGAATCAATTTCGCGAATTGCCGCGCGACTATCGCGCATCTCCGGATACCCCGGCCGAGTATGCCAGCGAAGCAGAGGCCGCCTGGATCAAAAACCAACTCTGGCTCTATTACTCAACCCGACCGCGTTGAATCCATCCAGCGACTCCTCGGAGACAGATCACCCAAGTCCTTATCCCATCCGTTCGACCTCTTTTCCAGAGGCTGCGGTTAAAAGTCCCGTTCGAAGATTATCATAATGTTCGTATTACGAACATTGAGTTCGAAGGGGAAGTCGTCTCAGGCTCCCGTGTCATTCCGTGTTTGCTCCCAAGACGCATAATTCCTCGGGCTAATAATAACCCGATATCTCGCCATTGCTCCTTCAGGAGCGGCGGCGGATCATCTTGCTGGGTTTTAGGAATTTGATTCGCCCGGAACGAAACGGTCGTCCAGAACTCCCACATGCCCCTCCCCCGATTTGCTTTCATATCGATCCTGCTGACGTCGATCACTGGGTTGGCCGCTGGTTCGACTCCCAACATCGTTTTTATCCTCGCTGATGACCTTGGCTACGGTGACGTCCAATCGCTCAACCCGGCGTCGAAGATTCCTACTCCGAATATCGATCGCCTGGCCGCTGAGGGGATGACCTTCACCGACGCGCATTCGCCATCCGCTGTCTGCACGCCCACGCGCTACGCCGCCCTCACCGGTCGCTACAGCTGGCGCAGTAAACTCAAGCGCGGCGTGCTCAATGGCTACGGCGAACCGCTCATCGAAACCGACCGCCCCACCGTCGCCTCCCATCTGCGTGACCACGGCTACATGACCGGCGTCGTCGGCAAATGGCATCTCGGTCTCGGTTTCCAAAAAGATGGCGAAGAATGGGCCTGGCACAAACCCGTGACTTACTCGCCGGTCGACGTGGGCTTCGAGCACTCGCTCGTAATCCCCGCGTCCCTCGATTTCCCGCCCTACGTTTACATCGAGGGGCACAAGATCACCGGGCTGCCCGACCGCACCCAACCCGCCAAAAAATTTCCTGAGTTCCTGCGCAAAGGCGAACTCGGCTCCAACTTTTCCATGGAGGACTGTCTCGATGATCTCACCAACGAGGCCACCGATTTCATCGCCGAACATGCCCAAGGTGACTCACCCTTCCTGCTCTACTTCCCCCTCACCGCACCGCACAAACCCGTGTGGCCTCACCACCGTTTTCGCGGTGCCACCGACCTCGGTCCCTACGGCGATTTCATCGTGCAAGTCGACGCCACGATCGGCTCCGTGTTGGATGCGATTGATGATGCGGGCATCGCCGACGATACCGTCGTAATCCTGACCAGTGACAACGGTTCGTTCATGTATCGCCTCACTGATGCCAATGAAACGGATCACGTAGCCGACCAAACGGTGCAGGCCTTCTACGAAGGCAACCACACCGCCAATGGACCTTGGCGCGGCACCAAGGCCGACATTTGGGAAGCGGGGCATCGCGTGCCCTTCTTCGCTCGCTGGCCCGGTAAGATCGAAGCGGGTTCCTCTTCAGCCGAACCCATCTGCCACGTCGATTTCTTCGCCACTGCCGCGAGCTTGGCCGGCACCCAACTCCCCGCAGCCGCTAAAGCCGCCCCCGACAGTTTTGACCTGACCCCGCTGATGTTTGGCCAATCTTCCGACTTCAAACGCGCGCCGGTCATCCATCACTCCAGTGGCGGCATGTTCGCCATTCGCGAAGGCGATTGGAAACTCATCCTCGGCGCCGGTTCCGGTGGCCGCCAAGCCCCGAAAGGCCAACGCTTCGTTCCCCCGTGGCAGTTGTTTAACCTCGCCGAAGACCCGGGCGAAACGAACGACCTGTTCACCACGAACCCGCAAAAAGCCCACGAACTCGAAGGTAAACTCTTCCAAATCCTGGCGGACGACCGCAGCCGATAACGGCTGCCGCCGGCATGTAGGAATTACCCCACTAAAACACACGAAAGAACACGAAACCACCCGAAGCATCCGCCGCTAAAACCAAACCGCGGAAGAACGCTGATGCCACTCCCACCTTCGTCCCGCCCTGCAGGACTATGGCGGACAGGCCACTGCTGGATCTCACGCATAGACGCCAAGGCCACTTCACCGCACCAATTCCAGTGGAGTGATCGTATTCGGTTCCAGGGGTTCGGTGCCGGGTTGGCGATACGTATGGGCGTGACCGCCGTGAGAGATATCAAAGGCGAGCAGCTTCGGGGGAACGCGGTTGTAGGCATCAGGGGTGATGGTCCACCCCTCAAACGTCCGATCTATGCGACCCTCGAACGGGCCGTCGAAACGAAGCTCCATCGAGCCACCGGTGGTCGCGATCTTCACCACGTCCTGATTCATCACGATGATACGGCGCACCGCCCCATCGACCCGGCGCACCCACCAACCGGAGTCATCCTCAATCTTGGTGTCGTGATCCGGCCAATCGGCCATCATCCAGGTGAACTCTTCCACCTGCCCCGCTTCGGTCGAAATCTCCAACACGAATCGTTCGTCGTTGTCCTCCCGCACCTTTACTTCCGCCCGGCGCGCTTGTTTGTTCAAAGATGGCGTCATCACGGTGACCGTCTTGATCGGAAACTTAACTTTGCCGGTCTTGAGCAAAGCGGGCGCCGGATAATTTCTCACCGCAGGAACCGACGTATGATTACCCAGCGTGCCTACCCAGCCACGACCACCTCGTTCCCAATCCACAAACCCCGGATACTGCCGCAGAAACGTCGTCTCCTGAATTCGTTTATCGCCCACGATCACCTTCGGTTTCAATCCGTCACCAAACACCTGCATCAAATCCAAAGTCGCTCCGTTTGGCGCGATGGCCGTCGCCCGACCGTCGGCGCCAAGCTCGACTTCGTTGCCCAACCAAAACTGCAGATTGCTTTCCACCTCGTGTTCCCCCTCGCCATAGATCGCATCGAGCACGATCCAGTAATCTCCTTTCACAAATAACACACTGCGCCGCCACATCGCATCGAGCAGGTTGTTACGATACTCGTAGGTGCCCTCAAGGAAATCGTAGACGCTATTGGTCACCCAGCGATTCTCCAATACATCAAATGCGTAGTGCCGGTCCCAACCCGTGTTCGGATCAATGCCGTCGATCGTGATCACGTTGTGCACGAATCCCACTCGCAGATCGTGACGGGGACCCGGCTCGGCCGACGTGTAAAGCGACGACCCCGGGTCGACGATAAACGGCGCCCCATCGGCTGACACCGTGATGCTCAACTTGTCAGCATGCTGATGATTGGTGCCAAATGGTCCGGCGTCGATGGACAGGTATTGAGCATCCTCATGCCAGCCATCACGCATGGCATAGTATCCACTCAAATAATACGGATTGGATTTATAGGGAAATGACAGATACCCGTCGGCCCGCTCCCGCACCTCACCATCATCCGCGAGGCGCCCCCAGTCGGCCCGACCAAACAGCTCCGCGCCTTTGCGCAAGACACGATCCCGAATATCAAAGATGCCATTATCTCCATACCGAGGAATGCCACGATCCGGCTTCATCATGCCCACGTGAGCATCAAAGATGGCTTCGAGTTTGGGGCTGATTCGATCCTTGGCCGGCGACGCGGGTAAAGCCTCATACATTTTGCGACACATGAGCATCGTGCCCTCCGAATAACCCAGGGTGAGCTCGATCAGAAACTCCCGGGGATAAAACGCCAGATCCAAGAAACCATCCAAGAGTGCCGTCGCGTCGGCTTGCCAAAACGCCGCTGATTTGGCCTCGGGGTATTGCAACGATGCGTAGAGAATCGAGCTCGCGTTCCCGAGGGTGCCGTTGTGCAGGCCGAGAATTTTATTGGGCACCACCCAATCCACTTCCGCCCAAAGATGGCTGACGATACGCAGATAGTTCTCGTCCGACAACGACGGTGACGCCCGCAAATGCGCGAGCGTATCGATCCAGCGTTTCACGCGCCATTGCAGGAGCACCCAATTCCAAGGGTTACGGTTCGACGGCACCTGAGGATGATAACCTTCCGATTTCGACAGCGGCACATTTTCGACAAAATCCAACATGTCGCGCACCATGGCCTGAGCGTAGCGCTCATCCTTGGTGGTGTTGTAGGCGAGCATCAGGTAATCGAAATGCGGGAATCGAGACAGCGTATAAAAATTCTTCGGCGCATCATACCACGGCAATTTTTCCGGCAAATGAAACACCCCGGATCGCTCCGTTATGATGTGATCGATCGCCAGGTCCGATCGCGCGATATCCTCCTCGGTCGCAACTTCATCCAGCCCCACCTCCCACAGCGGACTCAGCGGCTCACGATCACGAAAGTAACGCGCCGCGGTTTCAACAATCCGGGCCCGCGAAGCATCAGGCCCGAGGCGATCGAGCGATTGCGCCACCTCACTGGCCGGGTCGAGTTGCTCCCGAAATCGCGGCAACCAATCCTCGGCGTGATGATCGGCAAACGCGGTGGAGGTGAAACTGCCAACGCTGACAGCAAGTAGGATAAAAAGCGTCCGATATTTCATGAGCCGGATCTGATGGGGGCAAGATAGGTGGGCGAGAAGCACGGCAAGGAAACCGACTGCCACCCAACCAACGCGCCGGACGCGCCCCTAGCGAGAACCGACCTAATGAAAATTAATGAAAACCATCCACCCCCCCCTCTATCCGGACCAAGGGGATGCGGTCTTGGTGTTCCTAAAAAATTCATTCATCAAATGGTTCATGACTCTCGATCCCCAAGCTAACGCCTTCCTTGCTGAAGTCGCCCAACAGAATCCGCCCAAGTATGAAGATCTGCCCGCTGCCGAAGGCCGGGAGATCTTCGCCGGTCTGACCGACGTCTTCGGCACCGGACCCGAGCCTGCCTCCCAACAAGATATCGAGGTGCCGCATGGCCCGAAGCTGCGCCTCTATCGCGCGGCCGGCGAAGGTCCCCAACCGTGCGTCATGTATTTTCATGGTGGAGGTTGGGTCCTGGGTAACATCGAAACCCACGACACCTTGTGCCGACGCATCTCTGCGCAGGCCGGAATCACAGTGGTTTCCGTCGAATACCGTCCCGCTCCCGACGACGCATTTCCCGCCGCCCTCAATGATTGCTACGACGCGACACGCCACATTTCGGATCACGCCTCAACCCTGCAAATCGATCGCTCCCGTATCGCCGTGGCCGGCGACAGCGCTGGCGGTAATCTCGCCGCAGCGGTTTGCATGAAAGCCCGCGATGAAGGACGCCCGCCCATCCATTCGCAGTGGCTCATTTATCCGATCACCGACGCCGACACCGAGACCGCCAGCTATAACACATTCGCCTCCGACCTCGGTCTCACCAAAGACCTCATGATTTGGTTCTGGGACCAATATGTGCCCAACACGGAGGAGCGGACCCATCCGCTCGCCAGCCCGCTGCGCGCCGCTTCCCTCGCCCGACTCCCGCCCGCTTATTTACTCAGCGCCGGTTACGATGTGCTTTACGACGAGGGCCAAGCCTATGCGCAACGGCTGCGCGACGCCGGCGTGTCGGTGACTGAACAAGCCCATCCCAGCATGTTGCACGGCTTCCTGCATTTCTCCGAACCTTTCGACGAAGCCGCCACCGCCATGACCCAACTCACCACCGCGATGCGCGATGCGTTCGCCTTCAAAGACTGAAGCCACTCATCCGCCGATTTTACAGAAGGGAACAGAGAGAACAAAGCCGAACAAACGAACCCCTTGCTTCGTTACCTTCGTTTCCTTCTGTAAAATAATTCCCTGTCTCGCCAAAGCTTTAGTCGCCTCGCAACCACTCCTCCGCTACTTTCGGGGTTTGGCTGGATTCTTGGCGGGGTCCCACGAGCCAAGGCCCTTGAATTGTGCCGGCTTCAATTGCTTCGTCCAATTCTCCAACTCCCGACGCAGACGTTTCGTTTTGGCCTCATCGGATTCAGCTCGATTCTGAGTCTCGGCCAAATCTTTACCCAAATCGAAAAGCTCCGTGGTGTCAGTTTCGTAGGCGACTTTAAGCTTATCGTCACCATGTCGCACGGCGGCGTCACCGCTGCGGATCATCTCCCAAAACAAATATTCGTGGGGAGCGCCTGATTTTTCACCCGTCAAATATGGAATCAAATTCACGCCATCAAGCGGTCGCTCCTCGGCAATCTCCACGCCCGTAATTCCCGCCATCGTGCCGAGCACATCCAGCGAGCTGACCGCGGGTTGGTAATCCAGCCCAGCGGGAATGCGGCCTGTCCAACGCATGGCAAAAGGCACATGCATGCCACCTTCATACAGCGACCCTTTATTGTCGCGCAACGGCGTGTTGATTGAGCCGTTGTTGCGGGCACCACCATTGTCGGAGAAGAACACCACCAGAGTATTTTCGGCGAGTCCCTGCTGATCGAGTTCATCGAGAATTCGTCCGACCCCATCGTCCACCGCACTCACCATCGCCGCATAGGTGCGACGGAGCTTGTCGTCGATGTGGGCGAAGCGCTTGAGATATTTCTCGCTCGCCTGCATCGGCGTGTGCGGCGCGTTATACGCCACAAAAAGGAAGAACGGATCGGCCTGGTTACGGGAGATGAAATCAACCGCTTCGTTGGAAAGTTCATCGGTCAGGTATTCATCCGTTTCGACTGCGACATCGTTGCGTCGCAACTTCGTATTATACCACCCTCCCTTACGATCCACCGACTCGATGTTTTGGTAAATCAGATCTTCGGGGAAGTAACGATGTCCCCCGGCCACAAATCCATAAAACTCATCGAACCCCTGCACGTTCGGCCGGAACCGCGGATGCGTGCCGAGGTGCCATTTGCCGATGATGCCCGAATGGTAACCGACCCGGTCCAGCACCTCGGCAATATTGTCTTCCTCCACCGGCAACCCCGCCATCGCATCATCCGGATTCAAGGTCGGATTGTTGCGAAAACCAAAACGCCCTTGATAGCGCCCCGTCATGAAACCCGCCCTGCTCGGACCACACACGGGATAAGAAACATAGCCGTTTTCAAATCTAGCACCTTCGTGAGCGATGCGATCGATATTGGGCGTCGGAATATCCGTGCAGCCGTTAAACCCGACGTCCCAGTAGCCTTGGTCGTCCGTAACGATGAGCACCAAATTCGTACGCTCGGCATGGTGCGCGGCCTGCGAACAGCCGACGAGAAACAAAAAAGCGAGGAACAGAAGGGATACATTCATGGGTATACCCGCAGCACGACGTCCGCCCCTCACCGAGTCGATCCCCCAACTGGTGAACCGATCAATTCTCCTCAACAGGGCTCACACGGAGCTATTCCACCGCTAATTCCTAACCGCAGATTTCGCAGAAAACTCAGATTCATACAGGTTGGAATCAGAGAACGAAGAATCATCCATCTTTATTGCTCTTTCTAGAACCGAAGGTGGAGGGTCATCTGCGTTAATCTGAGCAATCTGCGGTTAAAACCCCGTTCAGTACGTAGCCCTTTCGTGTATTCCGTGTGTTTCGTGGTTAAAACAATGATCTGCCACCCAGTCTCACCGTATCCATTGCCGACTCGCCAATCCGCCCAATATTGTATCATTTGGGGAATGCGCTTTCCCCGACTGCTCCCCGCCGCCCTCTGCGGCCTGCTGATTACCTTCACGTCGACCGCCTTCGCCGCCGACGCCAATCCCGCCCAAGCCGGGTTCAACCTCGCCGAATCCGACGCCAAGGCCATCGCCGTTGCCGACGCCACCATGGCGGCCATGGGCGGACGCAAAGCTTGGGACAATACCCGTCATGTCACCTGGCGTTTCTTTGGCAACCGTCTCCACGTCTGGGACAAATATACCGGCAACCATCGCTTCGAGAACAAGGAACTGACCGTGCTCTCCAACCTCAACACCGGCGAAGGCCGAGCCTGGCAAGCGGGGGTCGAGATCACCGGTACCGAATTGAATGAAGCCCTCTCTTCGGCCAAAGGCGCTTGGATCAACGACGCCTACTGGCTCGCCATGCCTTACAAACTCAAAGACTCCGGCGTCACCCTCAAATACGTGGGCGAAATGAAGGACCCCGCCGGCGCAAAATCCGATGTTCTGCAGCTCACTTTCCAAGAAGTCGGTCGCACCCCGGACAACAAATACCACGTCTACGTGAACCAAGAAACCGGTCTCGTTTCGCACTGGATGTTCTGGCGCAACTTCAACGACGCCGAATCCCGTGACCTCGGTCCGTGGACCAAATGGCAAAAGCACGGCGACATTCTACTCGCCCACGGCCACGGCAAACGCGACCACACCGGCATCGCCGTCCTTGAGCAGCTCCCCGATTCCGTCTATACGGATCCCGCTGCTTTCGACTTAGCTGCCCACCAGTAAACGAGACAATAGTCCCGGGGAAACAAGTCAGACAACACACACCCAAGCCTCCCCCGGAATAAAGTAGCGTCACCCAAATTCACTACTTGGAAAAGGTGCGGCATCTCACCAGATTCTCCGACACTTCCTAAGCCACAATCTGAAGGACCGCCGCATCTCTGATGCCGCGATCAAACGTCGCCAGCTTGAGATCATTCGCGCGAGCGAGCTGAACCAAATACCCGTCGGTGGTTTTGCTGGCAGATTTTGCCCATGCGGGCAGACGCGGACTCGGCGCTTCTTCCACAAACCCAGCCGTCGCTCGTTTGAGTCTACGTAGTGATTGGTCCGCGCTTGTTCTATCGTAGCCAAATACCTGCATCGACACGCGGATAAAACCCAGCTCCGCAAGTGCGCAGGTCCAGAGCTCCAATTCATCCTGCTGCGCGACCCATCCGTGAAAAGCCGCATGGTGCGGCGAATTCGCATGCTCCCACGCCAGCAAGGCGTTTACATCGAGCAGGACGTTCACGGGAAGTCGGCCAAAGCTGCTTTGATCTCATCCTCCGCCACCACCATCCGCGAAGCTGCTGCATTGTAAGGCAATCCGGACACCGGATGTTTACGCGGTCGGACCTTAACTGGACTCGAACCCTCCTCACCCACTGCTACCTTCCGGAGGTAGGCTGAAACCGAAGTTTTCTCCGCCCGAGCTTTCGCCCGAATCTTCCGTTCGGTATCGGCATCCACTTTAAAACTCATCACGGGCATGGTATTAAAGTAATACCGTATACCGCCCCGTCAAGCCGGACTCGCGTGCGACCCACTCATCTTTCCTCTTTCTCTTTAGTCTTTATCTTTACCTGTCCGCCAAAGCCTTGGCGACGGCGGATCCCCATCCTGCCGCTCACAAAGGCGGCTGCGCCGTCAGAAAAAGAGGAAACATAAAGATTAAAGAGAAAGAGCGGCCTAGAGTATATCGCCCTACTCCACCCGCGACAGCAGCATCAGCCGGAAATCCATGACTTGCGCTCCGGGCATATCGATCGCCTTCAGCGCAAGCGTGCCTTTGCCCGCCTCGAGATGAATCTGGCCCAGCGTGACCCGTTTAAAATCCTTCACG
>CBFHXU010000019.1:0-31383 GCA_965659875.1 uncultured Opitutaceae bacterium
GGCCGGATGGTTCCGGGGTGTCGTGGGATCATCGAGCTGCGGTTGCAGCGATATGCCTTCCAGATGATCCAGCTGAGGAACGCCGGTGAGGGCCACCAGCGTGGGATAAATATCAAGGATACTGGCCGGTTGAGCGGTGGGCGAGCCTGGCGTGATGCCCGGGCCGGCCACGATCAAGGGCACGCGGGTGGATTCCTCCCAGAGCGTGCGCTTGGCCCAGTGTTGTTTTTCGCCGAGGTGGAACCCGTGATCGCTCCACAAAACGATGACAGTGTTGTCGGCGTGAGGGCTGTTTTTGAGCGCATCGAGCACAATGCCCACGCAGTCGTCGACGAAACTGATCGAAGCGAGGTAGGCGTGGGTGAGGGCGCGGTGCATATTTGTCTCGGTCACGTCGGTTTGAGTCGGGGCCACTGCGTAGTCATTTATGCTGAGAAAATTCGCCGGTAAATCTTCGAGATCCACGAGCGGGTTGGCGGGCAAGGTGAGGGTTTCGCGATCGTAGAGATCGAACCATTTTTGCGGAACGTGCAGCGGCACGTGGGGACGAAAAAACCCCACCGACATGAAGAACGGTTGATCAAAATCCTGCTTCAACGCATCGGCCGCTCGGTGGGCCAATTGGTGGTCATACATCCCGGCATCGGTTTCGGGCCAAGCTCCGGAGTCCCACGCCTTGCTCCAACCGGCGGGGAGATTGAGCGGTTGGGGCGGACGGTCTCCGCGACGTCGTTCCAGCAAGGTGTGATCAATCGCGGCGGCCAGTTCGCCCGTGAACCCGTGGTGCAGCACTTTACCACCGGCGAGGGTGAGGTAGCCCTGGTCTTTGAAATACTGCTGCAGGATGGGGATGTTTTTGAGAGCGGGAAGGTCTTCGTAGTTGGCGCCCAGTTCGTAGCTTCCATGGGTGGTCGCGGCGAGGCCGGACATCACGCTGACCCGTGAGGAGGAGCACACGGGAACCGCACAATGGGCATTGGTGAAGTTGCGCCCCTGTTGAGCAAGGGCGTCCATATGCGGAGTTAGCACATCCGGATGTCCGCCGAGAAAGCCGGTCCAGTCGTTCAGATCATCGATTGCGATCATGAGCACGTTGGGCCGCGCGATCAGCGAAATCGGCAGGAGTAGGGTGATGAAAAGAAGACGTGCGAATCGGGGTAGAATCATGGGAGAGATGAGTTCGAAGATCGGTCAGGATAGTTACGTGAGCGAACCTTAATCTCAGCGTTAGCAACCTTTGGAACTCTTGTTACTTCGTGTCAGCGTTGGGGGGCTGGTCGTGAGTTTGATCGCGTGAGGGAAGGGGATCAGGTCGTGACTAAATTGCTAAAGCAATGCGTCTACGACCTGACCCCGGCGGGAGTTGTCCGGTTCTTGTTACTTGATACTTGAAACTTGATACTTCGCGCGCTTTAGCGAGCGACTACGACCTGACCCCGGCGGCCAATTACGTCCGAAATTCTTATTACTTGGAACTTGATACGTGTTACTTTTTCGCTGGCGCAGCAGCGTTAGCGAAACGTGACATCGTCGGAGGACAGACGGAGGTTTTCGGGAAAGACTTTGGGGTCGGTCCGCAGGACGAGCGTGTTGGTTCCGGCTTTGGCGTTGAGGGTAAAGGTGTCGCCGATTTCGACGAGCGTGCCGTTGAGCCACGCGCGGTCCAATTTTGATTCGAGGGTGAAGCTGACTTCGCCCCCTTGAACCGCGTCGAACTGCACGGCGAAGAAGAGGTGGTCGGCGTTGTTGCTGCGCGGAAAGGCTGTTTGGAAATTCACCGGTGGCACGACGCCGTCAACGCGGGAGTAAGTGGTGTGCCAATCGGGTAGGCTGAGGTCTCCCTGAGCGACACGTTCGACCCCGAGGTGGCGGTTGCGACTCCAGGTGAGGTAGACTTGCCACTGGCGGGCAACATTGCTGCGGGTCGCGTCGAAGCGGCCGGGTTTGCCCAGCACACTAAGGAACTTGATCAGATCCAGACGTTCCTGTGGCAGCAGGCCATCGATCAGTCCGGGAGGCATGAGCGAACCGATGTTGGTGCGGCTCGCGACGTTCGACTTGGCGACGGATACTTCGATATTGGCGGTATTGCGCACGACCAATTCCTGATCGTTTTCCATCACCACGACGCCACTCACCACTTGTTCATCTTTGGTGGCGATCAACGTGGCGTGGTAACCTTCCTTCACTTTGTCGCCGGGGTAGAGCATTGCCTCCACCAGGTAGTCGGTCGGAGCGCTCGCTCCGATGCTGGTCAGGTCGGGTCCAACTTTGCCGCCCGCGCCGCCGATGGCATGGCAGGCGATACAGGCCAGCGCGTCTTGCCGGTAGATCATTTCGCCCCGAGCGGCGTCGCCATGTAATTCGGCTTCGGCGGCAAGGGCCTGCATTTGTTCGGCCGTCAGTTTTTCGGTGGAGAGCGACACGCCGGCTTGTTCCATCAGGACGCGAACCAGCGCCGTGTTTTGATTGCCTTCGCGCGCGGGGCGTAATCCGGCGCGCGCGATGGATTCGGGAATTGGGTTCGCCGGCAGGGCATTGGCGAGTGCATCTCCCGCTTGGCGGATGCTGAGAAGCGACCGCCAGAGTTCGGTGGCGACCGCATCTGAACTCGCGTGTTGCAGGCGAGCGATGATCGCACCCGCGTGAGCGGAAGCGTCCTGAGTGGCGAGTGTCAGCACTGCCAGATTACGGGTCGATTCCGCGGCTTGGTCGTCCGCCACGATTTGAAGCAAGGCTTGAACGGTGGATTCGCCGCCGATTTCGCGCAGAGCTCCGAAGGCATCGCGCATGGTGGTCTCGTTCGCGTCGGAATTACGGGCGAGTTCGACGATTTGAGGAACGGCGGCGGTGAGTTTCCATGTCCCAGCCAGGCGAATGGCAGCGTTGCGCACGGCTGGATTGTTGGCTGAAAGCAAAGGCGCGAGAGTGTCGAGTTGGCCGGTGGGGTGAACGTTGCGAATGCGGGCGGCTTCGCGCAGCGCATTGAGTGATCGTGCGGTATCAGCGGGAGCGAAACGCCCGGAGAGTGCGCCCGCAAAGAGGGCCTGGAGTTCGGTGGTGCCGCCGGCGTCTTTGATGAGTTCCGCCCAGGGGCCGGTGCCGTCCAGGGTGGTGCGGGCGACGAGCGCGGCGAGGATGGGAGCGGTCTGCTCGGGAAGGAGAGACGTGAGAGCGAAGGCGAGTTGATTGTCGCGACCTTCGGTTGACCAAGAGCCGTTCAACACGGCGGCTGACCAAGGCTCAGCGAGTTCGTTGATGGTAAGCCAAACGGCGTAGTCGAGATAGGGGTCCATTTCGGTGTCCAGAACGGCGAGCGCGGCGGCGGCGCTTTCGGCCGTGGGGAAACGACCGAGCGCCCGGACGGCCTCGAGGCGCACGCGCGGGTGTGGGTCACGAGAGAGTTTGGCGACGGTTTCGTAGTCATCCTTGGAGGCGAGAGAAAGCGCTCGCACGGTTGCAGCGCGGATCTCGGGTGAATCGGAATCGAGCAGATTTTCACCGACTTGCTCGATGGGGAGGTTCAGCGATTGGCGTAGCCAGAGGACTTGAAGCTGCGCGATATCGGACGAGTTTTCGGCCGCCCATGTGTCGAGGTCGGATGCTACGTTTTCGGCACCGCGTTCAGTCAACACCCGACGGGCTTGGCTCTGATCGGCGCTGTTTTCAGTCAGCAGCAGATTGAGAAGTTTGCGATTAGAGAGTTGGGTGAAGTCGGTTGGGGTGGAGGGCTTGTGGCCAACCGGGGCGACCCGCCAGATCCGACCGTGGATTTTGTCACGACGCGTGTCGCGGAAGTCGACTTCACCGTGTTGGATAATGGGATTGCTCCAGTCGGCAATGTAGAGAGCGCCGTCGGGGCCGAGTTTCACATCGATAGGGCGGAATGAGTCCGCGACGGTGCGGAGGATTTCCTCCTGTTCACGACCGATAAATCCGGCGCCGTCGTCGGAGAGCTTGAATCGGACGATGCGATTGGCGCGAAAGTCACAGGTGATGAGATCACCCTGCCAATCCGGCGGGAACAGCGGACTGTGCAAAACCTCGAGCCCGCAGTATTTGGGATAGGCCCCCGGGGTGATGGTTTGCAGGGTGCGACGAGCCGGAGCCAAAGTGATGTAGGTGGCGCCTACGATTCCCCAACTGGGTCCGGCGAAGCCCGCACCGTCGGTCATGAAGGAATTGCCGTGGGCGTCCCAGGCGTGTCCCCAGCCGTTGATCAGGCCCCGGTAGTGAATGGACATGCGTTGATCACGGGGATCGAAGCGAAAGACACCGCCCGCCTTGAGGTCGATCACGCCGTGAGGCGTTTCGGTGCGCGTGCGGGTGTAGACCGACTGGTTCATGTAGAGACGGCCATCGGGCCCCCACTGGGGCGTATGCAGATTGTGGTGACTGTCCTCGGTGCCGAATCCGCTGAGCACGATCTCGCGTTGATCGGCGACACTGTCGCCATCGGTGTCGGAAAAGTGAAGGAGTTCGGTGCTTTGCGCAACGTAAACCCCGCCGTCGCCCGGCAGGACGCCGGTGGGAATAAGCAGACCGTCGGCGAACGTCTTAACCTCATCGGCGTGGCCGTCCGCATTGGTATCGGAGAGGACAAGGATGCGGTCGGCGGGCGCTTGGCCGGGTTCGATCTGCGGGTAGACCGTAGAGGACGCGACCCAGAGACGGCCCTGCGCATCCCAGTTCATATGGATGGGTTTGTTGATGAGCGGATTCTCTGCCCACAAGGTGACTTCGAATCCCTCGGCGACTTCAAAATTGGGTCGCACCTGCGGAGTGTATTCGAGGACGCGATTGGTCAGGCGTTGAGGTGGTATATCGATCTCGACCGGTTGCAGGTGGCGGAGCTTGGCGATGTTGGCGTCTTCCGCCGCGACCAGTTTGTCGAATTCGAGGACCTCTTGGGCGTTGTTGCCTTGTTCGCGTTTCCGGAAACCAAAGATGTAGGCCATATTGGCGGGGCGGGAGCGGTGGAAGAACGCCTCGTTTTTGCGGATGATGGCTTGGCGGAGCGCCTCGGTGTGAGGGCTCGTGCGCCAAGTGCCTTCGGTGCCGAAGAGCTGCATTTCGAATGACTCGGCGAATGTGCGGTAACCGGCAGCGTTGAGGTGGATGCCGTTTGCGCTGCGCGCCGAAATGTCCAATGACGTGGTGATTAGGCGACTGACATTGATGCAGGGCGCTTCAACGCGCTGGGCGAGAGAAATAATGGCCTCAGCGTATGGATCGAATGATGGATTATTTACAACAGGGGTTACGAAAATGAAACGAACTTCGGGTGTGATTTGACGGATCTTGGCGAGGAGTTCGCGGTAGGTGCTTTCGAATTGTTCGAGATCGGACCCGGGATCCAAAGCGCTCGCCATGCCGTAGCCGAGGACGACGACGGTCGGCTTTGCTGCTTCGAGTTGGTTTACCAGTTGTCGCCATCCTTCGTCGGCAGGTTCCTTGCCGGCTTGGAGTAGGCTGAGGCTGAGGCGTGATTTACCGTCGGGGGTGTCGCCGCTCCAGCCGAGGTTGCGGAAGGTGACGTCGGAGTCCGGGTAACGTGATGCGAACATGACATCGAGCCAGCCGTGGTATTGTTCGCGCTCGATCAGGGTGTCGCCGAGGTAGACTACACGGTCGCCATCGCGGAGGTCGAAGTCAGCGGAACTGGTGGCGGTCGCGAGGAGGAGGGTGGCGAAGAGGCAGAGTATTTTAGTCACAGAGTTCACAGAGGGGACACAGAGAGCACGGAGGGTGAGATTGATTTATACACGACAAAATGCGAAAGGCTCGCGCGATGAGGTGGGGTGAAATGGGGAAGTGGATGACGAACGGTTGAGAGAAGGGGTCAGGTCGGAATAAGTTTACTACGCTCCGCTGCGTAAAACTTATTAACGACGCTGACCCCGACCGGCGCTATCGGTGGTTCTGATTCTTGTTACTTGTTAATTGGAAATTGATACTTCGAGCGCGTATGCGCTCGTGGAGGGGATCAGGTCGGGATAAATTTATTTCGCTCCGCTGCATAGAATTTATCAACGACATGACCCCGGTGGTCGCTTTTGTTTCATTTGCATGCCCGCCATAGCTTTGGCGACGGAGGGTTACTTCGCCCGCGGTCGTGGGCGGGCTACTTTTGGAGGAATACGTGCACGCCAGCTTTGTTGGAGGCTACGATGTCGGGTCGGCTGTCGTTGTTGATGTCCTTTACGACGAACTGTGTGCCTACGCCTGAGGAGTCGTCGACCAGATGGGGTTCGAAGTGGGCGGCGCCATCGGCGTGGCGGATGAGTTCGAACCAATAGATAACCGCCGGTGCATCGGAGTCGACGTCGCCACCGGGACCGTGGGCCCAGTAGCGTTTGCCGGAGATGACGTCCTTCAGGCCGTCGCCGTTCATGTCAACGAGCTCGACCGCGTGGGCTTGGGAAAATTGCACGCCGCGGATGAGGTTGTCGGGTTCGCGGGAAATGATGGGGTGGTCGATCCAGGTGCGACTGCCATCGGCGTGTAGTTTTTGTTCAAACCAACTGAGACCGTATTCGTGGGCGTGGATGCTGGTGATGACATCGTTGAGGCCGTCGCCGTTGACGTCGTAGGCATACATTTGAGCGCCACCCTTGGTGCCGAATTCGACGGGGTGAAATTTCCATAACGGTCCGTCCGAAACATCGGCAGGTTGTTCGAACCAACCGGTTGAAGTGAGCATGTCTTGGCGACCGTCGCCATTGATGTCGCCGGCGCCGACCCCGTGGGTGTAGCGCTGCCAGTGGTCCTCACCGGTGATCGGGTGGAACGTCCAAGGTTTGGTGGGATGAGCACCTTTGGTCGGCGCGACCCAGCCAAGCTTTTTCTCGGCGGCGAGGATGAGTTCGGGGCGTTCGTCGCCGACCAAGTTGAGGAGCTGGGGCGACTCGGTGCCGACTTCCGGGGTGATGAGGTGGGGAGTCCAATCCTGTCGGACCTGGCCGGGATTCTCCAGCCAGTAGCCGGCGCGTCCCGGCCAGCCGATTTGCAGCACATCGGTGAGCCCGTCGTAGTTAAAATCGTAGGAGCCCATGATAAAGGCGTTGGAATAACTACGCGGATCGTAGGCGTACGGGGCGGCGAGTTGCCGCTTCTGCTTAAATTGCGGGGCGCGATACCAGAAGGGACCCGCAATGACGTCGGATTTACCGTCGTTATCGACGTCGGCGACCGCCACGCCCTCGGAGAAGAACATATCCGTCAGTTGTTGTTTGGAAAAGCTGATGGGCGCGGCACTGGTGACGATGGGAGACAGGATAAGCACGAGCAGGATCAAGAGCTCACGCGGAGACGCGGAGGCGCGGAGGAAAGAGGTAGACATGGGCACTAGGAGTGGGGTGAGGGGGTAAAGGGGCAGGGTTTCGAGAACGAGTAGCAGTAAGAGTGGGAAGGGTTCGGTTTATCGAAGCCGAATTGAGTGGGCTTGTTTGGCATGAAGCACTCGAAAAACGATCACGCGGGAGCCTTTGATTTGATAGAATATTTTGTAAGGGAATCGATGAAGCAAAATTCGCCGAAACTCGCGGTAGTAGAAAGCGGATAAACGGGGTTCATTTGCGAGGATCCGCATGACGGCAGCAATCTCGTCCAGAAATTCGTGGCCCAGTCCTTTTCGTTGTTCGTTATACCAAATGGAGGCTGCGCTTAGATCTCGCTCCGCCTCTGGCCGGATAACGATTGAATAAGGCATTAGTGGCCTCGAAGACGTTTTTCTACTTCTTCCCAAGAGGAACCCGCGTGCGGGTCGGCGTTGTAGGCCAACTGGGCTTCCTCCAGGATCAACTTTTCCGAATCAGTGACCTCCGACTGTTCCTCAAGGCGCCAGATCTGCTCCCAGATTTCGGTTCGTTCGGTGGCCGATAGTTGAGGGAGTTGCTCAAGTATCTCTGCTTTGCTCATGAATGTGAAACTGAGTGACCTGCGCATAGACCGCAAGCTTGGGTCGCGTCAGTGGAGTTAGGTTCTGGGAGGGATGAGGTTGAGGTCGCGGGAAAAGGGGGGGAGGGGAAGGGGTCAGGTCGTGACTAAATTGCTAAAGCAATGCGTCTACGACCTGACCCCTCGCGGTAGCTTTTTTGTTATCCTCCTTCGCTGAAGCTTCGGCGGACATGCTTTGCGCGCTTTTAGCGCGCGGGCAGTTTCCAGCGCGTGCTCATGATCGCGGGACGGGAGTGGGTGTCTTCGGGGTTACCGGTTTCTTGGTAGTAGACGGTGAGGATTTCTCCGGGGGCGATTTCGATCGAGGCGGGGTAGCCGAGGTCGCGATTGGGAGCGTCGGCCCGGAGGATGATCTCGGGTAACTCATCCCAGTTTTTGCCGTCGCTGCTGATGCTGGCGCGCTGTCCATAAGGAAAGCGGCGGTAGCCGTAGGTGGCGAGGAGACGGCCGTCACTGAGCACGGTCAGGTGGACGGGAAATCCCCAGCGTCCGGAAGAAATCGGTTCCGACCAGGTGGTGCCGCGATCGTCGGAGGTCGTCACCCAGAACTGCAGATGATCACCGCTGTCATCGTAAGGAATGGACGTCGCGCGGATCGCGACGACCACGCGCCCGGAAGGAAGTTGGGCGATGTGCGGTTCACCGAAGCGTAGGGTGTCGGTGGTGGGAGTTTCGATCACGATTTTTTTCTGCCACGGTCCGGTGGAAGCGGGAGCGGAGAAGATGGCGACGTTGCCTTTTTCTTCGCGGTAGGCGGCGGTCATCCAGGTGCCGTCATCGAGCACGATGCCGCCGTGCACGGCGTCGGGTCCGCGGACGCGTTCGCCCCAGGTTTTGCCGTGATCACGAGAGGTGAGCGTCCAACGGCCTTGATCGGGTTCGGCTGCCAGATAGCCGGAGGTGTTTACGTGTTTCGTCCATGCCGCGAGGGTTTCGGCGGGGTAGGAATCAGGATACTTGGCATACATCTCTTCAGACCAGAATGTGGTCCAAACATGGAGCGCCAGTGTGCCGTCGGGATGGCGGGACAGGCCGATGTCGCGGTCGTCGGCCGGCGAGTCGTAGGCGGTGACCGGTCCGGTCCAGGTGTGGCCGTTGTCGGTGGAGCGCATGAGGGTCGCCTTACCATTGGGACCGAGGTGTTCGTCTGAACTGCAGAACGTCAGGAGCAGATCGCCATTACCGGCCCGGATGATGTCGGGCCAGGCGGCGTAGACTTCACTGTCTTGGTAAATGATATTGTGCTCCAACACCGTGGCGAAAGTCGCGGCTTGGGCCGTGGGTGGCGGAGTGGGCTCGGGGAAAAGGGCCTGCCAGAGTTCGAAGATATAGTCTGATCCGATCTGCTGAAGGTCGGTGATGTCGTAGGAACTGAGGCGGCCGTTGGCCCAACCCTCGTAGCCCTCTTCGGCTTTGAACATCAGGTCCGCCATGCCGATGGCCATGCGCTGTTCGATGTCGTTGCCGCCGACGTCTGCCTGCCACTTATCGAGGACCTTCAGACTCGCGGCCGTGCCGATATGAATCATCGCACAATCGTAGGCGTAGCCGAGACTGGTGCGCAGACCAGCGTTGTCCATGGCTTCAAATTCGTAGATCATTCCCATCTGCCCCTCGTAGGGTGAGACCGTGGCATCGGACTGGCGGTGGAGGAGGCGACCGGCGCGGTTAGCATCGACGTTGACTTGGGTGCGCACGGCTTTCGACCAGAGGCGATCAGCTTGGGTGAGATAGATCTCCCACGGTTGGTGAAGGGTGCGTCCGCGGTAGGTGAAGGGCTGGCGGATGCCGCGTCCGTGGCCCTGCGGACGATTGGGGCGTTGGTAGTCGCCGCCGTGCATGAGCAGACCGGCCATGGCCGATTCGTTTTCCCAAGTCTGCAGGATGTTGTGGAACTGAAAGTCCTGCAGTTTTTGTCGGAATTGGGCGTAGTCGAAATCGATGAAAAAGGTATTCAGATTATCGGCACCAAAATAGTAGGAGGCGGCGATCATCACGCCGGCGTAGCCTTCGATGTGATTTGGGTTCCAGCTCTTGTGATACCACGTGATCCCATCTAGGAGCACATGATAGTCGTTGGCGTCGCCGTGAGTGAAGTGCCCGCCGACGGCCATGGCCTGCATCAAGACGTCGGCGCGGGCGCGATCGTCTGCGGTGAGCAGCGTCCAAACGTCGGGCGTTTGTTTGGCGATAAGCAGAGCCCAGGCGGCGGCGTTGTGGGACCAGCCGCCGATGCCGCCCTGGGCCTCGGGTTCGCGCGTATTGCCATCGGCATCGGGGCCGTCGTTGCGCAGGAAATATTGAATCTTCGTCGCGAGGCTGGCGGCGAGAGTGGTATCACCGATGCGATGATCGGGATGCAGCGCGGCGGCGTTGGCGACGAGTTGCATCGCAAAGGTTTCCGGGAGTTCGCGATAGCGGGTGCCGCGAACAAATTTCCAACGCGGTGGTTTCTCGGCGACGGCGCGGGCGAGGACCTCAGAATCAAACGAGGGCAGGTTCTCGCGGGCGTTGGCGGAGAGGGTGAGAGCTGCGAGTAGGGCGAGTAGGGGTAGAGCAGGTTTGGTCAAAGAGAAATTTGGAGGGGCATCCGCCGTCGTTTCGCAGAGCGGAACTATGGCGAGATAGAAGTGGTTCATTAATAGCCACAAAAGGCACAGAAATCACAAAAGCTGACGCGATAGAATGGGTTTAGAAATCTTGTTACTTGATATTTGAGATTTGTTACTTCCGCCCATCCGTCAGTTACCACGATCAAAGATGGATGGTGTGCGAACCGGCCGGGAGGTTTTGATAGGTGGTCACGGTGCGGGCGGCGTTGGGCCAGGTAATTTCGAGGGAGTTTACTTGGGTGGCTTTTTTGAGGCCGAGGTGGATGAGACTGTCGCTGCGTTTGCCGGCGTGGCCGCCGGGGCCGATGAGTTGGCGGTGGAGGACGACGTCGGGGGTGGTGGGATCATTATCAAGATCCACTGACGCGCGGACGATGGCGCCGTAAGCATCACGGGAGACATTTTGGTCGGGATCACCGATGAGGCGTAAGACGAGACCGTGGGATGAATCGGCCAAGGTGTTTTGGTAGAGCCGGAGGCGCGGAGTGGGCCTGGTGTCTTCCGGGCTTTCGGCAGTCAGCGTGCCGTTGGCGAGACCGGCTTCGCGGCGGCGTTCGGCACTGAGGCGGTTGAAGGTCTGGCCGACCATGAGGTCGAGGTCGCCATCGTGATCCCAATCGAGAAGCGTGGGTTGTCCGCCGCCGAGATGATCGATACCGAGTTCAGCGGTGGCGTTGTGGAAGCTGCCGTCTGCTTGTTGAAGATAAATGCGCAGGCGTTCGTCGTGAGGGGGGGGATCACTGTAGTCGGAGGAGCACAGGATGAGGTCCAGACGACCATCGTTGTTGAGATCGGCGAACTCGCAGAAGATGTCGCCTTGGTTAAAATTACGGTTCTCCGCCGTGACGACTTCCGGCATGCGATCCACCGAAAGTTCGACCGGTGAATCGAATTTCAACTCACCGGTTTCGCGCAGGCGGTTGACGAGAAAACGGGAGCGATCGGATGAGTCGCCGGCCCAATTGTGAATGATGGTGGAAACAAAAACGTCGAAGTCGCCGTCGTTGTCGATGTCCCCGATCGCAGCGTCGAAGGTATTGCCATTGGCGCGGAACGGGGGTTCGTCGTCGCGCTTGAAACGGGGGTCATCTTTGGCCCGTTCTTCGAGCCATTTCGGATGGCGACCGTGGCGGACTTGGTCGCCGTCGAATCCGGCGGCCGGTGCGATGTCGACACCGAAGAGGGTGCGGGCAAGTTCGGGTCCACGGTGGTCAAGGTGGCCGCCGGGACGGGTCGGCAGGGGTGGTTCATCTTCGTCGCGCCTGGTGGCTTTCCCGGGATGGGGGGCAAAACCCGACAGTTGGTAGAGACGATTCCAGCGGCGACCGTAGTTGAGCTCGAGCAGGTGCGGATGCGTGCCGTCGTCGAGTCGGGCGATCGTCACGCCGTAGGTGGGACGTCCACCGGAATCGGTGGCACCGTCGATGGGCTCGGATTCACCGGGAACAGACCAACGCACGAATTCTGGGTTCGTTTTATCGATGGGAGTTTGGAGCAAGAGATCGTTGGAGAATGCTTCGTAGCCGGAGAAGTAGCGTTCATACCAGTTGCCCAACCAGAGATCGGGCAGACCGTCGCCATTGACGTCGTGCACGGCGATTGCGGCGGTGGTCGCGGCGGGTGCGGCTTCGATGGTGCGGGGCAATGAAAAAGTGCCATCACCATAGCCGTAGAAAATGGAACTGCGGGTCGGCTCGTGAGCGGGCGGAGCGAAGTCCGGTTGGAGATAGTCGAGGTAGCGCGCGAGGATGGCGTCGGGTAGACCGTCGTTATCAACATCGGCGAACGTGAGCACATCACCGGCGGCAAGTTCGGGAAAATTGGAGTGGGTAAACTCGATGAATTGGCGGGCACCGTCGGAGTCGGCGGTATTGAGAAAGACGCGAGCGTAGTGGTTCGAGCGACCGTTGGGGCGGGTGATCAGGTCAGCGTGACCGTCACCGTTGAGATCGACGGACTGCACGCGCGACACGTCGAGATCAGGCAGGCCAGCGGCGGCGGTGATGTCTTTGAAACCACCGGCGAAAGTAAGGGTGCTGACGCTTAGAAAACTGAAGCTCAGCAGGACTGTGAGGCAGGATGTTTTTTTAACCACGAATGAACTCGAATGGGCTTCACTATCGTTAAGCACTGAAGCGGGTTTAGGAGGGCTGAGGGGCAGGATTGTTTTTTGACCGCGGATTTCGCAGATTCTGAGGAGGAGAAGTTTGTGGCCCACTAAATCACACGAATGAGCACTAAACTTGGAGGCAGGGGCCTGCGGCGCCGAGAAAGAGAAAGAGAACGAATAAAGAGAAAGAGGGGGGCTTAGCCCAGCCAGTGGTCGAGGTTTTGGGCGACGAAGGGATCGTCGATGAGGTCGGGGTAGGCGGTGGATACGCGGTCGAGTTCGGCGGATTGGCCGGGGGAGAGGACTTCGTCGGGGTTAAGACAGTTGATGGTTGGCACGAGGCCTTGGCGGCGGAGCACTTCGAGGATGCCGGGGATACAGCCGGCATAGGCGTTGGCGGAATCAAAAACCGCGGCGTTCATGTCGGTCACGGCGGCGGCGCGTTGGAGCCAGGTGATGTCGAGTTGGTCGAGGTCCCGGGCGACTTTGATGGCTTCGAGAAGTTTGACCGCGGCTTGTGACCAGACACCCCAGTGTCCCAGTAGTCCGCCGACGATGCGGCGGGTGACGGGCGAGCCGTTGTGCTCAAAAGTGAAAGGCGTGAGCAGGTCGGTGACGATGGTATCATCGTTGCCCGTATAGAGGGCGATGTCGTCGCGACCGGCAGCGATGACCCCGCGAATGACCTCGAGGGTTTGATAGCGGTTGAAGGGCGCGATCTTGATCGCGAGCACGGAGGGGATCTCGGCAAACTGTCGCCAGAAGTCATAGGAGAACACACGTCCGCCGACAGCGGGTTGCAGGTAGAATCCAATGATCGGCAGTTCGGCGGCGACGGTGCGACAATGCGCGAGCACACTGGCCTCGGGTTGATCGTTAAGGGCAGCCAGACTGAGTAGGGCCGCGTCGTATCCGAGTTCGCGGGCGAGTGTCGTTTCGGCGATGGCTTGCGGGGTCTGTCCGCAGGCTCCGGCGATCTTGATGAAGGGCCGCGGGGTGACGCCCATACTCCTGTCCATCGTTTCGGCGGCGAGTTCGAGCACGGGTTTAAAGAGGCCGTGTTGCGGTTCGCGAATCTCGAATTGGGTGGAGTGCACGCCGACGGCGATGCCCCCACAGCCGGCCTCGTAGTAGTAACGCGAAAGCGCACGTTGATGGCGCTCGGACAGTTTGCGGTTTTCGTCGAGCGCGAGGGGCAGGGCGGGAATGGCTTGGCCCGCCAGCAGGTGGGAACGGAGGGAATCAGAATTTTCCATCACGGGTTTCAAAGTGGGTGGGTTTACCGAGAAGCGGGGCGCCGGCCGCGACGTGGTGGGCGACGGCGTCGATCATCCAAGTGATGGAGCGCGGGGGCTCGCCGAACAGTTGGTGAGACTTGCGGGCATCGGAGAGCCAGGCGGTCTCGGCGGGTTCGCCGGTGAACTTGGCTTCGGTACCAAATTTTGAAGCAAACGTTTCGGCGATTTCACGCACGGCGATGCGATTGGGCCCCGTGACGTTGAGCGGAACGGGGGGGCAGTCCGCGATTTCCAGGCAGCGAATGGCGTGGGCGACGGCGTCGGTTTGCCAGATCAGGTTTACCCATCCGGTCGTCAGATCGATGGATTCACCGGCGCGGACCCGCGTGGCAATATCGACCAAGACGCCGTAGCGCACTTCACAGGCGTAATTGAGCCGGAACAGATTGACGGGTGTTTGATTGAGTTTGGCGTAGTGCGTGAACACCCGTTCGCGACCCAAGCAGGAACTGGCGTATTCGCCTTGGCAGGCGAGCGGAGTCGACTCGTCACATCCCAGTCCGTCGGTCGCAGCAAACGGATAAACGCAGCCGGTTGAAAATACGACCATCCGGCTCGTTGTGAAGTGGCGGGCGACGATGCCGGGCACGATCGTGTTCTGCAGCCAAGTGGCTTCGGGGGCATCGGTGGTACCGAATTTTTGGCCGGCGAGAAAGAAGACGTTGGTGGGCGTGGGGAGCTGGGCTACGTCCTCGGGTGACGCGAGATCACAGGCCAGGGTTTTAACGCCCTCAGCTTCGAGCGCGGCGCGCACTTCGGGGCGACTGAAGCGGGAAACGCCCGTGACGGTGGCCTCGCGACCGGAGCGTCGGATCGCCTCTTCCAGCATCAAAGCGAGGGTCGTGCCCATCTTGCCGCCGACCCCCAAAACAAGGTAGTCGCCGGAATGATTATTCACGGCATCGATCACATGTTGGGGCGGATGGGCGAGCCAACGATCGATTTGTTCATTTTCCTCTGGGAAAAGCGGCTCCATTACGCCAAAACGAGCCCATTCCGATGCAATCGCAAGCCATTTAGGTCATCCGTGATTTAAATGAAATTTCATAAACTCACTCGCCGCCCCAATCTATTTTGAAAGTCATCGATATCCACACCCACCCGATCTTCTTCGGGGAGAACGCCAAACCGGCGGAAACGCGCAAGATGATCCAGCGCGAAAAGAAGCTGGGGTTCGTCCATGTGGTGGCGCTGCCCGATGTGCTGCGCTACGGCCGGTTACCCGATGAGAAACAATCGCGGATTCTCAACGACGAGATGATCTCGGTCGTTAAAATTGGCCGCGGGTTTGTCACCGGCTTTTGTGGCCTCAACCCGAAGCTCGGCGAAAAGGCCGTGCGCGCCGAAGTCGATCGCTGCGTCGGCAATGGCACCCTGCGCGGTCTCAAGCTGGAGGTTTCCTGCAATGCGCGTGATCCCGACATGCGTTGGGTGATGGAAGCCGCTGAGTATTACGACGTGCCGATCCTGCAGCATACTTGGAATCAACTCTACAAACCGGCGCGGCCCTACCATTCCGACCCGGAGGACACGTGTGTACTCGCCCGCAAATGGCCGAATGTGCGCATCATCATGGCGCACCTCACGGGTTGCGGCATCCGCGGCATCCGAGCGGCTCGCGGGATCGATAACATGGTGGTCGATACTTCCGGCGGAGCTCCCGAAGCCGGATTGGTGGAATACGCCGTCAAGGAGCTTGGCGACCGCCGCGTGGTTTATGGGTCCGACTGGCCGATCCGTGACTTGCCCACGGCGGTGGGTCGAATCACCGGCTCCGCCATCAGTGCCCGGTCCAAGCAACGCATCCTCCACGACAACGCAGCTGAATTTCTCCGACTATGAGCACCGAATTTTATGACACCAACGCGTGGGTGGGACTCTGGCCGCTCGCGCCGCTGGGACACGCCGATCTGACGACCCTTCGCCGTCACTGGCGCAAGCACGGCATCAACGGCGGTCTCGTTTCGTCGCTCGATGCGATCTGGCTGATTAACCCCCACGATCACAACGCGCGCCTCATCGAATCGACGCGTAAAGTTTCGGGCGTGGATCCGTTACCGATCCTCAATCTGCTGGACCCGGCGTGGAACCAAGAACTCGGCCAACTTATGGCGGATCCGAGCGTCAAAGCCGTGCGCCTCGTGCCCGGATATGGCGGTTGGAAAATGAATAACCCGGCAGCCGTCGCGGCAGCCAAGGAAATCACGGCGCAAGGACGCCGCGTTGTGCTGACCGTGAGGCTCGTAGACGAACGTCAGGAGCATCCGGCCATCAAAGTGAAACCGGCAAAGGCTGCCGCCATCGCCCGTTGGATCGACAAGGTTCCCGGTATGCAACCGCTGATCCAAGGACTGAGCCGATGGGAGGTGGAGGAGTTGGCGAAAGCCACCGATTGCTTCATTACGGACCTGAGCTTTTTCGAGTGGGACGACTCGCTCGGGGTGCTCGGAAAAGTGGTCGATCTGAAGCGGGCTGTCTTTGGTTCGCTGACACCCTTTCATGTGACGCAAGCACATCAGAACAAGATTACGATGTCGCCCTCGGCTTCACCGGCGCGTCGTAAAGCGGTCGCTGCCGGCAACGCGTTACGCTGGCTTAAGTGATGAGCGATTCCACTGATTCTCCCGGACCTTTGGCCGTTGATGGTGGCACCGCCGTGGTCACGACACCCATCCCACGCCGTCAGCGCTGGGGGCAAGTAGAACTTACGGCCCTCACGGAGATGGTCGATCAGGAGTCCCTGTTTTACTGGAACGGGCCGCAGACCACCGCGATGTTGGATCGGTTTCGGCAGACGTATCCGCTCGAGCATTGCATGCCGTGTTCGTCGGGCTCAGCGGCAATTCACATCGCGATCGCGGCCCTCAAACTGGAACCGGGTTCTGAGGTGATCGTTCCCGCCATCACCGACATGGGATCGGTGATAGGTATTCTCTACCAGCAGCTCGTGCCGGTCTTTGCCGATGTGGAACCGGATACAATCAATCTTGATCCGGCGGACGTAAAACGGCGGATCACACCCAAGACCCGTGCGATCATGCCGGTGCATCTGGCGGGTTGCCCCTGCAACATGGGGTCGCTGATGGGAATCGCGCGTGAGTTTAACCTCAGGGTGGTCGAAGACTGCGCGCAGGCGTGGGGAACCCGATGGCAAGGCCAGTTCGTCGGCCAACAAGGCGATTTTGCCTGCTTCTCCTTCAATGAATTTAAACACCTCAGTTGTGGCGACGGCGGGATTGCCGCGACCAACGACGACGAGCTGGCGCAAGGGCTTTCGAAGTGGGGTGATAAACACTACGATCGCGTAAAAGGCGGCCGTAGTCCGGAGACGCTCTCGCCGAACTATCGCATTACCGAACCGCAGTCTGCCGTCGCCCTTGGGCAGCTGGCCAAGCACGACGATTTGGTCGCACACCGCATTCAGCTCGGTCGGATTCTACGGGCGGGTTTGGCGCCGATCCCGGGGGTGCAGTTACAGCCCGAGCGCGAAGGCGATACGCACAGTTATTGGTTCGGGATGCTGCGGTTCGACCTAACTCAATTTAGGGTGGACCGCGATACCCTGGTGGCAGCCTTGCTCGCCGAAGGCGTGGCAGGCGAAGGCGGGTATTTGCCGTCGCCCGTTTATGGATATCCGGTGTTCCAGAATCATGATTTCTTCGCCGGCCGCTGGCCGCTGAAGGACGCGGGTCTCACCGCGATGGATTATCGCGAAGCCTCCTGCCCGGTGGCGGAGGCGGTGTTGGCCGATTGCATGACGCTCGTCATCAACGAGGCGGTGCCGAGGGCTTACATGGAACAAGTGGTCAGCGCGTTCCGAAAAGTTTGCGGCCACTACTCGATCGCAGTTCCGTAAATTTTTATGCCACGTCCCCGTCGAATATTCGCTCACATGAGCGCCGCCCAGCGCGCCGCATTTTTGCCCGCCGATGTGGAGGCCCAAATCGCGTCGTGCACGGACGATTACGAATGGCGGGAATTGTCGGGATACACGCCGGAGCAATTTACCGCTGAGTTGGCGAAACGAAACCCCGAGGTGTTGGTTGCCGGTTGGGCGACGCCGCGACTGCCGGATAAACTGCCGTCGAATATACGTTATGTGCTCTATGTTTCTGGAGCGGTTAAGAAGATCGTGAGTCGAGAGCATCTGGAGCGCGGTTTGGTGATCACCAATTGGGGCGGTTCGATTTCACGTATCGTGGCCGAGGCGGCATTGATGCATATCTTGAACACGCTGCGGGCGACCAATCATTGGGCGCTTTGCATGCATGTGGACAAGGGGTGGAATGACCACGCGCCTCCCGCCAATTCGCTGTTCGGGCGCAAGGTGGGGATTTACGGATTTGGATTTATCGCCCGTTGTCTGGTCAAACTGCTCAAGCCATTCGGCGCTGAGATCATGACGTTTGCGCCGGAAATAGACGATGGCGTGCTCGCGGAACATGGAGTGGTCCGGGCGGGCAGTCTGGAGCAGTTGTTTGGCGAAAATTCGGTGGTCGTGAATCTGGCTCCGTTGACGGCAAAGACGACGGACAGCGTGCGCTTGGAACATTTGCGATTACTGGATGCGGGTGAGGCGTTGGTGAGCGTGGGACGTGGGCCGGTAATCAACGAGAATGACCTGATCACGGTGGCGCGCGAAGGACGGGTGCATTTCGCCCTCGATGTGTTTCACGAAGAACCCTTGCCGGCGGATTCGCCATTGCGCGGATTGCGGAATGTCATGCTCACCCCGCACCGCGCGGGACCGACCGATGATCGCATGCGGGATGCGGGCGAGTTTGCGGCGGCGAACCTACTCGCCTACGTGAACGACGAGCCGTTGAAGGCGATCGTTACGCCGGAGATTTACGACGCGTCGACGTAAATGTATCGTTTGCGTTGAGCGCAGTTTATCCGCCTAACTTTGGTTGCGTGGCCGCCCCATCACAAACTCATCCGCAATCGTGAATCGGCTGATCTTCAGCCTCTTTTTCCTCTCCGGAGCCTGTGGCCTGATTTATCAGGTCGTGTGGACCCGGATGATGACACATATCTTCGGTGCCACCGTATTGGCGGTGAGCACGGTGCTGGCCGCATTCATGACGGGTTTGGCGCTGGGGAGCTATTACCTCGGCAAGAAAGGCGATCGCAGCGAAAACCCGCTCAAGCGATATGCGGTTTATGAAATCGGGATAGGTCTGGCGGGATTGATTACGCTGGTGTTGTTGGACCAGATCGCTCCGTTGAGCGTATGGATGACCCGGACATTCGGCTATTCATTCACCCTGTTTAGCATCGGTCGGTTCATTGTGGTTTTTCTGCTGATTCTCGTGCCGACGACCCTCATGGGGGCTACGCTACCGATCCTGAGTCGGTTCATAATAAAACGGTTCGAGAACATGGGGCGCTCGCTGGGGAGTTTATACGTCAGCAATACCCTTGGCGCGGTATGCGGTGGACTCTTCACCGGTTTTTATCTGATCGGGAGCCTCGGGATCCACAATTCGATCTATCTTGCCGTGGCTCTGAATATTGGGGTGGGACTGGTTGCGTGGTTTGTGGCTAAGGATGCAGATTCTTCGGGCCGCGAATCGAAGACCGTAGAATCACAGGAGAAGACCGGGGAGCCGATATCCGATCCGAACCCATGGCGGCGGCGGCAACAGCAACTCCTGCTGGGCGGATTCGCTTTGTCCGGAGTAACTTCATTTGCCTACCAGGTGCAATGGACCCGGGCGTTGGTCTTCTACGTAGGAAACTCTACCTATGCGTTCACCATCATGCTCACGACCTTCCTGGTCGGGATCGCGATCGGCGGTTATCTCGTGCGGTTCTTTGTCGATCGTCTGTCGGATCCGATGAAGTGTTTTGCGTGGGTGCAGGTGGCGATCGGTTTATCGGCGGTCGTAGCGATGCCGCTGCTAAATGTTGCGGTGGGCTCGACCGGGATCGTGGCTTGGTTTGCTGCGATGGATATTCCGTGGGGAGCGACGGTTCTGCCGCGATTTGTGATGTCATTCAGTCTGGTTCTGATCCCCACCGTTCTCGTGGGAATGACCTTTCCGCTTGTGGGTAAGATCATGGTGACGAATCTCAAACGGACGGGTGAGGATGTCGGGAAAGTGTATGCGGTAAATACGGTGGGGAATATCGTAGGCGCGTTGTTGCCGGCGTTTGTACTCATTCCCGTTTTGGGGATCAACAAGGGCATCTTGGCAATGGCGGTGGTGAACGTCGCGATTGGTATGGTGTTGATCGCATACGGCAGAGCCCAGCTTCCGCGCTGGCGCTATTTCGCACTGGGAGGGATTGCCGCATTGGTGGCAATGGTGGCGGGGGTGCCGCTTACCTCGCAGTTTTCCTCGGACACGGAGAACACGCGCGATCAAGTGCTCTTCTATCGGGAAGGGGTCGTGGCGACGACCAAGGTATACGTCAAAGCGGACTCCGGATAAAAACACATCTCGGTTGATGGAATCCAGATCGGCGGAACCAACGTGGAGATCGACTACAAGCAACAGTGGCTGGCGCATCTGCCGAAGTTATTGATGAGCGAATATCGCACGGAGCTTTCCATCGGCTTTGGGTCGGGAATTCTGATTGGCGAAAGTGCCAAACATTCCTCGCTGGAGAAAATAGTGGCAGTGGAAATCGCTCCGAGCGTGGTGGAGGGAGCTCAATTTTTTGCTGAAGAGAACAACGGAGTGCTCGAATCGCCTCGGGTCGAAGTGGTCGTGAATGACGGCGTGAATTATCTGCTGACCACGGACAAGACCTACGACATTATTTCCACCGACGGGAAAACCTTACCGGAGTATGGCGTGAACGGAGTCTTCTTCTCGCGAGAATATTACACCCTGATGCGAGATCATCTGGCTCCCGGAGGAATCGCGATTCAGTGGATCGCGACCAACTATCCGCCCAGCGTGTTACGCACGGTGCTGCGAACCTCTACGGACACCTTTCCGCACACGCTGCTTTGGTATGCGGACGGCAATTGTTTTCTCGTCGGTTCAAATCACGAAGTCGTTTTTGATCTGGATGCGATCGAGCAAAAGTTGAGTGACCCGGAAGGACCCTTCGCAGGACTGCGAAAGTTCGGCCTGACCTCGGCCGCGTCGCTGTTGTCTCACGTGATCGCCGCTGAAGATACCCTGCGCGATCAGACGGTCGATGCGGATCACAACAGTTTGGAAAAGCCGGTCGTGGAGTTTTACGATTTCCAAGATTATGCGGCGCCGGAATCCGCCCGAAAATTGCGCAACCTCGAATTCTTTTTGGCCATGCGGGGAACGGGCTCAGCGCGCGATCGCATCCAAGCGCTGCCGGAAAAAATGGCGGCCGCCTATGAAGCTGAAGGTGCCTATCTGAGTGGAAGGAAACTGCTACTGAGTGGCGAGAATCCCACGCTCATGAGTGAGTATTTCGACCGTGCGCTGAGCGTCGACCCCGAGAATGAGGATGTGCGATACCATCTTTACACTCATGTGATGCAGACAGTCCGTAATCTGATGGACGCGCAGCACTACGCGGAGGCCGAGCCCTACCTGAACCAGGCAGTGAATCTCCGGCCCGGGAGTGCGGAAGCGCGTGATCGATTCGGGTTTGTGCTCATGGCGTTAAATCAACCCGCGCGGGCGGCTCGCGAATTTGAGGCTCTGATTGCGTTGCAGCCGGGCAATTTGGCGGCACGTCATCAATTGGCGTCGTATTACGCGGCCACCCATCAACCCAACCGAGCCAAGATTCAGCTGCGGGCCATTCTAAAAATATCGGTCAATGATGCGGGAGCACTTTTCAGTTTGGCGCACCTCGTCGCAGCTGAGCGGTCATTCAGCGAAGCACGAGATCTCTTGAAACGGGCATATGCGGTCGCGCCACAACAGCCCGAGATCATTGATAGTTACGCTTGGCTGAGCTACCTCCTCAAAGATTTGGCCACCGCGCAATCGGTGGTGAAAGAGGGCGGACCTTACTACGAAGGAAACGCCGAATACGAACAGCGTCGTCAGGCGATTTTGGCAGTGGAGTAGAAGTTTCGTGCCGTTTGGGAGCGGGGCGATTTTAGCGAAATGCTGGGTCTCTTTATTCTTTCCTCTTCATCTTTCTCTTTCTCGAAACCTTGCCTCTCAGCATCATTCCTCCGGCACAGCAATCCGCCGTCCCACTGGACGAAAGAGAATGATAAAGAGGAAAGATCCGCCGTCGTTCCGATGAACCGGAACTTCTGCCGTCGCCGAGGATATGGCAGACATCATGGCGGACAGGAAAAGATGGAAGCCGGCCTAACCGAGGAGTTCTTGGTGGACGGCACGGAGGGATTGGGCGATGTGGGTGGCGTCCTCTTGGGTGTACTTCCAGCCGATAGGTAACGCAATGACACGGCGGGTGAGGTCTTCGGTGACCGGAAAGTCTTCCGGACGATAGCCGGGAGCGGGCCAGGGTTTCAGATCGCGAAAGGGGGAAGCGGCAGGATGGTGCGCACGACCAGTTAGGATGTTTTCCCGATAGTATTGCGGATAGGTTCCGGTGCGGGGGAGACAGTTTACTTCGCGCACGTTTAGCGCGGATTGGAACGGCTCGACCTGAGCTGCGTTATCGAGATAAAAATACATTTCGAATCCAAAGTCGCCGGCCGGATCGGCGATGCTGCGCCAGGTGATGCCGGGAAGATCTCCAACCTCATCCCGGATTTTTTGTTGGATCATCCGGCAATGGGATTTGATTGCGTCCACCTTGTTCAATTGAACGAGCGCTACCGATGCCGTGAGTTCCGACATGCGATAGTTTGCGCCGGAAAACGCTGGTTCTTGCGGTGGAGTGAAGGGGCGGTGGTAGGGACGATATTGACCTAGGTCATGCATACGCGCCGCGCGCTCGTAGGTGCGAATATCCCGGGTGACCAACAGTCCACCTTCGCCGGCTGTCATCGGTTTATTGTGCTGGAAACTGTAAATTGCGACGTCGCCCCATGCGCCCACGGGACGGCCCTTGTAATGTGTTCCAGGGGCCTCCGCGCAGTCCTCGATGACGAAGAGCCCCAATTGGTGGGAACTTTGAATAATATTATCCAAATCCGCGGCCACTCCCTGATAGTGCACCACCAAAACGGCACGCGTTCTATCCGTCTTCAGACGTTTGATTTCGGTGGGGTTGATATTGAGCGAATCATCAATTTCAGCCAACACGGGCCGGGCTCCCATGCGCACGATGGACGTCACGCAGGAAAGCCAGCTCCACGCGGGCACGATCACCTCGTCACCGGGACCAACCGAGATGGCGGCCAGCGCGATTTCAAGCGCAGCCGTACCGCTGGATACCGCGAGCGCGTAGTCTGTTCCGATCCAGGCGGCCGCCGTCTTCTCGAGCTCACTTACGCGCGTCGGGGGATTCCGGGGATCATCACCGTAGTAGCGGAAGAGATTGCCACTGCGGAGTGTTTCGACGGCGGCTTGTTCCTCCTGCTCATTGATGGCGGCGGAGCCGAGGCCGAGTGGAGGACGGGTGTAAGGGCGGGATTCCGCATTCATGATGTGATGACGGGTTCAGGCGGGAGCAAGGGCGGCGATGAGATCGCGGTGATGGAATACAAACCCGAATTCCACGGCTACGCGCCAAAGCGCCTGATGGTATTCGATGCGGTGGGGAGCACTGACCTCGTTTTCGACGGAGACCACGGCTTCGGCGACGGTCGAACACAGGTAGCCATAACGTTTCATGTCGACCATGCCGGCGGGCGACATGAGCAGGCACCAATTGAGGGCAAAGCCGATGTAGATCAGGTGATTGATTCCCCGTTCCTGGCAGAGCGCGTGCAACGCGGTCGCCGACTCGGCGGAAGCCTCGCCGGGGAGGGCGGCGGCTTCGGGTGCGATGGAGCGCGCGGTACGACCGGCTGCAACATCATCGGCGTTGGGGGTCCCGGGGAAGACTTCGTTACGGCGGAACTCATGCAGCGTCTCCCAAGTGGAGTCGGTGGGCACCTCCGGAAGTGAGTCTGGCGTGTTTCCGGTCACGTGGAAAACGGGGAGACCGCGGCCACGCACGGCTTTGAGCAAAGGGGGGAAGATCGTGTCCAGGACTTCCGGGGCATCGCGTAGGTAGGGCACGGCCCGTTGCCAGCCGATTAACTCATCGGAAGGAGGGGGAGCCCAGGCGTGCATCACCACGACAGCAGTGTGATCGGCGGAGAACTCCTGCGTGGTTTTCTTCCAACCGTCATCGCCGCGAGGGACGAACTGCTGGTAGGACGAAACGGGACATTTGAACGTGGAGGACATTTCTGGATTTCGGAATTACGAATTAGGAATTACGATTTCGGAATGGGTTGGAGGCGCGCGTGGTGTGGTGGCGAGACAGGGGCGGGCTTTGAGGCAGCGTAGTGAGAAAGAGAAAGAGATTACGGGTTTGGAGAGAGGGCGGTTTTGGCTAATCGGCGGAGGCCGAAGCCGAGGAGGATGAGCATAGCGCCGGCGATGGCGTTGATGAAGGCGGGAGCGGTTGGGGTTCCGGGAAGGAAGGTGCAGCCGATAAGGACGGCACCGAGAATAAGGCAAACGGTGCCGATGAGACCGTAAACTTGCATGGCGGCTCCGCCGAAACCACTGTCTTCGGCGATCACCGGAGTCTGCAGATCGCGTTCGAGGTCTTCGAGGCCCTTGTGCATGGGATCGTCGGCGCGGAACCAGCGGGCAGAGGCGGCGAAAACTACCGTCGCGACGATGGCTTCGACGATCATGTTGCGGGCAAAATCATGTTCCGGGAATACGTCCAATACCATCAACGCGATCGCGACGATCAGAGCTGTTGACGAGGCCGCCATGGCGGACCACCACGGGGTGCGTCGGAAAATCATGCCGAGGGCGACGGGCATTTGGAAGGCGGCGATGAGGGAGAAATAGATGAGCGCGAACTCAAAGGCCCCGCCAAATCGAGGGACAATGAAGGCGACCACCACGCCTAATACCCCGACGATGGTCATGGTCGTCCAAGCGACCTTTAACTGGGCTTTTTCGCCCAGTGTTTTCCCGGTAAGACGTCGCCGCAGCGGCACCACGATGTCACGGGTGATGGTGGCGGCGAGCCAGTTGAAGGCGTCGTTGGCTTGACCCAGGGTCGCGGAGAGAATCGCCGATACCACAAATCCAATCATCCCGTGGGGCAGCAAAAATAGGGCGAGGCTGACGAAGGAGGCTTCGGCGGGTTTGGCGAATTGGGGCCAGATTGCACCCATGTCGGGAAAAATAACCTTGGCCGCGAAGACCGGCAGAATCCACATCAGCGGGCCCACGAAACTGAGAACGCAACACAGCAGGGCCATCTTCCGAGCGCCGCGTTCGTCGGGCACACTGTTGTAGCGTTGCACCAGGTGCCAGGCGACATTGTAGCCGAGCATCATGTTGATGGTGTAGCCGATGAGGAACCAGGGGTTGGCGGCGGGACCATCGAGGGCAAAGTAGCCTTCAGGCACTTCGGCCAACAGGCGGTCTATCCCGGCCATAATGCCTGATCCCGCACCGAGGTGCAGATAGGAGACCGGCAGGATGATAAGGGTCATCACGCCGATGATGATTCCCTGCACGGCATCGGACAGCACGGCCGCCCAAAGCCCACCGACGGCGGTGTAGAGCACCATGACAAATCCGGTGACAATCGTGAGAGCTTGGAATCCGGTTAACGTGATGGGTCCCAAGCTGAAGGACACATCATTGAGGCCGAGAGCCGTTGAGACGAAGATACAAAGAATGTAGAGCCCCATGCCGATGCCCACGATGGCGGGAATGACCGCGGTGAGGGAATAGAAGTAGGTCGTCGAGGGGGAGAATCGACGGGTAAGAAACTGCAACGGCGACGAGAGTCGGCAGCGCCGCCACATCCGGGCGAAGTAAAGAAAGCCGACGAGGTAGGCCCAGGTGGCGGAAGTGAAGAGCACGGCCGCACCGAGCCCCCATTGGTACGTGAATCCGGCGGCGGCCACGAACATGAAGGCGGAAAAGCCCGAGACCCAATTCGAGAGACCGGCGAGGAACCAGGGAATCTGGCCACCGCCCTCGAAGTATTGATCGGTATCCTTGTTGCGCCTCGCGGCATAGAAGCCGACGTAGATGATGATAACGAAATACAGCGCGATGAGCGCGTAATCGAAACCGTTGACGGTATTGAAGACGGGTTGGTCCAAAGTGGTAAACGCCGCGATCGGCGAGAGGTTAGGCGAAAGGCAGAGCGGGTTTGTGGATGTCGACGGTCACGTCGATCTCGAGGCCGCGATGGGTGCCGCGAACTTGCCAACCCTGTTGGGTTGATTTGGCGGAAATCCCGGTGATTGATTCTCCGCCGGGGGCAGCCGCAACCACGGTCAGGAGCATGGGTGCGCTCTCCCGGCGGGAGTAAGTGGCCACGTAAGGGAAGACGCCCTCTTCGGCGGGAAGATCAAGTTCACGTCGAACCACGGTGGGAATGCCGTCGCGAGTGAAGCAGTTGGCTTGGAGAGCCGCGAAGGGTCGCTTAATCGAGAAGCCGGCGCCTGCCACCGCGGCCTCGCCGAGATTGTCTTCGTTGAAGACCTGAAAGCGGGCGGAGAGCTCGGCGACATGGTCGGCTTTCATTTTCAAGCGATCTAAAATGAGCAGCACATCCGGCTTCAGATAAAGCACACTGCGGTCGACCCACGCCACGTTGGGCAGCACGAGTTGATAGGCTTCGGTGGCGTCACTGCTGACCTGCATGCGTGAGGCGTCGGCTTCGTAGCCGGTGACCGTGGCCCGGGCCCACGAAGAGTTGGTGCCTTCGCTGCCATCGTGATATTGGTGGTTTTGACCATCGATCAACACCGCGGTGTGCGCCTCGGTTTGGCGCAGAAGCCAGCGCGGGTGCGTGGGACTGTAGGCGGCCTTGAACGGATCGTGGAAGAGGCGTTCGCCGTGTGCTTTGAAAATGAGGCTATTGCGATCCGCGTGTTCGTGATTGGCCGGACCACCACTGCGCAGCGCGACCACGGTGGAGGCGGGCGCCCAGTCGGTGCGCGAAACCACCCAATCGTTGTCGAGTCGGGTGTTCAGCCAATCATCGGGAGGCGGTGCGCTGGGGGCATCGGGATTGAACCAAACCGCGCCGGGCAGGTGTTTGATCGCGCCGAGATGGGCCGCGGCGTGATGGGAGTAAGGATCATCGTGTGTGCGTCCGGTCCACGCCGCGATGGTGGTATCGGTGCCGTGGCCCGAGTCGCCGAAGTTCACGATATCAATGGCCGGATCCATGGTGCCCTTGGGCACAAAGTTGTAGGCCTTTTTTTCGTTGGGGTTGTTATAGGCCGATCCCAATCGCGGCATGCTCATGACCGTGGCGAAGCGGGTGGATCCTTCGTAGTTGATGAGGTCGCGTTCGTCGATGCCGAGACGGCGGTGCACGGCTTCGGCCAACATGGCCATGTGTAGCGTGGTGTAGCCCCAGTAGCCGACGCCTTCATCGTAGGAGCCGTCGAGGCCATACATGGGGGCGAATGACTGGGCGCTGCGGCGTGCCATTTGCAACCAACGATCGGCTTGCGGGTGGCGACCGTGCAGCCAAAGCGCGGCAAACCCCAACGCACAGGTCGGGATGACTTTCAGATTGGTTGAGTTGAGGATCAACGGCCAGCGGCTCAGATCGAAATCGGCGGCGATATCGTCGTCACGATGGTTGATGGACCAACCTTGGACGCGGTCGGGATACATCAAACCATAGAGGGAAAGGAAACAAGCGGGAGCGCCCTTGGTGGCGACTTGATGTTCGGCTTCGGTGACGAGAGCCGGGTCGAAGTGGTCGCCGATCCAGTCCAAGGCGGTGCACACGGCAATGGTGGCTTCGGGAGCGCGTTGGAAACCGATGGCCTGACTGTCGGCTTCGAGGAAGTAGTCCCAAGGATCGTATTGCAGGATGCGTTTGAGCGCCGCGGTCGCGAGTTCGAGATCGCGGGGGTCTTCCCACACGGCGAAAGCGAAGGCGGCGTTTTCGAGCGCCTCGCGAATCTCCCGCATGTGACGCACGCGGTTGCGGAGGTCCGATTCGTGGCGGATGAAATGGAGGCGTTCGGTATAGTCGACGTTGCGCAGTTTCTCGCGGACCATTGCGAGACGCGGATGTTCGAGATTGCGCCGGATCCGCGGTAGGTCTGCAGGATCGAAAAGGAGGCCGGGAGCGTTGTCGCCGTCGGGTAATAAGCCCGACCCACGGGTGGCAGCGCGAAGGTGAGTAAACGGCAGGGCCGCCGCGAGGGTAGCGGTGGATCGGAGAAAATCACGTCGGGGTAGGTGCATGAAACTTTACGAAATTGGAATTCTAGAGGTCAATGTGCCGGGTAGTGAGCGGACGGTTTAGGGAAGGGGTCAAGTCGTCATAAGTTTACTGCTCCCGCTGCGCGGGATCCGTATAACTTATCAACGACATGACCCCGGCGGGCGCGGGCTGACGGCCTGTTGCTGAATCTTGTTACTTGTTACCTGATACTTGTTACTTCGCGCGCGGCAGCGCGCGCACTATGGATTCAGGTCGATGGGGTCCTCGGGCTCTTGGTAGCGGGTGCCGTAGGTCTTACGGCTGGCGGCGAGTTTCATGAACTTGTCGACTGGGACGACTTCCACGTCGTCGTTTAAGCTATCCAGAATGTTGGCGACCTGTTCGATGGTGGTGCGTTCGCGCACGTGCATAAGCAGGAAGTAAGGACGTTGCGGATTGAGCCGGATTAATTCTTCGAGGTCGGCCGCGGCCTCCTCGGTGGGGCGATAGACGCCGAGATAGTAATCATAGCTGATCATGGGCCGGTCGTCGCGCAGATCGAAGGTGCGGGCGGAACCGTAGCCGTTGATGAAGCCGAGGACGTCGGGGAATTCCTGATAGTAGAGATCGACGGTATTTTTGGGTAGGTCGGTCGAGCCCACGTGGCGGTTGCCTTGGGAATAGTCCATGATCTCCATGACGCGAAGATCGAGGCGATCCATGAGCACCCGGGCATCGGCCATGAGGGTGGGGAATTTCTCGTCCGGAATGGCTTTCGGATACATGTAACCCGGTCCGCTCAGTCCCGCGACGAAGTAGTCGTTGGGGGTCTTGTCTTCGTAGAAATATTGGAGCGCGGGCGGGTTGAGCCACGACCAGTTCATGAGGACCTGCCAGCCGTAAGGGATCTTGCCACGGCCGGGTTTCGTCCAGGCGCCGATGCCCATGGAATCGGTGGCGAGCGCGGCAATATAGACCTTGTCTTCGGCGATTAATTTTTCGTCGGGATCGACTGAGTGGTTGTTGGTGAATTTGAAATCAGGCGTAAGTGGGATTTGGGATGTGAAGGAGACGTTGGGGAGGTTGTGCAGCCCTTCCATCTTGAGGCCGTAGTTGCCGACGAGCGTGGTGTGCTGGCCCTCGGTGTCTTTGCCGTAGGAGTGCCAACCGAGCACGATACTGGCGGGATTCTGACCTTCGAGAACCCGGTTGAGGAGCGCGAGTTCTTCGGGGTGAATCGGGTTGGCGGAAAGGTCGGAACAGAAGGCGCGTTGTTGCACGGCGAAGTCGGCTATGCCGGGCTTCATGACGGCGCCCCATTCGCCGCCGAGGACGGCGTAGAAATCACGGGAGCAACGATCATAGTATTCGTCGTAGGCCCATTGGTAGATGACGTGATCGGGTTGATCGGTGAATTTACCGCGGAGGTCGATGACGGTTTTGAGACCATGTTTGGCGGCGATGTCGATCTGGTCTTCGTTGATGACGAGGAGGTCTTCGACGCCGGAGATGGTGTAGGCGACGATGAGGGAAGCGCGGATTCCTTTGTCCCAAATGACAGTGCCCTTGGCGGCAGAACTGAACTTGGCTAACGCGGAGTCGAGGTCGCCTGTGGCGTGTCGTTGCCAGTCAATCTTATGGCGTTCGGCGAGGTAGTCGATGAGTGGCCCGGCGATTTCCCACTGCCAGTCTTCGGGATACTGCAGGTAAATTTGCGGTGCCTTGCGGTTGGCGAGGCCCTGAAGGGAGAGTAGGGTGGCATTGTGCGGCAGGTCGCCGTCGAAACGCCAGTTGTCGATCATCGGGATGAGCGCGGCCTGATCGGGTGCCTTGTCGACGGTGTTGATCTTAGGTTGCGCGGCGTCGAGAGATCCACAACAGGCCGTAGTCAGCAGCAGCGTCAAAAGATAGTTTCGGAGATTGGGGGAAAACATGGCGGAGGATTGGGGTGAGGTAATTTAAATTGAACGATGTGAATCAGCGGGAATCCCGGCAGGGATCGGCAAGGAGTGAGGCTACCGGGACTTACCGGCGAGTTGAGTGTCGGTATCGCCAAATCGCATCCAGTCATGGACGATGCCATCCACGATCAGGATTTCGGTGACCTCTTTATTGATAATAATTTTGGGTTCGGCGAAAGGGATTTCCGTCGTGACCATTCGTTGGCGGAAGGGGTCCCAATAGGTGTTCTCCTCTATACGGGTGACTTCCAATGCGGTGCGGGTGGAGAGGGTGCGTTCATAGATCCAAAGCTCAGTTTCTCCATAGGTGGCTTCGAGAGATTTACTCGAATTGGGTTCTCCCAGCAGTTGGACCAGTTTGGCGGTGGTAATGCCCCAATGGATGTAGACCGCTTGATCCAGCTTTTTGAGCTGAGTTGACGCAGTGGTGGTTTCACAGCCGACGTTGAGGAGCAAAAGAGTTGCCATCGAGAAGCAGCCCAAGATGTTTCTGCTCCTGGAGCGTTTCATGAATCCAGCGAGTCAGAGTTTCAGTCAGGATGCGGGGTCGGGAATTCGTTTGAAGACGTGGACGACCGGACGGGGGCGCGTGGTGCGCAGATCAGTGACTATGAGGAGATTTCCGTCGGGAGAAATCTGGTATTGACTGATGGTGTTGACGTCGCGCGACCCTTGTTGGGTTTCGAGCACGAGATCGGTTTCCAATCGAAGGAGTTTGCCATCGTCGAGGGTGCGCGCGCGGATGGTTTTTTGCGCGTTGTGGGGTGAGTAGGCGCCAATGTGGCGGTTGTCGGTCCACCAACCTTGGGGCACGACGTTTACTTCTTTGGTGAGGTCGAGGGGGATGATATCCGTATGGGTGCGGCGACCGCCGCCGAGGACGCGACTGATGGTCAATTGATCGCCGTCAAGGTCGATGGTAAGCTCACAGCGGCTCCAAGGACTGAGGTCGGTGCTTTGATCGCGATCTAGCTGCCAGGTGCCGATAAAGGCGGACGGGTCAAGATCGTGTGCACTGGAAAATGAAACGGTCGACAGAGCGACCAATAAGAGGAGGGCCCGAAGAGCGCGGGAAGTCACAGACATGACGGGGTAGAAGGGTTGGGAGGGGGAGGAAAAAAACCGGCTCCCACGTTAAGGGGAGCCGGTTGCAATTTTAGAAACGAACGAAGCGGTGCTTCGTGCGATTTAGAAGTTCAACGTAGCGG
>CBFHXU010000020.1:0-27500 GCA_965659875.1 uncultured Opitutaceae bacterium
GCAGCCGGCTTTCAAAGCTGCGGGTTTGCGTACGAAAGCCGCGACCTTCGTCAATGACGCTAGGGTATTCTCCGAAGGATTTTACCGCTACGCGCAGGAAAACGGGGAATACCCGCGGGTGCAGCGCGGTCGGTATGTCCTGCCGGCGGATATGGACGGATATATCAGCGAGACCGCCTGGACCCGCACGACGCCCCTGGGGGGGGTGGTATTCTTGGGATGATTTTCGACGCAACCGTCGCAGCGGTCACAAAGGTGCCATCATGATTGTGAGGTCGAATTTAAAAATGAGGGAACTTCGATCCATTGATGCGATGATCGATGACGGCGACACCACCACGGGAACCATGCAGATACGCAACGGTGGCCGGCGGATCTACTATATCTTGGAAAAATAAGGATTAATTCATGACTGCTCCAAGTATTTCCTATCAAGCGAATGGTCTGAACGAAGATTGCAGCGCGGTCGCGGCGGATCAAACCCACGAAGCCGTCCAGGTGACATCGGCTGATTTATTAGTGCGGCTGCAGGCGTTCACGGCGGTGCCGGCGGTGGACCTGCTCGATGCTGAAGCCACCGTGGTGATCAACGTCGAAGGCGGCGCTGAATTCACGGTACGCAATGAAGCGGGCCAGCTTTTTATGATTCAATCTCCGGCGTCGGAGAACACACAGCTCATGCGTTCGCCGGAGGAGATCGTGCAGTTCCTCGACGATGAATTCACGCCGGAGGAGGTTGCAGAGATCGAAGAAGTCGTGGTGGAAACCTCTAAGGCGCGCTCGTTGCTCAACTCACCGATTCTCTTGGTTGTGCTCTTGGTGATGTTGGCTGGATTGCTCTTCATAACCCTCAAGCCGGAAGCGCCGGAAGGCGTCAATTTTGTGAACGATGTGGCGCTTTAAGCCAGCTACACGCAGCAGTATGAGGGACGTTATGGAGCTGTAGCCGAAGACGGAGATTTACTCTACGTGATCGAGGGTGACCGCTTCAAAATGTTCGATGTCACGGAAGACGGCGTGGAGTCCGAACCGTTCGTGGACGAGATCTTCACTGTCGGTCAGCGAGGGGGAGCTGCGGTCATCGTTTTGGCCGACGGGGTTGTTTTGAGCCAAAACGCCACCGGTGATTTGGTCTACGAAGATGAGGTTTACCCGCGTCTGCCGTAATAGCGCTTTCTTTCCTTTATTTGATACCCGTTCATAAAAACGGCCGGGGAGGAAGGGGATCAGGTCGTTGGCGCGCGCTAAAGCGCGCGAAGTATCAAGTTTCAAATATCAAGTAAAAAGAACCAGACCCCGAGGTGCAGGTCTGACCTGGGGGGCAAGGGGTGTCGGCGTAAAGACCCGACCTACGGGGCTGGGAGTGCGGGCTAAAGCACCGCACTCCGACTGGCGGCCAAAAAATGGCCGCTCCGGTGAGGAGCGACCGTGGTTGAAAAGAGACTGAAGTGATCTTAGCCGAGCATGTCGGCGACCATCTCGCGTTCGCCGACGAGTTCGGCGTTGGTGGCGGTGATTTTTTCCTGGGAGAAGGTGTCACTCAGATCGTAATCGGCGATGACTTCATAGGAACCCGGAGTGGTGGTGCGCACGGGCATGCCGGCCCAGACGTTGGGATCGAATCCGTAGCGACCTTCGCTCTTCACGGCGACGGAATGGATCGCACCCGGTGTGGAGAGGTCGCGCACGTGATCGACGAGTGCATTCGCGGCGGAGGCAGCGGATGAAAGACCGCGGGCGGCGATGATGGCCGCGCCACGTTTGCCCACGGTGGAGCAGAAATCGCCTTCGAGGTAGGCTTGATCGTTGATCACTTCGGCGGCGGGTTTGCCCTCAATGGTGGCGTGGGCGAAGGCGGGATACATTGATGGGCTGTGGTTGCCGTAGATGAAAATGTTTTTCACGGCCGTGAGGTCGACGCCGGCCTTTTTGGCGAGTTGGGCCTGGGCGCGATTTTGGTCGAGCCGCACCATGGCGGTGAAGCGATCGGCGGTGAACCGCTTGGCTTTGGACGCGGCGATCATCACGTTGGTGTTGGCCGGATTGCCGACGACCGCGATACGGGCGTCTTCAGCCGCGACGCGGTCGATGATCTCACCTTGGGCGGTGAAGATGACGCCGTTGCCTTTCAGCAAATCAGCGCGCTCCATGCCGGGGCCGCGGGGTTTGGCGCCCACCAGCAGGGACCAGTTGGCGTCCTTGAAGCCGGTCTCACCGTTGTCGGTGAGCACCATGTCCTTGAGGAGCGGGAACGCGCAGTCGTCGAGTTCCATGGCGACGCCCTCGAGCGCCTTCATGGCCTTTTCGACCGGGATCTCGATCATTTGGAGGATCACCGGTTGGTCTGGGCCAAACATTTGGCCGGAGGCGATACGGAATAGGAGGGAGTAGCCGATTTGACCGGCTGCACCTGTGACAGCGACACGAATGGGAGCTTTCATAGCGATAGAAGCGAAAGCGTCACTTAACCACAGTCATGGGGCAAACGACACGCACGAATTGCGGTTTTTGCCGCGATTCGTGAATTTTTATGAGGCGGGTGGTGAACTTCGGACGTTTGACGGCGGCGTGGGATCAGTCCTCAGCGCCTCTGCTCTTTAATAGCAGAGAGGAGAAGTGGTGCTTCTCGTTTCCCCATTCGGTTCCTGGGGGTATTACATAAGCCGGCGTCTCAGAATGCTAGCAAAAGCACAGTACTACGCCACTCCGACGGTGACTCATCATCTCTCGCAACAGCTTTGCAGGACGCAGGGCCGGAGATTGCCGCAAAAAGGCCCAAAAAGCCCATGATGAGCTGCGGCTAATATGGGTGAGCCTAAAGGCTCATCGCACCCGGTTGGTTTTGCGCCTTTTTGCGGCTAAAAACATCAAGAGGTGGCCCGGCGTCCCGGTCCGCCAAAGGTTCAGTCGCCTCGCGCGACCTTAGCGTCGGCGAAGGAGGATCGCCCAGTCTTGATTGGGGGTGGATGGAGCGAGACCGAGAGAGACCGATTCTCCGCCGGAAACTCGGTTCACGGAGCCTAACTGCAGGTCGCCTCCGTGGCGGGGATCGAACCAGTGCACATCGTAGGCGCCTTTGGCGTCGGAAAGGTCGATTTGGGCCGAGCCGCCTTCCCGTAGATATACCAGGTAAGTCTGGTTGGCTTGGGCGAAAACATAGTCGTTGTCGCCCGCGACGAGGTCGTTGGCGGCCGTCATATCTTGGAACGGAATGTAGGTGTTGAAGAAATCGAGGGCGATTTTGTTGAGCCGCCACATATTGGAGCGGACACGGAGGTCCTCGCTGCTGAGATCGCTGGTGGGAGCGTTGTTTTGCCAACCCGCATACCATTCTACGCCAGCGCCGCCGGCCATGAAGACCCCCCAGAGGACATCTTTGCGCGGACCATCGCGAGTGGGATCGTCGGCGTCGGGCCGCAGGCCGTATTCCCAACCGAGAGGCTCGGACATACTGACCAACCAACGTTTGCCGGCGGCAACGGACATTTCGAGGTGTTCGATGATGCGCTGGTTGTAGTGGTGGTGGCGTTGGAGGGCGGGACCTTCGATGGCTTCGAAGCCTGCGATTTGAGGGTAAATCTCCACCATTTCGATTTCGTGGACCGTGATGGGATGGTTGTAAGGATCCAGGTCGCGGATGAATTGAGCGAAGGCCTTTTGTTGAGCGGTGGTGATTCCGATGCCGACTTCGCCGCCCTTTTCGTCGGTCCAACCGGTTTCCTCGCCGAGGTCCCAGGTGAGGGCGAGGTGGTGGCCGAAGCGGGCGATGAGTTCGCGGTAGTAAAGCTTGCGGGTGTCGGCGAATGGCGCGCCACCGTCTTGGATTTCAAAGAGACTTTCGTTTTCGGTTTCGGTGACGAGGAGGTGAATGTGCACGCCTTGGATTTGGAGGTGGGAGAAGATGCGCTCCCATTGGGCGAGTTTGCTGACGTCGAATGAGTTGCGCTTTTGGGGATCGGCCCAGGGCCACACGTCGTTGCCATCGCCCGCGTAAGTGAAGGGCATGAGGTAGATGGAATTGAGTCCTTGGTCGGCGATGTAGTTCACCGCGCCGATGATACCTTTGGCGTCGTCGCCGTCTTCGTCGGTCCAATGGGGATCGCCTTCTCGCCAGTCGTCACGGTGAGGACCGTAGTGGTGAAGTTGGTCTTCGCCGAGGGACGGAAACTCCGGAGTTTTGGCAAAATCGTAGGTCCCGTCGATGCCATCGAAGGCCAGGAAATTTTCGGGGCTACCGGCGCCGCCCATGAGGAAGTAGCGGCCAGACCCGGCGAACTGCTGGTGGTGTTTGCCGACGTATGCCAAACGACCGTGAGCGCGGAAGTCGGCCTGATCTGAGGGAAGCGAGGAAGGTTTGACGGTGAAAGATCCGGTGGCGCCTTTTAATTTGATGGCGCTACCGACGGAAGGCGCGATGGCGGCCTTGGGGCCGACGATCATCTCTGCTTGGTATGTCCATTTCCCGGGACGGTCGGGAGTGAAGTTTACCCGCCATTGGTTGCCCGCTTTGGCGTGACTGTCACCGGCTTTGCCGTCGGCGGCGAAGAACCCCGGCACGTCGTAGCGATGGTCGCCTTGGCTGAAGGTTACGGTGAGACGATGGTCCCAGAAGGTGGCAGGATCAGCTTCTGAGCCGGCCGGCCCTGCAAAGGTGACGGACACGGTGTGCCAAGTGGTAAGGGTGCCGTGAACATCGGCCGCGACGGAAAACGTGGCCACCAGAGCAGTGGTCATACTCGCAAGGAGAAAGCGGAGACACAGAAGAGATGGAGTAATCATGAGGATAAGGGGATCCCCCAACCTACACATCCGGTCCGGTCGAGCCACCCTGTGTCTGCGCTAATGTTAACTGGGGGACAGCTGACGCCGGAGACGCCGGCTGAAGTTTACCCCCCTACGGCGGCGCCAAAGGCGACCAGAGCACGGGGCTACTTCGCTCTGCGTCAGGCGAAGCGGGGCGCCAGGGCGGCGTGGGTATCGCGGATGAGTTTTTCGGTCGTGGCCCAATCGATGCAGCCGTCGGTGATGGAGACGCCGTATTTTAGATCGTCCTTCGGTTGGGGGAAAGATTGGCTACCGGCTTCGAGGTTACTTTCCACCATCGCGCCGATGATGGCTTCGTTGCCCGCCGCCACCTGTTGCAAGACCTCGGCCATGACCTCGGGTTGCCGTTCAGGTTTTTTAGCGGAATTGGCGTGGGAGCAGTCGATCAGAACGGAAGGTTGGAGGCTGGCCTTCTGTAATGCGTCGGTGGTATTGGCAACGTCGGTCGGCGAATAGTTGGGTCCGCCGGAACCGCCGCGCAGGACGATGTGACAGTTCGGGTTTCCGGCCGTAGCGACCGCGGACGCGCGCCCGTCTACGCTTACGCCGAGAAACGTTTGGGGCTGCGAGGCGGCCTTGATCGCGTTGACGGCGGAGCCGAGCGTGCCGTCCGTGCCGTTTTTAAAACCGAGCGGCATGGATAAGCCCGATGCCATTTGGCGATGGGTTTGAGATTCGGTGGTACGGGCGCCGATGGCCGACCAACTGATGAGGTCGGAAATGTATTGGGGGGTGATGGGGTCGAGTAGCTCGGTCGCGGTGGGGAGACCAAGGTCCAAAACTTCACGGAGAAATTTGCGGGCGGTGCGCAGACCGGTGGCGATGTCATGTGAGCCATCGAGATGTGGATCCATGATGAGTCCTTTCCAGCCGACGGTAGTGCGGGGTTTTTCGAAATAGACCCGCATGACCACCATGATCCGGTCGGAAACCTCGGCAGCGAGGGCGGCGAGACGGCGGGCGTATTCGCGCCCCGCATCGAGGTCGTGGATCGAGCACGGTCCGATGATCAAAAGGAAGCGTTTATCCTCGGTGAAAATAACGCGATGAATGTCCTGGCGCGATTGGGTGATGAAATCCGCTTGGGCGGGGGACTTGGGCAACTCCTCGAACAGCTCGACCGGCGAGGGCAGCTCATGAGTGGAGAGGATATTGATATCGGACGTGCGTTGCATGAACCGGCGACGTTGAAGGAAAGGCGCGGCGTGGGGCAAGGCTGAGACCGAGGAATCGAGCGGCGAGGTGTTTCGGCGCTTGGCGATCCGAGTAATTTGGGCAAAAAGTTGGCCGGCCACCTACCCCTAAGTGACCGGCCATTTGCTTTCTTAGTTACCCCAAATCTCCCGCTAGGCGGGAGAAGATGTAAATCTGTTGTCACTAATCAAGCGGATCAAATAAGGTTCGTCAACAAAAGTTATCAAAAACTTTCACAAAAATACTTAAATGACTGAAAATAGACTATATAAAAAAGGTATAGAATTTGCAATAGAGGGTTTTTATCGCGAATTCAGCCCCCAGTCAGTCATTTATGCCTCGGGGGAGGACGCGGTGGAGTTTGTTCAGGGGCAGGTCACGCAGGACATTTCCAAGCTTAAACCGGGGGAGGTGGGGTACGCATTCCTGCTCACGCAGAAAGGTCGCGTGGTGGGGGATCTGTTCGTGATCCATGAAAGTGCCGAATCCCTCAGGTTGGTAAGTTGGAGTATGCCTCCCGGTGATTTGATCGATCGGTTGGAGGCGTATATCATCGCGGACGATGTTGAGTTGGTTGATGAGACCGGGAACTGGAAGGGGTGGCAATTGGGTGGATCCTTGGCGGTTACGTGGGGGCGTGAATGGGTCGAGCAAATGGCAGCGGGCACCATGGGATGGTGTGACCACACGCCGTTGGCTGCGGGAAGTTTTTGTCTTCTGGCCAAGGATGAGCCCCATTGGCCGGACAATTTGGAGTTAGGTTCAGCGGATGATTTTGAGCGCGCGCGGATTGCGACGGGAATTCCGCGGGTGCCCGTGGACTTGGGGCCGACGGATTTTCCGCAAGAGGCGGGGCAGGAAAAGGTCGGGGTGTCTTTCAACAAAGGATGTTACCTCGGGCAGGAGGTAATGGCGCGTTTGGCGACCACGGGCCGGATACGTCGTGGGCTCTTCCGGGTGAGCGGGGACGGAAGGGCGCCGGAAACTGGTTTGACGGAATTGAAGCAAGGTGAGCGGGTCGTGGGTGAGTTGCGCTCCCGTATGGGTGACGGAACAGATGGGTGGTTGGGGCTCGCCATGCTCAACGTGGCGCACTTCGACTCCGCGCAAGACGTTGTGATTGGGGAGGGGCACTCGGTCCGGGTCACGGAGCCGGTTTGAAACCTCATTAATGGCGGTAAGCCATTTCGGGCAGGGTGCTCTTTTCGACCTCTTCCAGGGTGGTCCAACCCATGAGGGCTTTTTTGAGCGCGTCGTAACGCATAGGCCGGTAGCCGCTGCGTTGAGCTTCTTCGACCAATTTGGCGGGCGAAGCGCGCGTGATGATCAGATCGCGCATCTCCTCGGAGACCTCGAGATATTCGTGCACGCCGACCCGTCCCGAGAAACCCGTGCCGAAGCAACGCGGACATCCCTTGCCGCGATAGAGAAGCACATCATCGGGATCGGGGTCTTTGAAGTAGGGCTCAAGTTCAGCGCGCGAAGGGGTGTAGGTTTCTTTGCACGCGGAGCAGATGCGCCGCACCAGGCGTTGGGCAAGAATACCGACGACGGTGGGTGCCACCACATGCGCGGCGACGCCGAGCTCGAGCAGGCGGGTGATGGCCTGGATCGAGTCATTGGTATGGAGCGAGCTGAGCACCAAGTGACCCGTGAGGGCGGCTTCGGTGGCAATAGTGGCAGTTTCGCCGTCACGAATTTCTCCGACCAGCACGACGTCAGGATCCTTTCGCAGCACGCCGCGAAGCAGGCGCTCGAAGGTCAATCCGATGCCGTGATTGACCTGGTGCTGGGTGATCGAAGGCAGCCGGATTTCAACCGGGTCCTCCAGGGTTGTAATGTTGAGATCGGGTTTGTTGATCTCGGCGAGGCACGAATAGAGAGTAGTGGTTTTACCACTACCAGTCGGGCCGCAGCAAAAGAGGATACCATTGGGCCGAGCGATCCCGCGTTTAACGGCGCGACGGATGGAGTTCGAGAACCCGACGGTGGAGAGCTTGGGGGAGGATTCCTGCCCCGGGGCACCGAGCAAACGCAACACGGCTTTTTGCCCATAGACGGTGGGCATCGTCGAGGCGCGAAAGGCGAGGCGTTTGACGCCCAACTGGATTTCGAGGGCGCCGTCCTGGGGGATGCGAGATGTCGAGGTCGCTCAGAACTTTGATCCGCACGATCATTGCGTTGTAGACCAAGCGCGGGAGGGTGAGGATTTGGGTGAGCCGGCCGTCGATCCGCATTCGAACGCGCCCTTCGGAGACATCGACCTCGAAGTGAATATCCGAAGCTTTGCGGCCGAAGGAGGTGAACAGGATGCTGTTAAACAGTTCGTTGAACGATTCGCCCTGAAGAATGGCATGGGCATCCTCTTCTGATTCGATTTCCCGGCCCCCTTCCAAGGTGGGAATATTGTCGCAGGCTTTTTGTAAGGAGGCCGCGAGAGTCTTCTCGTTGGTGAAATGCAGATCGATGATCGCGGCGATATCGTCGGGGTGAGAAAAGACGGGGCTAATTTCGCGACCCAGGATTTTCTTGAACGAGGCGATGAGGCGCTCGTTGGTTGGCGTGGCCATGGCGACGGTCGCGGTATCCTTGAGCGTATTCAGCACGATCGCGTGACCGATGGTGGCTACTTTGCGCGGGAGTTGGTCGCCCTCCCCGTTGGGGATTTGAACCTCGAAGGGATTAACGAAGGCCTTGCCAATACTATCGCCCCAAAGTTGACACATCCGGGTGTGGGGCAACAGGTGCCGCTCGGTTATCCCCTTAATGATCGCGAGGTGATCGTCGGTGTGACGTTGATTGAGTTTTTCAATCAACTGGAGCTGGTCGGGAAGGGCTTTGTTCAGCCGTTCAATAAATCCCGCGAATGCACTCATGTGGCGTCGGGTTTGGGTTTGGTCCGGGCCGCGCGCCGGCGCTTGAAGCGCTTACTGATGTCGCTCTGGTTCAACAGCCGGTGGGAGCCCGAATCCGGGGTGAAGTCCTGTTTAATCTCCTCCCGCATGGCGGCCAAGTCGTAGCGAACAATCATGTCCGCCATCGTTGCTGCTCTGTCGGGAGGGTTGGTTTCACTCATGACTGAGCGGCGGCCGTTAAATCAGGAAAGTTTTCAGCAATGAGCTCGCCCAACTGAGCAAAAAGATCGTTGGCCGGCACATCCTTGCGCAGGAAAAAATCTGCGCCATCGACGACGCATTGTTCGACGATATATTCGTCCGCGGTGGAAGTAAGCATGAAGATGGGAACCTCGTCGGAAATTTTTCTCAAATCGCGGAGTGTTTCCAATCCGTCCTTGTTGGGCATGTAGATGTCGAGAATCACCATGTCCGGGGAAGACGCTTCAAACTGGGTGACGGCTTCCGTTCCGTCCGAAGCCTGCACAATATTGGTGACGCCCAATTTGCTAATGGCCTGGGAGATGAATCGACGGAAGTAGAGTTCATCGTCGACCAGCAAAGCGGTGAAATTAGCGGTTTCGTCGGACATGACTGGATTGGGGGAGTCGAGAAAAGGGCTGCACGGAATGGGTGCTGTTTTGACCCTCAGAATTGCTCAAGTATTTTCCATGCACGTTCTGCAGGTATTTTTTCAAGTCCGGTTGTCGAATTTGAAGATTTCGATATGCCCTAGGGTGAACAGCCTAGACGGAACATGGGTTGGATGAAATTCGATTCATCTCGGGCAGACGGAGCGGGTCACGCAAACGGGTTTACTCTGGGGGCGATTGCCTCACCGTCTGAGGGGATGTCAGAACTTGAACAGGTCACCCGGCTTTGTCGCTCCATGGGCGCGGATGAAGCCCAGGCGCAACGCATGGCGGAGCAATTGCTCAAACGTGCGGATCAAATCGCGGTGGATCGAGGATGTGATCGCGTGCAAGCCATGCAGTATCTCCTCGGTCTGACGATGAAGGGGGCGCAAGGTGAAGCGCCTCCCGGATTCGAAGGGGGCCAGCCCCCGGAGTCGCCAGCCCCACCTTCGTGACGAGTATGCTTTGACCGAGTCGGTTCGAACGATTTCCCTCTCCTCCATCTATGTTAGAACAACTCTCTCAAGTGTTTCATGACAGCTATGGTCGAGAACCGACCGTCATAACGCGGGCCCCCGGTCGAGTGGAGTTCATTGGTAACCACACGGATTACAACGGCGGCACGGTTTTGGGAGCGGCCATGGATCGTGGAATTTGGGTGGCCGTAGCCTCGCGCGAAGATGGCCGGCGCCGTTGGCGTTCCGGTGAAAACGGCCCGGTTATCGAGACGGGCGCGGTTCTGGCGAAGCTGGAAGGTTCATCATCGTGGACCAATTATCCGCAGGGGGTGATCTCGGCGATGGAAGCGTTTCGGCTCAATGCTCCGGGCGGATTTGATTATGCGGTCCTCAGTGATTTGCCGGTGGGAGCGGGATTGAGCAGCAGTGCGGCGATCGAATTGGCGTCGGCTCTGGCGGTTCTGAATCTGACCGGGCAGGAGGTCGACACGGAAACGTTGGTTAAAATTGGCCGCAAGGCGGAGAATGATTTTGTCGGCGTGCCGTGTGGAATTCTCGACCAAGGATCCTCAGGATTTGGGGAGAAGGACAAGTTGGTGTTCATTGATTGTCGTGGTCCCAAGTTTTCCACGGTGCCGATGCCGGCGGATACGCATTTCTGGATTTTTAACACCCCTACGAAACACGCCTTAGTCGACGGACTCTACAGTGCCCGGCACAAGGAGTGCATGGCCGCAGCCGCGGATCTGGGGGTGAAACAACTCGCCGACGCGTCGCTGGAGCTCTTCCAGAGCGAAGTGCACCAGCTCTCGCCGACGGTGGCGAAACGGGCCCGGCACATCATCGAAGAAATTGATCGAGTCGGGCGAACGGTGAAAGCGTTGGGCGAAGGCGATCTCGATGCGGTAGGCCAATTGCTCACGGCTTCGCATCGGAGCTCGCAGCACGCGTTTGAGAACAGCACGCCGGAGTTGGATTCACTAGTCGATCAACTCACGACCATGGCGGGTGTTTATGGCGCACGCCTGACCGGCGGTGGATTTGGCGGCGCGGTCATGGCCTTGACCGATGCCCGTTTCGGTGCAGCCGAAGCCGACCAAGTTGCCCAAGTCTACCGCAGCCGCTGGGGGGCTGACCCGCAGGTTCTCCACATGCGCACGGGAGATGGCGCGGAAGTGATTCAGTCGAATCAGGCTTAGCTAGTTGCCCGAGTTGCGGCGTGCCATCATCAGATGGTCACAAGCTGGGTGTGTTTTGAGTCTTTGATTAATAGGTGGCGGTATGACGACGATCAGAGCAGCCAGCGCCGAATCGCGATGAACACGATGATGAGACCGGAGTAGGCGATAAAGAAGGGAATGATGTAGTGCTCCAGACCGATGGCCAACAGGACGGCCATGACCAGGAGTTGAAACCCCAGCCCGAACGTGGAGAGCAGGGTCATGAACCATCTGGGAAACGGTTCGCTCTGCGGAGCGTTTCGATCGAGGTGATAGATCGTTTTATCGAATACGATGTAGAGGGCATCGTAGATTCGATAGAGCGCATTCACCATGCGTTGACTTTCGCCCGGCATGGCAACCGGGGCCTGGTTTTCGAAGACCCGACTCGTGGTGTCTCCGGCCACGCGATTGCGCAGGATCACGTAGTAGTAGTTGTATAAAGTGCCCTGGAGTTGGACCCCAATGAACGCCAACCCCACGAGCCACAGAGAATGGCCGGTGATGCTCCACAACGCGATGAGGAAGGAGAGGTTTAAGATAATGTCGGCGATCGAATCGTAATACCGTCCAATGTAGGAGGGCTGGTTTTTGACTCTCGATAACTCGCCATCCGCGGCGTCCAGCACCGACTTCAGGATCAAAAAGAGCCCGGCCGTGATATTAAATCCTCGGATCATGCAAACGAGGGCCATGATTCCGCAGAGAACAAACCAAGTCGTGACTTGGACCGGCGTCACAGACGTCCCCTGGAGAACGAGCGCTAGTTTTCTCGCGGGCTTTCGCCCGTAGTCGGACAGATCAATGAACTGATGGTGAAGAGGGAGCTTGGGCATACACGTTCTCGCTGCCCGTAAAATCGTAGAGTGGCGGCAGCAGACGTCGCGGAGTATGCGGAGAATTCATACCACCGCAACCGTCCATTGGCTAAACGCCGCGGCGAGACCCCGCCGCAACGTGCCTTCTGAGAGCTGTAGGCTCGATCGCGGTCGGACGGATGATGTTTATTTTAAGCGTTTGAGCCCCTTATGGGAGGAGGGCTTACGCTCTAGCAGGGGGCGCTATTTTAAACACGCCACGCGACGCCGGCGAGAGAAGGAGAATCCGAGAGTGGCCAAGCCAAGGACAAAGGCGAAGGAAGACGGCTCCGGCACGGCAGACGCCTGCACTGCTAAAACGTCTGCGGTGTAGTTGTCGTAGGCTCCATAGGAATCATCAGTTCTGGCGTCGATTGAAATCGGGCTTGAGCCGTTGGTGATTCTCACTCCGTCAAGATTGAACGTGTAAACGTCTGATGCCATTCCTGCACTGGTGTATTTGAACTCGAGAGTAGCAGCACCTAAGGTGTTACCAGTAACCAGGTCAAACGCAGCCGATCCAGTCACCATCAAGTTAGATGCGGTGATGGTGGAGTTAAACTCGGCTCCGTTAGTCAAAAATATAAAAAACTGGTCATTAATACTTGAACCAGTTCCAAGCATGAAATCAACGGTCACGCTGGAAATTGTGAAATCCCCGATATCGGGAACCTCAATCTCGCTACTCACCGCGACGCTGCCTGCTCTAGTGCTGGCGTTTATCAGAACGAAGAACAAAAAATATGATAGGAACCGTGGTATCATGGATTTGAAACTCAATTCTTGGCCTATGAAAGCCGAGGTCAAAATTTCTGAGGGCGGATGCGATTCCATGAGTGCCTGATCAGGTTTCCTGCGCTACCGAAAGCTCTCGGTTTTTGGCTTTCAGGTCTTCGATGCTGATGTCGCCTTTATGACTTGGTATGGGAGGTGCGATGGGGTCAAACACGCCAACTACCGATCGCAGTGGGGCGCTTCGCCCCAAGTCATACAGATGCGCGCCGGCGAAGGCGCGCGCATGATGTGGACGGGATTAGAGGGGGCGGATTAGCGGGCCGGTTTAATCCGGTAGAGTTCGCCGTAGTTCGGCCCCTTGGTGTTGAGGGAAACGTAGATGTAGCCGTCGGGACCGCTGAGAACATCGCGCACGCGATTGATGCCCTTGAGGATGATTTCGTCTGCGACCACTTTGCCGTCTTCGATGACGAGGCGGTGAAGTTCTTGGGAAGCCATGCCGGATACGAGCAGGTTACCCGTCCAATCGGGGAACTTGTCACCCTCGTAGAAGTCGATTCCGCACACCGCGATGGAGGGCACCCAATAGTGCTTGGGTTGCTCCATGCCTTGGCGAGCGGTCTCGTCGGTCATCGGGGTGCCGTTGTAGTTCATGCCGTAGGTGATTTCCGGCCAACCGTAGTTCACGCCGGGGCGGATTACATTCACTTCGTCGCCACCGCGGGGACCGTGCTCGGTTTCCCAAAGCAAGCCGGTGGATGGATCCATGTCCAAGCCCTGAGGGTTCCGTTGACCGTAGGACCAAACTGATTTGTAGGCGCCCCGTTTTTGCACAAATGGATTATCCTTGGGGATACGGCCATCGTCATAGATGCGGTGGATCTTGCCGTTGGGGCGCTTGATGTCCTGCGCCATGTCCATGCGTCCGCGGTCGCCGATGCCGAAGTACAAGTAGCCGTCGTCGAATACAAAGCGGGTGCCGTAGTGCACACCGGCGGAGGTGTGGAATTTGCCCGGCACGCGAAAGATGTCTTTTTGGTCGACCCACTTGTTGTCCTTAATGCGGCCGCGAACGATGGCGGTCATACCGGCGTCTTTCCCGTTTTCCTGGGCGCCGATGTTTTCGCTGAACCCCAGATAGATCCAACCGTTTTGATCGTAGTCGGGATGCAAGGCGACTTCGAGCATGCCGCCCTGGCCGTTTTGCCAGACTTCGGGCGTGCCCTCGATGAGGTGGTTTTCGCCGTCGTGGTGGCGCCAAACGGGACCGTCGCGTTGAGTCATCAGTATCGAGCCGTCGGGCATGAAGGCCATCGACCACAAAGTGTCCTCAATCTCGGTGACTTTCTCCATTTTGAAGCGGTGTGAAGAGGTGGTGAAGACCGTGCCTTCGGGGTCGACTTTTTCGACCGGAGTCGCGGCGGCCAATTGAGTCTGTTCGTGGAAGTAGATCACCAGGGAGCGCACCTGTTCTTCGTTCAGAATGCCCCGCCAGGGCACCATGCCGACTTCGGGTTTTCCATCGAGTATGGATTTGGTGATCTCGGCGTCGGTGCCGCCGTATTTCCAAACACCGTCGACGAGAGAACTCCCCTGGCCGCCGGTGAGGTTTTCGCCGTGGCAGGCTGCGCAGTGGGTTTGGTAGAGATCATCAACCGAACCGGTGCCGATACGGTTCTGGGCCTGCGCAAAATGGCAGACTGTCATGATGGCGGTGAATGAAAGAATGAGACGCTTCATAGGAGTAAAGAGGGGACAGAACCCTACGATTGGGGCGGATTTTCCAAAAATGCAACCGGTGATGGCAACGGTTGCACGATAAGCGGGTTAGTCGGTAACGGCGTAGACTTCGACGATTGCGATGCCTTCACCGGTGTTCGCGTCGGTGACCTGGGCGGTGTAAACTCCGGGCGGCAGGGTCACGAGCAGCACGGCGTCACCGCCACCGTTCGTGAGGGCGAAAGCACCCACCTCGGAGGCGACGCTGACCATCTCGGCGACAACCGAAGCCGCTTCGTCGCCCCAGTTGTCGTTGGTGGCGAGGACTTGGCCGGTGGAGTTCGTGAGCGTCAGGACCGGGTCGGGTAGGGTGGTGCCCGGAGCGAAGCCGAAGGAGGTTTCCAGTTCCGGTCCGATGCCACGGATGAGGAGTTTACGGTTGGATTCAGTGACCACGATGCCCGGGACCATAACGGTGGCACCGCTGCCAACGCGACCGCGCGTCGAAATGTTCAACAGCTGGGCATCAGCGCCGCCATCGGCGTCGTAGATTTCAGCGAGGGCGATGCCGGATCCTGCCTTGCCGCTGAGATGCATGCTGTAGGCGCCGGGGGCGAAGGGGGCAACGAGCGCGGCGTCGGCGGACCCTGCGGCGAGAGCAAATCCTCCGACGGTAGCGGTGACACTGGCCACGTGGGCCGGGTTGGATTGGGCGGACCAATCGTCGTTGCTAAAGATGACCTCGGACCCGCGGTAGACGGTGAGTTCAGGGTCGTCCAGAACGGTGTCGGGATCGAGGAAGGCGTCGAGAGCCGGTCCGGCGCCGCGCAACAGCAGCGTCTGATCGGCGGTGCCGCCCACGACAAATCCCGCGATCAAAATGTCGTCGCCGGAGAGCACCTGGCCACGGGTGGAGAGATTACTCAGGCGACCGGTCGCTGCTCCGGTTGCGAACAGCTGCATTTGGTTGGTATCCCAGCGGTTTTTGGCGGGGATGGTGAAGGCACCGGGGGTGCGCTCCGGCCCCATGGAAGGCCACGGATCGGAGATGTTCCAGAAGCGGGGAGTAGCGGAGTAGAAGTAGGAGGAAACGACGGTTTGGATTTCGCCCGAGCGCCACTGCAGGTTGCCGCCCTCGTTGTTGCCGTGGACGTAGGCGCCCGTCGACGTGCCGTCGACGACGACGAACGGAGCCGTGGTGGAAACGAGTTCGTTGCCGATCACATTTTGATCCTTGGTGCCGTCTTCGATCAGGATGCGCTCTTCGGTGGTGCGGTTGCGGAGGAAGGTGTTGTTGGGGCCGATGGCACCCCAGTAGTCGGACGCGTGGATGAATTGGGCGATGTTGCCTTCGATCAGGTTGGCGGAGGCGTAGTGGCCATGACCGGAAATATCCTTGGCGACGGGGGAGCCGTCTTGTTTGCCGTCGGTGGAGTAGTTGTAGGCGTAGACATTGCCGTTGGCGCCTTCTTTCCAGATCATGGCGTGGCGCAGGTTGCGAAAAACGTTGTTTTCGATCAGACAGTGGGTTGCTGTATCCAGAACCTGGGCACCATAGCCGTGACCGCCGCCGTCGTGGCGGTAGGCATCGTTGAAGTAGGAGTCGCGGACGGTGATGTTGGCGGATCCGGAAATGGCGATGTGGGATCGCACGGCCATCAGGCTGTGCACATTGAGGATCCAGCAATTGACTGCGCGACTAAAGTCGAAGTTAAAGCGCCCGGCGGATCCCAAACCATTGTCCAAGGTGAAGTCTTCAAATCCCACACCGGCGACGGTACCCAGTTTTTGCGCGGTGGGGTTGGGCCACGTGAGATCGAGGTGCAGCGGCTGGGCGATGGTGACGCCGCCGGAAACGACCGCGGCGATCTTCACGACTTGGCCCACGACCCGTCGGGCCCAGCCATTGTTATTATCGATGGTTGATTCGAAATCGGGAATGTCACGGGTCGTTGCCATGGCGACCGGGTCGTTGTCCTGTCGAATCCAGAGCCAGTCGCCGGTGGTGAGACCGCTGGTCGAAGCCAAGGTAATGCTGGTCGAACCTTTGGTCAGACCTCCGGTGATGTTGATCGCGGAGCCCGAGTCGAATCCGGCGACATCGAAGAGGCCGGCGTCGGCCGCTTGGAATTCACGGAACAGAACGCGGGTGCTCGCCGTGCCGTCTCCGCGAATGACCACGCCGGGAAGGGAGCGGCTGGAGGTCGATTGGAAATTGATTTGAGAATCGAACCGGTAGGTGCCGGCGCCCAGCTTGATCACGGAGTCGGTGGTGAGGTCGTCGATGAGGGATTGAAGCAGAGGGCTGTTGTCGATGAGTCCGGTGTTGTCGCCGCCGGCGGTGTCGAAATTGATGATGTTGGCGTAGGTGGGGATGCCGCCTTCGACCCCGGCACGCGTCCAATCGATGAGGCGGGCCGCTAGATCAATGGGGGTGGTTTCTCCGTCGGCGATGGTGGTGGTGACGGTGATGTCGTCGACCAAGAGATCCACCTCAGGCGAACCTGACCCGATCGTCATGTTGGTGAACCCGCTGAGGGCTCCGCCCACCGTCGCGGTCGTGGTTTCCTGTTGGAGGGTGCCGTCCCAATAGAATCGCAGGGTGTTTTGACCATTGCTCTGACGCTCCACCTCGATCCGCGCGGTGTGTGTGGTCGTATCATTCAGCGTCCAGGCAGTGCCGTTCCCGACCGTGACATCGCCGCTGCCGCCCATGGCGCTGTTGCCGGCGTTGTTGAGGTCGCGAAAAATACGCATCCCGACATCGCCGCCGACGCCGCCGCGAAAGTAGTAGCCGTCCCAGCCTTCGGTATTGGTCGTCCAGCCGTTCCCGACGGTCGCAGCGTTCACCGGCGAGCCGTTGTGGTGGTGGAGGCCGAATCGAATGCCTCCCGTGTTGGCCGCACTAAAACGGGTCATGCGTAGTTTCATCGACCAGATGAGCAGATTGTCATCACCGGTGATGGAAACGGTCGAAGGGAATCCGGCGGTGGTGCGGGAGAATCCGCCCGTGCTCAGAATTTGAAGGGCATTTCCGCCCTGCAGTCCCGAACTGTCGTCGATAATCGCAAGGGTGGCCGCACTGCCGGCATACCAATCGACTGCATTGGCGTCACCGCCCCCGATGAGGGATCCGTCCGTAAAAGATTCAGTGACGACTTGGGCTGCGTCAACGGACTGAGCTCCGACGGCGAGCCCGAGACTAATAAAAGTTAATTTGAGACAGGAGTTTGCGGGTAAAAACTTCACGATGTGGGGTTAGGTGAGGTGGGCCAATTAGTGTTAATAAATATTAATTCTCAATCCCAAACCGTAAAAGAACCGGCCGTGGGTGGAGTTGATCAGGAAACTCGGTCAACTTTTTACCATTTTGTGAACGTATTAGGCCTTTAATAGGCGAAACATTTAGGTTGTTATGGCATCTCTTTTGGTTCGGATGAGATCTTATTTTAAGCATCTCCCAGTTTACTCCTCTTCACCCCCTCCAGTCATGATACATCGTTTGCGTTGGTTAGCGTTCCTATTCGGAGCGATTTCGTTATGGGCTCAGCCCGGCGATGAACGGTTGTTAAACCTTTCTTCCCGCGGGTTTGTGGGCACGGAAAGCGAAGTGTTCGTCGCAGGGTTTGTCATCAGTGAAGGAGTTTCGAAACAGGTGCTGATTCGCGCGATTGGGCCGACCTTGGCTGACTATGGGATTCCCGGTGTGTTGATCGATCCGGAGCTCAAACTCTACGATTCGAACAACAATCTGATAGCGACGAACGATAATTGGACGGGTACAGCGGGCTCAACCTTCGGCACGGTCGGAGCATTCGAGCTCCCGAGTGGGAGCCGTGATGCCGCGATGGTGGTGACGCTCGAGCCGGGGGTTTACTCCGCGCACGCTGCGGGTCTTGGGGCTGACGCGAATGGCGAGGGTATGATTGAGATCTATGATCTTTCGGGGGCGTCGCAGTTGCTCAATCTTTCGACCCGTGGTCGGATTGAGTCGAATCGGTCTTTGGTGATTTCGGGATTCGTGGTGGCGCCGGGCGCAGAAAATCGTCGCCTGCTGGTGCGGGCGGTGGGTCCCACGCTCAGTAATTTCGGGGTGGATAATCCGTTGAGTGATCCCGCCATCGCGGTGGTGAGGGCGGGGGATGCGGTGCAAATTGCGAGCAACGATGATTGGGGGACATTTGCGAATTCGGAGAATTTGGAAGCGATTTTTAGCACGGTGGGAGCCTTTGCGCTGGATCCCGGTAGTAAGGATGCTGTGGCGCTGATCGAATTGGCTCCGGGGGCCTATACCATGCAAGTCAGTGGGGTCGGTGATGCCGCGGGGATTTCGCTGGTGGAGGTCTATGATTTGAGCCTGGTGGGGGCGGCGGCGGTCAGTGTGGCTGCGACGGTTGCGACCACGGACACGGATGCCAGCACCCCGGCCGGTCAATTTACGCTAACCCGAACCGGAGACACGGCGGAACCTCTCACGGTGGATCTCGAGTTTGGCGGCTCCGCTGTTATGGGCACGGATTTCGTGAACGTGCCGACGACCGCGACGTTTGCGGCGGGAGAGTCGAGCACGACAATCAACATTCAAACCTACAGTAACACCGTTTCCACCGAATCGAGTAAGACGGTGAATCTCTCGGTGAAGCCCGGGTCGGGATACCTTCCCGGCACGCAACCGTCGGCGACGGTGTCGATCGTCTTGGTTCCGGGAGAGCTCTACATCGGAAATCTGCGACCCCAGGGTGGCGTGATTTCCACCGCCTTTGGATCGATTTCTATTCAGCTCGCCGCGGATGGCACGACCTCTTTGATCAACATGTCGTTTGCGGGCCTGTCATCCCCCCAAACGGTCGCCTACCTGCGTTTGGGCGTGCCGGGAGACAATGGCCCCGATTTGTTGCGGCTGCCCAATGGGCAGGTCGTAAATGCCCGATGGGATTTTAACGCCACGGGAAGCCTGTCCTCGGCGGATTTGGTGCAAGCCCTCCGCGAAGGACGCATCTATGTCACGATTGAAACGGCCAACAACCCGACCGGTGAAATTGCGAGTAGCTTGGTGCTCAATTCGGGTTCAATAGAATTTCAACCGCCTCCCTCAGTGCCGACGGCTTCGGACGCAATCAGCACCGACACCGAAGCTGCGCGCTTCCTTACTCAAACGACATTTGGTCCGATTAGGGCCGACATGGATCGGGTAAAGGAAATTGGGATCAATGCATGGATTGATGAGCAGATGGCGAAACCGACTTCGCATTTGAGTGCCGACACCGTGGCCGAATGGGTGGCGGTGCCCCAAGGCGGTCGCGGCATGGATAACGCTCGCCCCGGTTTCTTCCACCGCAATTCGGCGTGGTTCAAAGATGTGATTAATGGAGAGGATCAATTGCGACAACGGGTGGCCTTTGCTCTCAGCCAGATTTTCGTGATCTCGATCGAAAATACGCAGCTCCTCAATTGGGAGAATGGGGTGACGGCGTATTACGACGTGTTGTTGGATCACGCGTTCGGAGATTTTCGCTCGTTGTTGGAGAAAGTGACCCTGCAGCCCTCGATGGGGCTCTACTTGAGTCACCTGCGAAATGCCAAGGCGGACCCCGAAACGGGTGCATTGCCGGATGAGAATTACGCCCGTGAGGTGATGCAGTTGTTCACGATCGGGTTGAACGAATTACAACCGGACGGGACCCTAAAACTGAACAACCGAGGTCTGCCGATTGCGACCTACACCAACGATACCATCCAAGAAATGGCGAAGGTCTTCACCGGTTGGACCTTTGCTTCGGCGAACCCGAACAACGACAATCAGTTCCGCCGATCGGCCCGTGATGATGTCACGCCCATGATCCTTTTTCCCCAATTCCATGATGACAGCGAGAAGACCATTATCACCGGTCGGGTATTACCGGCGGGGCAGGGGGGCGAAGCGGATTTGCGGGATACCTTGGATACGTTGTTCGAGCATCCGAATACCGGACCGTTTATCGCCCGTCGACTCATCCAACGTTTGGTGACCAGTAATCCCAGCCCGGGATATATTTATCGGGTGGCCCAGAAATTTGCGGACAATGGATCGGGCCAACGCGGCGACTTGGGCGCGGTGGTGCGGGCTATCCTGACCGATTACGAAGCGCGTTCGACGGAACTGGCCGCCACCGGATCGTTCGGAAAACTCAAGGAGCCCATATTGCGATTAACGGGGCTATTCCGCCTGTTGCCGGTATCGGCGGACGATGGCCGCTTGGATATTCGAGGCATGGAAGGACTCCTTGCCCAGGAGCCCTTGCGGGCACCGAGTGTATTCAACTACTTTGAACCCGATTACACGCGACCCGGATCGATCGCCGGGGCGGGACTGTTTGCGCCCGAGTTCCAAATCATGACGGATACCACCTCGATCACGGCTTCGAACATGTATTATAATCACATCTATGGCACTCCGGGAGGAGTGAGGATGGGATTTGATCCCGTCATGAGCATGGTGGATGACCCGGATCAACTGATTGCGACGCTCAACCTGCATTTGGCGGCCAACCAGTTCTCCGCCCTGACCGTCACGAACCTGAAGGCCGCTTACAACGCGTTGCCGAGCAACACCTCTGCGGTGAACAAAATTCGGGCGATGGTGCATCTGGCGATGTCGATTCCCGAAGCTGCCATTCAACGCTAATTTCATTTACCCCCATGAGCACTTCGAATTTTTCTAACGACTTTAGCCGGCGGCAATTTATCCGTTCGTGTTGTGCGGCGGTAGGATCCACCGGACTCCTATCCGCCATGGCGCAATTGCGGGTCATGGGCGCGGTCGCCGGTGACAGCGCCGGAGATGACTACAAAGCGCTGGTATGTCTTTTCCTCCAGGGCGGCAACGACGCCAGCAACATGATCGTGCCGTATGATGTTTCGGGATACGCACGATATGCGGCGGAACGGACGAGCTTGGCCTTGCCGCGAGATATGTTGTTGCCGATCACGCCCCTTTCCACGGATGGCCGCAGCTACGGTTTGCATGAATCGATGGCCCCGATTCAGTCCCTGTTTGGCTCGGGGCAGGTGGCGTTGCTGGCCAATGTGGGCACCTTGATTGTACCCACGACAAAGGCGCAGTATGAGGCGGATTCGGTTCCGTTGCCCCCTCAGCTCTTTTCCCACAATAACCAGCAGGTGCAGTGGCAAAGCAGTGTACCGGACCAAGCGTTTACCAGTGGATGGGGAGGTCGACTGGCCGATCTGACCAATGCATTTAATGAGAATCCGAGCCTTTCGATGTCGATCAGTTTGGATGGCCAAAATTCGTTCCAAGTGGGCAAGGCGGTTTCTCAATTTGCGGTGAATCGCACGGGAGTCGTGAATGTCAGCGGAACCAACAATGCGGCGGGTGAAGTTCGGCTGGAGGCGCTTAAAACCGTGCTCGGGCAGGAAAATGAGAGCCTGTTTCAAACCGCGTTTGGCGATATCACGACGGATGCGATTGATACGAGTGCCCTGTTGGGTGCGGCGTTGGAGAGTGCGCCCACCTTGGCCACGGAGTTCCCGGAAGGGCGGCTGGGTGATCAACTGTCCATGATCGCCCGGTTGATTTCTGTCGCACCCCAGTTTGGACTGAAGCGCCAGGTCTTTTTCGCCCGGTTGGGCGGTTGGGACATGCACAATACCCAGATTGAAGCCCACGCGAATCTACTCGGCGATGTCGCCAACGGGATGAAGTCGTTCTACGACGCGACGGTCGAACTGGGTTGTCAGAATAACGTTACCTCGTTCACGGCTTCCGACTTTGGGCGGACCTACAACACCAATGGTGACGGTTCCGACCATGGTTGGGGCAGTCATCATATGATCATGGGTGGAGCGGTGCGTGGTGGTGATATTTATGGCACGATGCCGACGCTCGAAATCGGCGGACCGGATGATACCCGTCGCGGTCGCTGGATTCCCACCACCAGTGTTGATGAGTATGCTGCGACTTTGGCCAAGTGGTTTGGCGTGAGCGACAGTAACCTCCCGGTGGTGCTGCCCAATATCGGGCGATTTGCCCAACCCGACCTCGGCTTCATGTTATGAGTCCCCGACGATCGGCGATCGTTGCGGTGGTGGTTATCGCGGTATTGGTGATCGGAATATGGCGCTCAGGACCTGCGCCCGGGACGCCCGCGTTTGTTCCGGAAAAATCGGAGCCGACGAAAGCGGCCAGCGTGGCGCCCAATTTGGTTCGCGAAGTGGTGGAGGAAGATCTCAGATTTTTGACTCTGCCCGCAAATGATCCTTTGGTCGGACTCGTGGGGGAAGGACTCAATCAAGTCGGGGGAAGTATCGAACGGGACCTTGGTATTATTGATGAGGTATTGGCTGCGTGGCAGACCAATTTTCCCGGACAAGGTAATCCCGTGGGATTGAATGTCGAAATCACGGCCTCACTTACGGGCCGAAACAAGCTGCGGCTGAACCTGATTCCGGCCGATCATCCTGCGATCAACGTAGCCGGGGAGTTGTGTGATCGCTGGGGGTCGCCCTTTATTTTCCATCAAATATCGGGTGATAATATGGAGTTTAGATCAGCGGGTCCGGACCGAGTGGCGTATACCGAGGATGATCGGGTTTTTAATCCGGCGGGAGTTTCGGTTGAGTGACCGAGCGACGTGACACGTCCTACCAGATCCTGAGCAACTCCGCGACGAAGGGATCCACCCAGCGGTGACCGAGCAGAAGGTATATGGCGGCCGCGATCGCCAACATGGGTCCGAAGGGGACCTGGGCCCCCATGGCCAACTCGGTTTCTTCGCCTTCGGGGGTCTCCGCCCTGAGCGCGGCGGTAGATTTATTGGCGGTAATTTTGCCGATAATGGTCGCAATCGCGAACCATGCTGTACCGACCATAGCGCCACCGAAAATGGTAAAGATCGCGCCCGGCCATCCGAGAAAGGCTCCGATGAGTCCCATAAATTTGACGTCCCCAAACCCCATCGCGTCTTTTTTGAGGATAGCTTCGGCCAATAAACCAATCCACAAGATGACGCCCGAACCGATGAGTGCTCCGATCATGGCGCTGAAAGTGGATCGAATGCTGGCCAGAAGGAATAAGGGCCCTGTTTCGTGTCCATGTAGACTTGGAATGAAGGCCGCGATCAGCACGGCGGCAACCGTGCCCCAAATCGTGATCTCGTCGGGGATGATCATGTGATCCAAGTCGATGAAGGTAGCAGCCACCAAGAGGCTGATCAGAATCATCCCGGACAGGGCGATCAGCGGAGGATGCGCGATCCAGCAACCGAGAAAAAGAAATCCTGTGAGCGCCTCGACCAATGCGTAGCGGACGGAATAGGGGCTGCCGCAGCAGCGGGCTTTCCCTCGCAGGATCAGCCAACTCAAAATGGGCATATTGTCATACCACGCGATGGGTTGGCCGCAACGGCAGTGCGAGCCGGGGCGGACGATCGATTTCCCGGCGGGGACCCGGTAGATGACGACGTTAAGAAAACTTCCGATCATCGCTCCAAAAATGAATGTCACGACGGGGAAGAACCACGGAAACTCCGATTCTACGAAAGCGATATCGAATCCCATGGTGTGCCTGGTTGAAGTCGGGTCGGGTTAGCGCGAGGGCGAATTTATCCGGTGAAACCTGGTTTTACCCCCGATTCACCCATAGCGGAGAGCTGGCTCAGAATCCTGGTTCGGAGGGGATGACTCCAACTACCTTGATTTCGATGGGACCAATCTCCGAGGTGAGTCCGAGGTTTTCGCGATAGATCGAGGTGATTTCCTGAGAGAGGTAGCCCTGGATCGCATCGAGTTTTGCTTCGGGGCGAATTTTCAAGCGCAAATGTGTGTTGAACTGATCTCCACGGATACGAATGGATGCGTTGGCCGAGGCGACGCCGCGAACTTGTTCACAACATGCTTCCACCATGCGATGAAGTGCCCGGCGTGAAATCAGCAGCTGGCCACTTTCGTTCGAAGCGAGAGGCAAGGAGCGCGGCTGACGCAAAAAGATCAGCACGAGCAACAGGGCCAGAGCACCACCGACGACGATCGTAGATGATGGAAAACTGAACCAATAGTCGGATAGGAAATTCACCTTAAAAATGCGGGGAGTTGGGCTTAATCAGTGGCGACGTTGTCGGGCCAAAGGTCGTCTTCAGATTGATTGGCGTCTCCGGGGATGCGCACACCTTCGATAATCACGTCGACTTTGCGGACCTCTTTACCGGTCATGGCCATCACCTGTTTGCGCACGTCTATCTGGACATCATAGGCGGTCTGGCCGAGTTCGGAACCGTAAACCACGATGAGTCGGACCTCGATCTCGTACTCGCCGTTTTCCGATTCGTTCACGCGCACGCCGCGGTTGTCCGCGTCTTTTTTGGTGAAGATCTCACCGATGCCATCGACGATCCCGCCACCGACTCCGGAAACACCTTTCACCTGCAACGCGGCGAGGCGGACAATCCCGGCGATGACATTGTGATTGATCTTGATGTCGCCAAGATCGGGTTGGTCGTCAAAACGGGGAGGAGATGGGAACTCGGGCTGCATTAGCGCGGAGTTCTAAGTGCCTCGGCCCGTTGTGGCAAGACTGAGACTTAACCGGACTTGAATCTGTTGCGGGACGGGAGGCGCCGTTTGGGCGTTCCCGATCAATCGAACATGTCGGTAGTCGTGCGATTCAGGAAGTCCTCCATATAGGCGGTGGTGGCCTTTCCTTCTTTGAAAACGGGGTCCTGCATGATCGCTTTGTGCAACGGGATCGTGGTTTTAATCCCGCGAATGAGATACTCACTTAGAGCGCGGTAGGTGCGTTCCACCGCGATTTCTCGTGTTTTGCCGTAGCAGATCAGTTTGCCGATCATGGAATCATAATACGGAGGGATCTGATATCCCGAGTAGGCGTGGCTGTCGACGCGGACGCCATGACCGCCGGGCGAGTAGTAAAGTCCGATCGTCCCGGGGGAAGGCGTGAAATTGCGGGCCGGATCCTCGGCGTTGATTCGGCACTCAATCGCGTGTCGCTCGTACGTGATGTCTTCTTGGCGGAAGGGCAATTCTTCACCGTTCGCGATGAGGATCTGTTGCTTGATCAGATCGATGCCGGTGACTTCTTCGGTCACGGGATGTTCTACCTGAATTCGAGTGTTCATCTCGATGAAATAGAAATCTCCTTTCGCATCCACGAGGAATTCTACCGTGCCCGCATTCTCATAGTCGGCGGCTCTGGTGGCGTTGATTGCCGCTGCCCCCATGGCCTCGCGGAGTTCGGGCTTATCAATCAAGAACGGGGAAGGAGCCTCTTCGATCAGTTTCTGGTGCCGCCGTTGAATCGAACAATCGCGTTCACCCAAGTGCACGACGTTGCCATGCGAATCGGCTAAAACCTGAAACTCAATATGACGCGGGTTTTCTACAAACTTTTCGATATAGACGTCGCCGTTACCAAAAGCCTTCTCGGCTTCGTTGCTGGCCACGCGCAACTCTTTCGCAAACGAAACGTCATTATGCGCCACCCGCATGCCTCGTCCGCCGCCTCCGGCAACGGCTTTGATGATTACCGGATAGCCGACTTCCCGGGCAAGTTTCACCGCGTCATCTTCGTTGGAGACCGGACCGTCAGAACCGGGGACGACGGGAACTCCCGCCTTCTTAACGGTTTCCTTGGCGACAGCCTTATCCCCCATGTTGCGAATCGCGGCGGATGGAGGACCGATGAATTTGATGTTACAGGACTCGCATTGTTCGGCGAACTCCGCGTTTTCCGACAGAAAGCCGAATCCCGGATGGATCGCGTCCACATCGGCGATTTCGGCCGCGGCGATTATCCGATCTGCTCGAAGGTAGCTGTCAGCGCTTTTGGGTCCGCCAATGCAAATTGCTTCATCGGCGAGCTGCACGTGCAGCGACTGCACATCAGCCTCGGAGTAAACGGCGAGAGATTTGATCCCGAGTTCGCGACAAGCGCGAACGATGCGGAGAGCGATTTCACCGCGATTGGCGATGAGGATCTTTTGAATCATGCGGGTAGAAGTATGGTGTCGAGGTCCGGAATGACACTCCGGTCTCGACGGAATTTATAGCGTGAGAAAACGAAATGAGTTTCTAGCCGGTTTTGACCTTGAACAGCTTTTGACCGTATTCGATCGGGTCGCCGTCTTCAGCCAAGATCTCGACGATGGTTCCTTTTACCTCGGCTTGAATCTCGTTCATGATCTTCATTGCTTCCACGATACAGACTACCGTTGTTTCGGCGACTTTGGTGTCCGCTTCAGCGAACGGTTTCGAGTCGGGAGAAGGAGAGCGATAGAACGTTCCAACCATAGGAGATTTGATGAAAGAGAATCCCGCTTCGTCTTCGTTGGCGGAAGCTGCTGCGGTCGGAGCTACCCCTGCGGGGGCCGAGGCAACTGGGACGGCGGGCATGGTAGCGTGGGAGGCCGGCTCGGTGGCCACGACAAAAGGTGGGATCGAACCCTGTTGATTCGCCTTTCCCCGTCCGCTGTTACCGCGCCGGATCTTTAATTTGAATCCTTCCTCTTCTACGGCGAACTCATTGAGTTCAGCGCGTTTCATCAGTTCGATGACTTGCTTGATTTGTTTAATATCCAAGAGATGCCTTGTTGAAGTTAGCTGCGGTGTTTCGGGGTTAGTTACCGATCACGTCAACGCGTTCAAAAAGAATTAACCTTAATGGTGCAATCCCTGTTTTTTAAGCAAATATTGCAAAAATATAGCGGTTTTGAGAAAAAAATGGGCCATTTTTGCCATTTTTGGTCAGTTTCAGTAAACTCGACTTTCAGTTACAGGAAGAGAACTACGCTCCGACTTACGAGGGGGAAGCATGCGTTTAGCTCGGCTCAAAACTTGATCTGAAGCATGTAAATATGAGCTGAGGATACATCCCAATACGAGGCGATGGATAGGCTTAGTTCCCGTTTGACGGGAAGGGTGGGGCCGGCGGGCAGGGAGTCTGGAGGGAAGAGCA
>CBFHXU010000021.1:0-17936 GCA_965659875.1 uncultured Opitutaceae bacterium
CCCCATAATAGTTCTCATTCTCATTCTCGTTCTCGTTTTCGTTTTCATCCCATGTCTCGCCATAGAGCCAAAGGCACGACGGCGGATCTCCGACACTTCTACTTCAGGGTGAACTCCGGCATACGTTTCAAGGCTCCGCCTTCCATCGCGGATTCGTGGGCGAGGATACCAACACACGTGATGTTGGCCGATTCCGGTGCATTCGGATAGGGTGCACGTTTCTCCAACAGCGCACTCACGAATTCATGCACGAGATGCGGATGTGATCCACCGTGTCCACCGCCTTGAGTAAACGACAGGTGTTGGTTGTCTCCCGAATCGTAAACCCCGCGTCCCGTAAACGGCTGAATCTCCTTCGGCAATCGGTGGGCGTAGTCCGGCACCGTGACCTTTTCCGGAATCTCCGGCTCAGGCTTTCCGATCGTATGGATCACCGGATCTTCGCCTTCCACGAGCGGCCACTCATAGCTCTTCTTTGAACCGTAGGCATCAAAACTCTCGCGGTATTGCCGGGCGGTATTGTAGAGGGAACGAATGATGCGCGCCGACACATCCGAGTCCTTGAACGTCACTTGGCAGGACTCGATGGCGAACGGCGAACCATGGATCGGAATCATCTCTTCGTTGATCCGGCCCGACCCAAAACACGACAGCGTTTCCGCGCGGTTGCGTTGCAGCGCCAGCACCGGCCCCACGCAATGCGTTGCATAGTGCATCGGCGGCAGCCCATCCCAATAACTCGGCCACCCGTCCATGTCCTGTTGGTGACTCGATTGCAGATACTGAATGCGACCCAGTTCCCCTTGGTCGAAGAGCTCCTTCACAAAAAGAAACTCACGACTGTAGACCACCGTCTCCATCATCATGTAGGTCAGGCCGGTCGATTCACAGAGCTCACAAATCTCGCGGCACTCTTCCACCGTCGTGGCCATCGGCACGGTGCAGGCGACGTGTTTGCCGGCCTTGAGCGCGGCAATTGATTGCGGCGCATGACTGCCGATCGGGGTGTTGATGTGCACCGCATCGATCTCCGGATCAGCCAACAACTCGTCATATGACGTGTAGCGCTTTTCGATACCAAACTCGTCGCCGATCTTGTTCAGCGACTCTTCGTTGCGCTGGCAAATCGCGGCAATGTTCGCCTGCGGATGTTTTTGATAGATCGGAATGAACTCGGCACCAAAGCCAAGGCCAACCAGGGCGACATTGATTTTGTCAGACACGGGGTAGAATTATGGGGTTGAGAAGAAAAATAACCGAGTGGCCACTCGAGTCGGATCCTTGATTGAGGAGGGGTAGATTCGACCTTCCTACCCTACTCCAAATCGGGTGATTCAGCTTGTATTATTTGGGCTAAAATTGGTATTTTTTCGCCATCACCTCACTCGATTCTCGCATCTCTTCTTACCAATTCGGAGGCGGATTTTACCGTCTCTTCGAACACATCCCCAATGTGATGTTCTTTGCGAAGGACCGCGATCGACGTCTCTTTCTGGGCAATCAGCGCTTTCTGGAACATTGCGGGCTAAGCTCCGTCGAAGAGGTCGCGGGCAAACTCGATGTCGACATTTTCCCCAAATACATGACCGATAAATTCGCGGTAGATGACCACACGGTCTTCGTCACGGGTCAGCCTCTGATGAACCTGGTCGAACTCTTCCCCGCCCGGGATGGTCTACCGGAGTGGTTCATCACGAACAAATACCCCATCTTCGACCATCAAGGCGAAGTGGCCGCAATCTGTGGACTCATTCAAAACTACGAACGGACCTTGGGCGATGCGGACGATCCCATTCTCCAGGTCGTCAATCTGATCAAGAACGACGTCACGCAAAACCTGAGTGTGCCCGCCCTCGCCACCCAGGCGGGGATCTCACAACGCCATTTGGAACGCCGCTTCCGGGAGCGGTTTGGCATCAGTCCCCGCGAATACATCCAACGTCTAAGGGTCCTGATCGCGGCCGATCTCTTGCGTTCCACCAATCGAAACATCACGGAGATCGCCCTCGAGTGCGGCTTCTACGACCACAGCTCCTTCATCCGCCAATTCAAAAACCACATGGGCACCCTCCCCCTCAAATACCGCAAAGCATCGACCTAATCACGCGACTCAGTTGCGATAAAATCAGTCCCAAAACAGAAGTTCTCGCTGGTCACGGCCAGAGGAAACACAGCACCTGCCGCTCCTAAAAACCGTCGCCCCTACGCATAAATTCGATTCGACGCCGACGTGCAATCAGACCGGACCGTCACGAAACCAGCAGCCTCCACGACTGGCCAAAGGCTCCAGTTTTACATCTTCTGTCATACCCAACAAGTCCCCCCAAAAGCTCTCGCCTCGCCCTCTCCGTTCGGCGGCATCGCAAGCTGAATATGACCAATTCGAAGAGCATTCATAGGAGGAAGAATAGGCACAAAAGGCACATAATGCACAAAAATATTGTAACCCTTCACTCTATATTCACGCGCTCAGCTGCCTCACCGTCTTGTGTCTTCTGTGCATTTTGTGGCAAAAAACCATCCTGACTTCTGGCACCCACCTTTCGTGGTTAAAAAACAGCGGGGCCTCTCCGTGTGATCCGTGGGCAATCAGGCCTATTGCAGCTGTTCCAAGATCCGTCTCGGCTTCAGCGTTGGATCAATGCGTTTCGCCCACTCGGAATTTTTATCCGTATCCGAAAGTTTCGAACTACGCACGGTCGGGGCAAAGTCCTTCGGAATCACCCGACTCAACCGCTCCACCGCCGCGGCCACTTCCGCGGCGCGCCGCGCACTGAGATTCGACCACTCGAATGGATCGTGGGCCAAGTCGTAGACCTCCTCCGTGCCATCATCGTAACGGATATAACTCCAACGTTCATCGCGAATCGAAGCCCCTCCTTCCTTAAGCACGGTCATCGTCGGATAATCCCACGCCACGCCAGGTTCCGCCAGCACCGGGCCAAAACTACGCCCATCCAGTTCCGGTTTCTCCGGCAAGCCACACAGGTCTATCAATGTCGGATAGAGATCGATGAGGTTCACCGCACGTCGCGTATCTTGGCGCTCCTCCATTCCCGGCAACCGCACCATCAAAGGCATACGCGTCGCTTCCGTCCAACCGGCCGCTTTGCGATAGCGCAATTTCTCGCCCAGGTGCCATCCGTGATCTCCCCACACGACTACGATCGTATTGTCTGCATGTTCGCTCGCTTCGAGCGCTTCGAGTAAAACTCCCAGGCACGCATCCGCGTAACTCACGGCCGCAAGATACGCATACGTCGCTTCATCAATCAGGTCGTTTTCCTCAAGCCATAGAAAATCGTCGGTGGGCAAAAATTTGGGCTGCCCGTTCGGTTTTAGAATATCATCCAGATCATCTCGCTTGATCGGATTCGCCTTCACGTCGACCTCTGCATACAGGTCAAAAAACTCCTGCGGCACATAAAACGGCAGGTGCGGTTTACTGAACCCGATCGCCATAAAAAACGGTTGGTCGAAGTCGCGTTGCAATTGCTCCGCCGCCCACTGCGCATTGCGGTAGTCACCGGTCTCTTCCTTTGGTCCCTTCGTGGGTCCCCACGCAAACTCCGAACCGCCGCGCTTCGTGTATTCGGACGGCGGACCCGGTTGTCCATTGATGATATTCTGATTGCGCGAATACAATTTGGCGCGGTCCACGCCAATGCCCTTGGTGCGCGGCAGCCATTCCTCAAATGCCCATTGGCCATCATCCCGGCCGGTTTTCGAAGCGTGGGCGTGAAAGATCTTCCCGCGCGAAATGGTGTGGTAACCGTTCTTGGCAAAATACTCGGGGAGAGTCGCGTGCGTTTGCACGAGTTCCGAGTGCAGCATGTTCTGAGCGTTACCATAGAGCCCGGTCGTGCTGGGCATGAAACCCGACAACAACGCCGACCGCGACGGACCACAAACGGGACCCGCACAATGCGCATTCTGGAAGATCATCGCCCCCCGATTCGCAAATGCCTCCAGGTTCGGCGTGATCGCCTGTGGATGTCCACCAAATGGTGTAATCCAATCGTTCAAATCATCGATCGCCACAAACAGCACATTGGGCGGACGGGACGGCGATTCAATTGATGTCGCTCTCGCCATCCCAAGCAGCGAAACGAGGAACAGGGGTAGCAGAAAAATTCTCATTACGAGCCTCCACTCAACGGCCAAGTGATGCGATCCGCAATCGGAAAGCCTCCCGCTCTGGCAGGACCTCGCCTAAACCTTTTTCGCGGTGATCGTCATGATGTAGGCGATTCCTTCGGAGCGGATTTCATCCACCTCCGCCGACGAATAACTGACAATCTCCTCCTGCCACTCCTTGACCTTGCGCGGACGCGGTCGCTGGACCGGCAAAGGCTCGTGGTCTTCGCGCCATTTTTCCAATAACACATCCTGCCAACCGGTCGGATCAAACAGACCGCGGATGCGATCGAAGTCGCCCATGATAAACATCTCGTGGCCGTGATCATGAATCGGCACATCGAAATATACCTTGCCCCTCGGCTTCAGCACCCGATGCACCTCCCGCATGTAATCTTCGTAGGAGTATCCCTTCGCCACCGTTTTGTAACCTTGCGCCCAGTGCTCGAGGGACTGGATGCCGTAGATCATGTCAAATGTATCGTCCGCAAAGGGAATATCACCGGCCTGGCCATGACCGCCTTTGCCCAGTGCAGCTTTGTTTTTCTGCCGCGGTTCGATGCCCGTCCACATGCCACCACTGCGTCGGATCAAATTGCGCGGCAGCCAAAAGTGGCCGAACCCGATTTCCAGCACGGAGTGATCCTTACAGCTGTGAAAGTGCGACTCAATCGAAGCTACGATACATTTGCGCAAGGTCGTGCCGAAGGGCACCGAACAGGTTTCGTTTGCCGCATCGAATTTGGGGCATTTTCGACAAGGAATCGAACGAATCCCTTCGTCTTCTTCGTCCCAATACTCGTCGCTGAACTCGATCTTTGCCTTAGCGGGATCAGCTCGCCAGCTATACCATCGTTTCGCAAAAGAGCCCGTGAGATTACGCATTAGGTTCTAAGAATGGAGGGAAGTCCCGAGGGAGTCCATGCAAAGATCAATACCCCACGGCATGGCCGTCTTTGCGGCTTTCACTGGCGCCGATGTAGACTTTGTTTTCAGCGTCCCAGCGGATGGCTTGGTAACCACCGTAACCACCCGTGTCGGTCCGCATGTCGTGACGTAATTTTTCGAGTGCCTTGACCGATTCGAACGGCACGCCCGATTCCACCGTCACGTAGCCGCCATCGGTCATCTGCGGTTTGTCGTAGTCCGTCGATCCATAGTGCTGCCACCGCGCGGCGTCACCTGCCTCCTGAAGGTTCATATCAAAGTCTACCAGGTTCATCACGATCTGCGCATGGCCTTGTGGCTGCATCGCGCCCCCCATCAACCCGCAGCTCATCCACGGCTGCCCGTCCTTCATCACGAAGGCAGGAATGATGGTGTGAAACGGTCGTTTGCCCGGCGCATAAACGTTGGCGTGATCGCGTGGATCAAAAACAAACATTTCGCCACGATCCTGGAACCCAAAACCCTGTCCCGGCACCATCACACCGCTACCCATGCCGCGATAATTGCTCTGGATCAGTGACACCATGTTGCCTTCGGAGTCGGCCGTCGTGAGGTAAATCGTGTCGCCTTGTTGCAGCGCGGGATTGCCCGCATCAACGCGACTCGCGGCGCGTTCCAGGTCGATCAAGGCGCGACGCTCGGCGGCGTATTCCTTGGACAACAACCATTCAAGCGGGATGTCGGAAAACTCAGGATCGCCGTAAAACTTGGCCCGATCTTCGAACGCGAGTTTCTTTGCCTCGATCATCACGTGCAGCGCTTCCGGTGAGTGCCAACCCATGCTGCGCAGATCAAAGCCCTCGAGAATATTGAGCATCTGCAGAGCCGCGATGCCTTGACCGTTGGGGGGCAGCTCAAACACGTCATAGCCACGATAGTTTACCGATACCGGATCCACCCAAGTCGAAGTGTGGGCCTCGAGATCTGCTTTGCGAAGAAAGCCACCGTTGGCCCGCATGAAGGCATCAATCTCGTCCGCGATTTCGCCGCGATAAAATACATCACGCCCGCCGGCTGCGATGCGGCGGTAGGTGTGAGCGAGATCCGGGTTTTTGAAGATCTCCCCTTTCTTGGGTGCAACGCCGCCCGGCATCCAGGTTTCATACGCCGCCCCCGGGACGTCTTCGTAGTAAAAGGCGAATTTCCAGTAATAGGCGATCAGCTCGGTGAGCGGGAACCCCTCCTCCGCGTAACGGATGGCCGGCGCGAGGATCTCGCTCATTGGCATTTTTCCAAATTTGCCGTGCAGCTCATACCAACCATCCACGGTGCCTGGAACCGAGATAGGGAGCATGCCGCGCGACGGGATTTTATCGACCCCCAGCTTCTTCAACTCGGCGCGCATCCCGTCGTAGCTCAACCCCAGCGGCGAACGGCCCGACGCGTTAAGACCGAAGAGTTTTTGTTCCTGCGCGCTCCAGACAATCGCGAACAGGTCGCCGCCAATCCCGTTGCCGGTCGGCTCCATCAATCCGAGGGCCGCATTGGTCGCGATGGCCGCATCGATGGCATTTCCCCCGGCCTTGAGCACATCGAGACCGATTTGTGCAGCGAGGGGCTGGCTGGTGGCAACCATGCCATTCTGAGCTATGACCTCGGCACGGGTGGCGAAGGAGCGACTGGCGATGCGATCAATTTGTCCGTTAAGTTGCATGACGAGGGCGAGCAGCCCGAAGAAAATTACCAAGGGGCGGGCGAGACGTAACATGAGCGGACCCTACGACCGATTGTTCCCCTGTCAACGAACCCACCAACTGCAAATCCAATGAAATCATTACAGAAGGAAACGAAGCCAACAAAGTGCTGACGCACCACCCACCACCCTACCGTCTCCCATCCCTCTCCTATTTCCGGTAAAACGATACTGCCGCTAAGACGCTTCACCTGAATGGCTTGGTTACCTTCGTTTCCTTCTGTAAATTAATCCCTCCAAGTAATTCATTCCCCAAACTTCTTCCTTCTTACTTAGCCCTTCTTTCTTCTAACGTCTCTCTTCCGACTCATGAACGATTCCGACACCGACAGCATCGATGCCCTACCCGCCGAACCCGGCGAGGTGGGTTTGGTCGTGCCTCAGGACTACGTGTCGGACGAGCCGTTTACCTTCGAGTCGGGACGCACCATTCCCGGTTTCACCCTGCGCTACGAAACCTATGGCCGTCTCAATGCCGCGGGCGACAACGCCATTCTGGTCTGCCACGCGCTGTCCGGAGATCATCACTGCGCCGGCTTTCACAGCCTGTCCGACCGCAAGGTGGGTTGGTGGAACAACATCATCGGTCCGGGCAAGGCCCTCGATACCAACCGCTACTTTGTGCTGTGCTGCAACGTGCTAGGCGGCTGCCAGGGCTCCACCGGCCCTCTCTCGATCGATCCCGAGACCAACCAACCCTACGGCGTCAATTTCCCCATCGTTTCCATTCGCGACATGGTGCGCGCCCAGGAGCGCTGGTTGCGGGCCATCGGCGTGACCCAATTGCACGGCGTGGTCGGCGGTTCCATGGGCGGCATGCAGGTGCTCGAATGGGGCATCACGTTTCCCAATTTCGTGCGCAAGCTTCTTGCCATGGCGACAACCGCCCGCGAGAGCGCACAAGCCATCGCCTTCAACGAAGTCGGACGCCAGGCTATTCTCCAGGATCCCGACTGGAACGAAGGCAACTACGCCGCCGCCGAAGGCCCCCGTGTCGGCTTGGCCATCGCCCGCATGATGGCACACATCACCTATTTGAGCGATGCCTCGATGGCCCGTAAGTTTGGCCGTCGCACCGTCACGAGTTCCAAGGAGTCCACCGGCGCGTTCGACGTGCAATTCGAAGTGGAGAGTTACCTCCGCTATCAAGGCAAGAGCTTCACCAATCGTTTCGATGCGAATTCATACCTCTACATCACCAGAGCCCTCGATCAATTCGATCTCGCCGCCGGGCCCGGCTCGCTCGAAGCCGCCTTCGCGCCCGTCACGGCCTCCACTCTCGTGGTCGGCTTCACCAGTGACTGGCTCTTCCCCGTGGATCAAAACCGAGCCATCACCACGGCGCTCCTCCGCGCCGGCAAACGAGCCAGCTACGCCGAACTCACCACCGATCTCGGCCATGACTCCTTCCTGCTCGAATCCCCCGAACTCTACAATCTGGTCCGCGACTTCCTCGCGAACTGAGGGCGACCACGAAACACGCGAACGACACGAAACCACTCCACCGCCATTTTTTTTACAGAAGGAAACAAAGAGAACAAAGTTTACCACCTTCAGCACGACCAATCCGACAATTTCAAACCCTTCTTCATTAACTTTGTTACCTTCTGTAAATCAACCCACCTGCCTTTCCGACCGATCCAATCCAAAATTGTAATTCGTAATTCGTAATTACTCGATGTCCTTAAAAACCAACAAACGCACCGTCGACCTGCAGGTCATCACCGATTGGGTGACCCCGTCTTCCTGCGTGCTTGATTTGGGCTGCGGTCGTGGCGTGTTACTCGAAGAACTCATGCAGCAGAAGTCGACTCGCGGGATCGGCGTCGATTTGGATTTCGGAAAAATTTCCGCCTGCGTGAAACGCGGCCTGAGTGCCTACCAAAGTGACATGATGGGATTCATGGCCGAATTTGATGACCATCACTTTGACCACGTGATTTGTTCACGCACGTTGGAGGAGGTGGATCGCCCCAACGATGTCATTGCCGAGGCGCTTCGCGTAGGCCGCACCCTCACCGTCGGATTCGCCAACTACGGTTACTGGAAAAATCGCCTGGATTCGGTATTCTATGGTCGCAAACCCCAGAATGAAGTTCATCCGACCTCGTGGCAGGAAAGCCGCCCGGCGAATCCCCCCACTGTGGCCGACTTCGAAGCCTTCTGCGCTAAACAGGGGTACCGCATCACTCGCCGCACCCATCTGCGCGGCGACTGGAAAACACCCTGCACCTTCGCTCGCAATCTCCTCGCGGGCTACGCCCTCTACGAACTGAGTCGCTAATACCTTTAGGGGCGACGAACTAGTCGCGTTGGTGGGAAAACAACCAGTCGTAGAACTCGGCGGTGGTGTAGATTATCCGCCGCACATTGTGCCCCTCTTCCGGATAGTTCTTGAACTTTACTTGCTTGCCACCCGCGGCACGGATTGCCGCGACCATCCGCTCGGAACGATCCGGAGGGACCACGTTGTCCTTACCTCCAACAAACGCATAAACGGGGATCGTCGCGAGGTTGGCCGCCCATTCATCCAATCGATCCGTGACATCCTTCGGACCGCCCGGACCCAGTCCCCCGACCAGCGGCGCCACTGCCGCGAAGTGTTCCGGCGCGGTTCCTCCCCACATCCACGCACCGTAACCTCCCATACTGTTTCCGGTGAGATAGATTCTTTTATCGTCAATCGGCAAGGTAGCTTTGAGATGCTCCAAAAACGCATTGAGCTCATCGACCTGCCAACCCCCACGAGGGCCCGCATTGACTTTGGTCATACATTGCGGAGCTACCAGATAACAGGGCGTGCCGGTAAATTCCTGAATCCCGTTCCAGATGGGTGCCGGCTGAGACTTGATTTTATTAATGTCATCACCCACTCCGCCGGCCCCGTGCAAATAAATCACCAGCGGTACCTTGCCCGTCTGCTTTGCGACGGGAGCATATAGCAGGTAATCCGGATTGAGGCCCGGGGTGTTTTTCCGATCTTCGGACGGGATTTGGCTAATGCTCGGTTCACCTTGGGCCACCGCCGCAACCGCGGAGAGGCATCCCAATAAGGCAGGAAGTAGGATTTTCAGGGGCATGGTTCTGTAAAACCATCCTCCGCTTAAAATTGAAACTCTATTTCTCTCGCTCAATTTCGCCGGTCGCGAAACTGAGTCGGAGTCATGCCGGTGCAGCGCATAAACGCCCGGGAAAACACCTCCGCGCTGCGGTATCCCACGAGGGGAGCAATGGCGTCCAGTTTGTCATCCGTCGCCGCCAACAGATCCTGGGCCCGACGTATCCGCAGAAAAGTTACATGCTCCATCGGTGTGCGCCCGAGTTCACTCCGGCACAACCGGCGCAGATGCTCCGCACTGACCGAACACGCGGCCGCCAACGAGGAGAGTTTCCAATCCACCGTGAGATCACTCGCAACGGTTTCCCACATCTCCGCAATGCGCGAACTGCTGCGCCACGCGCTCGATCGACGCAGCGCCAGTCCGTGCGCCAGCGCCACCCAATGACGCACCATATCCGCATCCCGATCACCTTCCCACTCCGCCCGCAGTCCCCGCAGCACCCGCCCGAACTCCTCCGCTCCTTGTCCCAATCGTAACGGTGACCCCGCCCCCACCAGGGGTTTGGTCCACGGCGCTTCATCGTAGCGAATCCACGCAATCTCCCACGGCTTGGATTGAGACTCGACGGCATGGAAGGCATTGAGTCCGCGTGGTGGAGCCAAGCACAACGAACCGGCCGTCACCTTCTGCCAACGCCCCTCCAGCCATACCCGACCTTCTCCGGCCAAGGTCGCTAAAAAGTAACTGCCCGACGGCGCCAACCGGACTCGACGGTAGGGCGAGTAAACCGAGTCCAAACCCAGCCAGGCGATGTGACACGCCTTCAACTCCGGGCACTGTCCCGCATCCAATGACCATCGCCGCGTGCGGGCGCCATCAATGGTGGTCTCTTGCCAGTCGGGTTTCATGAGGAACGAAGAAAAATCCTCCCATCGGTGGAGGAACGTTTTAGTCCAGGCCAGATTTCACACATCGTCACGTGGAAATTCATCGGTTGAATGTGGGCCGCCCGGTCTTTCCCTCGCATCCAACCCCACCTATCTTCCTCTCTTTCTTTGTCCGCCAAAGCCTCGGCGACGGTGAATACCCCTCAGCCTCCGGGCCCTCCGTGACTTCCCCACATCAACCCAAATAATTTATGCCCAACCCCTGGACCGGAATCGGTAATCCCTACACCCGCGAAGAAGTTCGCGAACGCCTGCAAGCCACGCTCGATAAAAACGACGCTATTATCGCAGCCGGAGCCGGCACGGGCATCAGCGCCAAGTTCATCGAAAAAGGCGGCGCCGATCTCATTATCATCTACAACAGCGGTCGCTTCCGCATGATGGGCCACGGCTCCACCGCCGGCATGATGGCCTACGGTGACGCCAATGCCATCGCCATGGACATCGGTGAATACGAAGTCCTGCCGGTCGTCGAAGAATGCCCGGTTATCTGCGGCGTTCATGCGACCGATCCCCGTCGTCGCATGTGGCATTGGTTGGGCAAGGTGAAAGAGATGGGTTTCTCCGGCGTGAACAATTTCCCCACCCACACCATCGTCGACGGACACTTCCGCGGCGTGCTCGAAGAGACCGGCATGAGCGTGCAGAAAGAATACGAGATGGTGAACCTCGCCCGTCGCATGGATCTCTTCTCCGTCGTCTACGTGGGTTCGCCGGATGAAGCCATCGAGATGGCTAAAGCCGGCGCCGATGCCATCATCGCTCACGTGGGCACGACCGCCGGGGGCAGCATCGGCGTGAAGGATGCCCTGGTGAGCTGGGACCATACCATCAAGCGCACCCAGGACATTATCGATGCCGCATCGACGGTGCGGGACGACATTTTCTTCCTTTGCCACGGAGGTCCCATCAACACCCCCGCCGATGCCAGCCGCGTCCTCGCCAATACTGACGCCACCGGCTTCGTCGGTGCCAGCAGCCTCGAACGTATGGGGGTGGAGAAGTCTCTCACCGACCTCACCCGCGAATTCAAATCCCTCAACCCCAGCGGAGAGTTTCGGAATAGTAGCGAGTAGTGGGTAGCGAGTAGCGAGCATCCCACCATCCTGATCTTCTCCCAATCCTGTCCCTCTCTCCCCCTCGTTCTCTTACGCGTTCTTCGTTCTCCTTAATCCTGCCTCACAGCTTCATTCCAATGTCTTCCCCCCCCCCCAATCGATTCGTCCAAAACGTCGACGCCATCCGTGAAGCCGGCCCTTGGGGCGATATGGAGTGGCTCTGTCGCCCCGATATCGTCGCTGCCGACAAACTACTGACCGTTCGCGTGACGATGCCACCGCATCATTGCCACCCCTTTCACATTCACCCTCAACGCGAAGAACTCATCTATGTGATTTCCGGGCAGGCCGAGCAATGGGTCGATCAAGACCACCGCACGCTCACAACCGGCGACACCGCCCACATCCCCGCTGGCATGGTGCACGCCACCTACAACCCACACGACGAGCCGCTCGTCTTCCTCGCCATCCTATCCCCCGCCAATCTCCCCGACGATTTGGCCACCGTCGAAGATCCCCACGACGTGTCAACGGAGGCTCCTTGGTCCACCCTCCGCACCGACCTCCCCCCCTGCATCACCCGCGACGAATAACTTTCCTTGTCCGCCAAAGCCCCAGCGACGGCGGACCCCTTACCGTCTCAGCGCACCCCTGATTACCCCCCTCCTTTCCCCATGAACCGACTCCTTAGCCTCGCCACCCTTTTCCTCGCGTCATTGGTCATTGGTCATTGGTCATTCTCGGCGCAGCCGAGCTCCACCGACCCCCTCCGCGTCTACATCCGCTCCGGCCCCAAGACCCACGGTCCCGGCATGCATGACCATCCTCGCTTCTTGGCGGACTGGGTCACTCTCCTCAATGACCGCGGCGCCCGCGCGACCGGCGGTGACACGTTCCCCACCGCCGCGCAACTCGCCCAAACCGACGTCCTGGTTCTCCACCGGGACCACGGCGGCGACGTCACCGGCGCGGACCGTGCCAATCTGGAGGCCTATCTTTCTCGCGGCGGCGGCATCGTAGCCATCCATGCCGGCGCCGTTTCCAATGACCCCGATTGGTATAAGTCCATCGTCGGAGGTTCATGGCGCAAGGGCACCACCAAGTGGCTCGAGGCGCCCATGCACCTCTATTTCGCCGATCGTCACCATCCCATCACGACCGATGTTTCCAATTGGGCGATGGACGACGAGATCTACTACGACATGGATCTCGCCGCTGACATCCACGTCCTCGCCACCGCCTACACCCCCAAGGCCATCGACACCAAAGGCCGCGGCAACCAAGAGGCGCAAGCTCGCGCGGCCGCCGCGGTCGCCACCAAGAAGGCAGTCAACATCTACGATCACCAGCCACAGATCTGGACCTACGAAATGACCCGCCCCCACGCCCAGAAACCCTACCGCGCCTTCGTTTCCATTCCCGGTCATCACTACGAGAATTTTAATCGCCCCAACTACCGCTCCGTGCTCCTCCGCGGTATCGCCTGGGCCGGAGGTCGCACCGACGTCGACGAGCTCGGTATCCCTTCCGAACTCGGCGACGCGCTCATCTACCCCGCTGACGGTCCGATCCATCCCGCCAAAGCCGCCGCCAAACTCGAAGTGCATCCCGAGTTCGATATCTCCCTGGTCGCCGCCGAGCCCCTGATCGAGAAGGTCATGAACATCACTTGGGACGAAAAAGGCCGCCTCTGGGTGTGCGAAACCCCCGAGTATCCTAACGGTCGCCGCATCTCCGAATCCGCCGTCTGGCAGGATTCCGGCACGCTTAAACCCCACCAAACCGATCGCCCCGCCGAAGATCGCATTTCCATCCTGACCGATACTGATGGTGACGGTATCATGGACGCCAAGCACGTCTTCGCCGATGACCTCGAACTCATCACCAGCTTCGTCCTCTATCGCAATGGTGCCATCGCCGCCACTTCACCCGACATTTGGTTCCTCGAAGACACCACCGGTGACGGCGTCGCCGACAAACGCACCAAACTCTACACCGGACTCGGCACCCGCGACACCCACTCGCTTATCAACAATCTCCGCTGGGGACACGATGGGTGGATCTATGCCACCCATGGATACAGCACCGGTGACGTAACGTCCCCCGATGGCCAAACTGCCTTCGGCCGCGACGGATCGGGAGTCGTCCGCTTCAAACCCGACGGTTCTGCCTTCGAACAATTCAACAGCCGCAACGGTAACTCCTGGGGCCTCGATATCACGTGGGACGGACAAGTCTTTTGGACGCAACCCACCAGCGGCACCGTGTTCTTCCATTCTGTCGTGCCAGAGTCGATACTCGCTCAAGGCAAGATTCCCGGCACCACCTCATGGAAGGGTATGATCACGAACCACCGCACATTCCCGGCCATGGAGTGGGAGGAACAGGCCTATGTACAGATTGACCAGGTCGGTCGTTTCACCGCCGCGGCGGGCACCGCCATCTACGAAGGCGGCACCTGGCCCGAGAGGTGGAACCACTCCTACTTCACCACCGAGCCGACGCTGAACATTGTTCATCACCAATTCGTCAAACCCGACGGCGTCACCTACACCGTCGCCAAAGAAAAGGGTCGCGAGGAAACCGAGTTCATTCGCAGCACCGACCTCTGGTTCCGACCCATCGAAAATCGGGTCGGCCCCGACGGCGCCCTCTACCTCGTCGACTTCTACAATCAGGCCGTAATCCACAATGATACCCGTGGTCCCCAACATGGCCCCGCCAATGCCGCCGTGCGGCCCGACCGCGATCACTACCACTCCCGTATCTGGCGGGTGAACCACAAGCAAGCCACGACCCTGCCCGCTCTGGACCTCGATCGCAATGACCTCGACGGACTGCTGAAAGCCATCAAGACGAGCCCCAACACTCACGTCAAAAAAACCGCCCTGCGCCTCGCCCGCGAAAACCACGCCGACGACCCCCGCGTTGCCGCCGCCACTCCTCGGATGGGCAGCCGCGCCATGGAAGGCTACCACCGGGCCGCGAAGGCCGATTCAGCCAATCAACGCGCCGAAACCCTGGCCCACTACGCCGCCGCGCAAGACGACTGGACCCGCTCCGCCATCATCGCCGCCGCGTCGGCTCAACCCGTCGAGTGGATCACCGCCGCTCTGAATCGACGCAGCCCTGACGGGCTTTCTTCCTTCGTGACCACCTTGGCCGAAAACGCTCCGGCCGACACCATAATCCCGCTCACTCTAGCCGCCTCGCGCTCGCCCAGCCCGCTGCGCATCGAACTCCTCAGTGGTCTCGCCACGCACGGCGATGATCTGCCGAAACTCCACGGTAAGATTGCCGACAATCTTCGGAAACTGATTGCCGAGCCCATGACGGCCACCGCTGCCCTCTCCCTCGCGGCGGTGTGGGACAAAACCGGCCTGCTCAATGAAACCATCACACCCGTTGCAAAGGATCTTCTCGCCAATCTTGAATCCGCTCCTTTGAGCGACAGCCAACGCAAGGCGGCGGTCGCAGCGCTGCTCGCCATCCCACAAACCCGCGATGCCGCTCTCTCCAAAATCGCGGGACTCCTCCGCAACCCCAACATCGCCGACGCCGACCAAAAGGCGCTCTTAAGTGCTGTCGGCCAACTTGCCGATCCCGCCGCCGCCGAGCTGCTCGTCGACACCTTCATCAGCACCAAGGCCGCCGCTGTTTTCGAAGAGATCATCCGACGCGAAGGGTTCTCGCTGGCCCTGTTGAAGGCCCTCGAAGAGAGCCGCCTCACTCCGCTGGCTCTCGGCCCAGCCAACATTGATCGCCTGCGTCGACATCCCGTTCGCAATGTCAATCGCAAGGCATCGAGAGTGGTCGCACCCTCGATCGAAACCAGCGCCGAGAAGGATGCCATGATGGCCAAACTCTTGCCCGCGGTCAGCCGGCCCGGTGACATCGCCAACGGCAAAAACCTCTTCGTCGCCGCCTGCGCGATCTGTCATAAGTTTGGCGATATCGGAACCATCGACGTGGGCCCTCCGCTAGCCGGAATCGGCTCCCACGGTGCCACTGAATTATTGCAGGCCATCGTGGATCCCAATCGCTCCATCGAACCCAACTACTGGCAATGGAATATCACGACCAAACAGGGCCAAACCTACTCGGGTGTGATCATCCGGGAGACCACTGCCGGTCTGACCATTCGCAACCAAAGCGGGGACACCGAAATCAAAACCGGCGACATCACCAAACGTGAAAACACCCGCCGCTCGCTGATGCCGGAAGGCTTCGATGCCTTGGGCGAGACGGGCCTGCGCGATCTCATCAGCTACATCTCCGCCAGCGCCAAAGCCCCGCCCCCCGCCAAACAAACCGCAACCGATACCAAACCCAAATCCGGTGGCCCGCGTGACGCCCCGCTGCCTGAAGTAGAACCCATTGTCTGGGAGCCCGGCAAAACCCGCGTGCTCATGATCAGCGGCGGCAGCTCTCACAAGTTTGGCGAATTTTACGGCGGCACCGATCGCGCATTCCTCCAGGCCGCGGGCTTCAGCGTGAACTACACGGAAGACCGTGACCAGGCCGCCGAAGCGCTCGCTTCCGGCGAAGCCGATGTGGCGCTGATCAGCGTAAATCGAAAATTTTTCGATACCCCAGAATATCGACAGGCCCTAATGGCATTCGCCGCCTCCGGCAAAGGTATCATCATGCATCACCCCGGCACCTGGTATGGCTACAAAGAGTGGCCGGAACTTAACGCCCAACTCGTAGGAGGTGGTTCCCGTGGTCACGACAAAGTCGCGGCTTACGACGTCAATGCGATCCGCCCCCATCATCCGATCATGAAAGGCGTGGCGGCAAAATTCTCCGTCGTGGATGAGCTCTACTACATGAATTCGGGACCGCAGGAAATCCCGGAAGGCACCTCACCGATAACGGTTTTGGCCGAAACCTCGCCCTCCCAAAAATTCCAGAAACCTCACCCTGCGGTCTGGATCACCGATCATCCTGATTCGAGAGTCGTCGGCATCACCATCGGTCACGACGAACGCACCCACGATCATCCCGAATTCCAAACGCTTCTTACCAACGCGGTGAAATGGGTGAGTGGAGATAAGTGAAAAAGTAGCGAGTAGCGAGCTGCCCACTCAATCCACGCCACCGGAATCTTACTGGGTCAAGTAGGAGAACCGCCGAGTCGTCGACCGGCAGAGGATGCTAGGGTATCAAGCTCCACCCTCTCATCCTTTCTGAACAAATTGAGTAAATTCAGCTCGTATCCGGGGAATGAAATTTCAATAGAAGAGTATCCCCGACCGCTCTGCGGTTTTTAACCTCCTTATGCTTTTCAATTTCACTCCTGTCCGCCGACTTATGCCCGCCCTCCTGGGTGGACTATTGAGCCTCACCGGTTTCGCGCAAAACAACGACGACGAATTTCTGGGCGACAGCGCCCTGATGATGGATGCCTTCAACGTCTCCGTCTACGGTGGAGAGATTCCGATCATCGATGGAATCAGCGGTAAAAAATATAAAGGAGACCACCCGGTCGTAATCGATTTTGCCCTCTCGTTCAACAAGCTGTTACTCGGCTATCACAAGAAGCTGGTCGTCGATGAGTACAAACACATGGAATACCGGCTCAAACTGGGCGACGTGTTTGAGACGGAGATGAACAAAATCGGAGGACCTTTCGGGTTCAAAACGTTCAAGCTGAACCGCACGGATTGGATGAGTCGCGAGAAGGCAATCGTCTCCCGTCTCATCAATAAACCGTTTTTCCGGATAAACTCCCTCATCGCTTGGGATCTCGACCAGCTGAATGAAACGGCCCCCAACAAGCCTAAGTCAAAACATGCGGTCGACATCCATTTTAACCCTGAATCTCAAACGTGGGAACGCCGGGTCACGGCCCGATGGAACGTTTTCTTTCATCGCAATCCGAACAACCCCAACAACGCGTTCATCACGCACAAGGATCAGGGCCTGAACTTGGACACCAATCGTGGCTTTCATCTCATCGAGCAAGGTCTTCCGGGCAACGTGCCTCCTCATGCCTTCAAGGAGGTAAAGCTGACCTACCCCATTTTTTACTCCGATAGCAATATCACGGAGGAGGAGCTCTTCCGGTTGCAGCAGACATTTGTCGCCA
>CBFHXU010000021.1:17946-30558 GCA_965659875.1 uncultured Opitutaceae bacterium
CATATCTACGATCCGTTCAGTTGGGTCGCGCGACGAGACACCCGATTCCGCGGAGGCTTTCGCACCGACTGTCAGGAATTTATTGAGAAGCAGAAAATTCCTGTTTCTGATCGGAAATATTTCGACGCCATGTTCTCGCGGTTTCTTTCCGATGTGGTTACAATTCGTCTGCAGGGAGCCGAAGAGATCTACGATCTCCACATGGTCGGAAAACGGTTCGGCGAATCGCCCAGTATTCTCGGCACGGGTCTCGATTTGTTGAACTGGAACCCAAAAGAAAAACGCGAGGCGCAAGACAAACCCGAATCAGTGGCGAAACTTCACCACAACAATGGCTGGGGATTTCGCTACGTAATGATCGACGCGTATCAACAGTTCGGCAACAGACTGCTCAACGAAATTTACGCCAAACTCACCCTCGCGGAACGCGCCGGTAAAAAAATCAACGGCAAACAAACCCTACAGGCTATCCTCACCGACTTGGCGGGCATGCCTTTCAACGAATACGGCAAGCAAGCCACCCAACGACAGGAAGCCTTCCTCGCCGACCATCGCGTCTCAAAATGACGGGATAGCCGCCACGATATTTTGGGAGGGACCGGCTCCGTCCGGTCCGCGGCTCATCGGCTCCCTAATTTCCCAGCACCAAACATACGACACAGCGGTCGTCCCTCCCCGAGGTCCTGCGTTTCCTATATCCGCACGAACAGCTTTTGGCGGAACATCCACCAGCAAATCAGCCAGAAGGATAACCCGATCAGAATCGCCTGCACCATCGGGGCATACCCGGGGCCGGCAATCTCAAATACCTGATCGCCCAAGTGAGTCTGCAACGTCTTCGTCATCCAGGGTTTCAACAGCATATCCATGGCGTAAATCGCGATTGAATTCATACCGACCACCACCAGGGGAAACGTCCAGCGGCGATACCCTTTGATATCGATGATGCCATAAAGGACCGCGAGAATAAGACTGCACCACCCCGTCGAGAACAGGGTCCATGACGGTGTCCAGATGCGTTTCACCATCGGACATAACCCCGTCACCTCGAGTAGCCAACCGCCCAGCAGCCCTCCCAGCCCCGCTATCACCAGCCACTTCAATTTGTCCGACTCCGACCGCGTCGACCGTAAAAGTTCACCGGCCATCAAACCGAAGAGCATCGTCACCAGTGATGGGAGAAAATTGAGCGTCTGATACCCCCCGGGATTCGCCCTGAACTCGTCACGGATCGGTGAACCATTTCCGGGAAAAATTCCACGTTCCGGCATCTGATTCAGTAACCAAACATCAAATGCGTGGGCTACATTGGCATTCTTGTGCCAGGCCGGTCCCACGTCCTCCAAGTGCTCTTGTGCCCACTGGGCCGAAACCCCGGCTTCTGGTGCGCCTGTCGCCAAATCCAATCCCTTGCCCGGATACACCGCAAACAGCAGCCAAGTCGCCATCAACACCCCTACCGCGACCGTCGCCTGCGTTTTTATCCGTCTCCCCCAGAGCAGAAACAGGAACGTGTAACCCAGCCCCATTTGCGCCAGCACATTGGTAAACCACCAGCGAGTTAACGGACCGGGCGACGTCAAAAATATCCCCAACGCGACCAGGATCAACGACCGCGTAAACGCATGACCCAGCATGCGTCGAAAGGAATGCCCTTCGCGTTGCCGTTTCACATAGGAATACGCCATCGACAGCCCCACCATGAACATGAACGACGGCTGAATCAGATCCCAATAACTGCACCCCAACCACTGCACATGGGAAAATTGATATTGGAGAAATGACCAGAATCCCGATTCCGGATTCTCGGCCAACTGCAGTCCCGCCGTGCGCGCGATGCCAAACCCGCTAAAAGCCAGCGAGACCATGATCAGCCCCCGGTAGGTATCGAGAGAAAGCAGGCGCGGTGCCTGGGCGGAAGTCTCGATCTTAGGTTCGTTCATGGGCCTCTAGCGGTTTCGGAAAATCTCACTGCTCACCACCGATGTGACCAAGTCACGCAACCCACCATCCCGCTCGATTCCAGATGTGGATATTGCCGATATTTCTCGACGATCACGGAAGGTCATTTCCCGGCCGGTGGCGTAAACTAGCAACTTTTCCGTAAGCGTGTGGGCAAATCGATGCTTATGTTTGAGCAACACGTGTTTGAGCCCACTCGCGTTGTGGAAAGCCTCGCCGCCCGGTAACTCGCCCGCCCCATCGATAGGGACACCTTTCGCGCGTTTCCCCCCCGTTCGAGGTCCGGGGTAGTTTTCACGGTATCCGCCAATGGGATCGAAGAACTCGAGGGCAAACCCGATCGGATCGATCTTGGCGTGACAGTCCGCACACGCTTGCACGTTACGGTGTTTCACCAACTGTTCGCGAACCGTGGTTGATCCGCGGGTGTCCGGCTCGAGCGGTTCTACATCGGGCGGTGGAGGCGACGGTGGCGTGCCCAGAATATTTTCCAACACCCACACCCCTCGCACAACCGGTGAGGTCTCTACTCCGTTGGCTGTCACCGTCAGAACACTGGCGTGTCCGAGCAGGCCGCCGCGATGGGAGCCCGGGGGTAGGTTAACCCGCCGAAACGATTCACCGTGCACATCGGCCAAATCGTAGTGTTTGGCGAGGGGACCATTCACAAAGGTGTAGTCGCTATCGAGGAAGTCTTCGAGCGGGCCGTTGGTCGCCAGTAGGTTGGCGAAATACTTCCGGGTCTCCACCCGCATCGCCTGCTCCAGTCGTTGGGTGTAGTAGGCTTCAAATTCCTTCTCGTCGGGCAGCATGCTGCCAAGCGTGTTGAGCCGCAGCCACGCGTCGGTGAATCGCGTTACAAATGCACCCGCCTTCTCATCCTTCAACATGCGATCGACTTCGGACTGCAACACTTCCGGACGCTTCAACTCCCCAGCCGCCGCCAAAGCAAACAACGATTCGTCCGGCATCGAACTCCACAAAAAATACGACAAGCGCGACGCCATCTGATAGTCATCCAATTCCCGGCCTGCCTCTTCGTCACCTTCATCAAGGTACAAAAATTTGGGTGAGCTCAACATCGCGGCCAACCCCAACTTCAACGCCGCTTCCGGGGTCTTGCCCGCCGCCTGCTGCTGTCGCACGAAATCCGCGTAGTGTTGGATATCTTCCGTAGTCTGTGGTCGCCGATAGGCTCGGCTGCCGAACGTCGTCAAGGTCTCCTCAAGATCCACCTGCCTCGGGTCCGTCTCGGTTCCGAAGATCACTTGATGACTGCGTTGCGGCCACGCATCGAAGGTCGGACCTTCGATCTCCATCGCATGCACCCGCATCCTTGGTCCTTCGTAAACCTCACCGATGGTTGGATTGTCCAGATTCTTGGCCTTCTCGAGACCTTCCTGCAGCAGGTAGTCCTGCGTCCGCACGACCTCGGGATGATACTTTGCCGCCACCCGGGTGATCGTCGGTTTACTGGCCACGCCATTGGTCCAGTGAAAGAACGGAGTGCTCCCCTTCTCCAGCCAGACCGTGACGCTGTAGTCCGTCGGCACTTCATCCGCCAACTCGAACACACCCACCTCGCGTCGACCTTTGTAGGCAGATTTCGAGAGCAATCGGGGTTCGGGGGCGATCACGATCGCCATTTTCATGGGCTCCGAAAAATCGATTTTAAAATCGGCCGCGGTGTAGGGGTGGTCCAATCGGTCGATCGCTTCAGCCCGCACCGTTATCCGATAATACCCATCTGAAGGCACCCCATGTTTCGAAAATTTCTGCGGATAATTGGGATGACGTTCAACCGACTCGCCGTGCCCAATATCCATGTACTTGTCGTGGAAGTTAACCCGCCAAGTCACAGGCGCGCGGGTGCGGTCTTTCGGTAACACCCCACCAAAGTCGTTCGCCGTGAATTGATACCGTTGTGATTTCGGCTGCTCGGACTCGAACCGGATCGCCTTATCCAAATATTGTTCGGCTACCTCCAAGTAGCGCCGCAACTGAAAATCGGAAAGCACCAACGCCTCGCCGACATTATCAAAACCATCGACAATCACGTCCTCGGGAAAATCAGCGGTGATCTCAAATGCTTCACCATGCACGCCCAACAAATCTCGCAGGGTGTTCTCATACTCCGCTCGATTGAGTCGTCGCATGATCGTGGAATCCGGCACCTGTGTTTCCGCCGCCGCGGTAAGGGTCTCGGTCAACCAATCGATCATCTCGCGGGTTTCATCGAGGCCAGGCTGTTTCACGTCGTCTTCCAACGGGGGCATGTCCCCGAGATTCAACATATCGAGCACTTCCTCGATCAGCGTGAGGTTTCCCGATTGGGAAAAATCCAGGGACAAACCATCGAGCCGCCGATCGCCCTTTTGCTTATCTTCGCCATGACAGCCCACGCAATATTCCGCGATAAATCCATCGGCCATCGGCGGCAAGGCGGTCGATTCAACCGACGGTGAGGCCTTCACGCTCGCCATCATTGCTCCCGCCACGGCGAATCGAACACCCCACTTGGCCACGACTCCGTTTATTCGTGACATCACGCGACTTCCAACCCGGTCAAACGGCCGGTCGAGCTCGAGAACTGATCCAGCTCCATTCCAAATTGCTGCAACATCGACACGAACAGGTTCGCCGCCCGGGTCTCCGTGCCGCGGCCCTTGTCTTTCGCAAATCGCAGGTGGCTACCATGACGGAATCCTCCGCCTGCCAGCAACAGCGGCAGGTCCTTGTTGCTGTGGGAACTCGCGTTGCCCATGCCACTGCCGATGAGCGACATGGTATTATCGAAGAGGGTTTTCCCGTTCGGCTCATCCACCGCTTTCAATTGATCCAGAAAACGGGAGAACTGGGTCGTGTGGAAGCGTTCAATCTTGGCGAGCTCGTGCAGGTAACTTTCCACCTTACCGTGATGGGTCAGCTGGTGATAACCACGGGTCACCCCGAGTCCTCCGTTGTCGGCGCCAATATCATTCGAACTGAAAGTAATCACCCGCGTTGAGTCCGTCTGTAACGCCAGCGCCATCAGATCGTAATAGAGTGGAATCCGTTCCGCGAAGGTCAGGCCATCCGCGCCTCTGGGTAGTTCGTAGTCGACCACGGGTTTGGGCTTATCGAGCCAAGCGCGGGACTGGGTGAGACGGTTTTCCACTTCACGGATGGTGGTAAAATAGCGATCCAATTTCTCCTTATCCCGGTGGCCGACACGATTCATCAAACGATCAGCATCCGTTTTTACCAGATCCAAAATACTCAGCCTGTCCTGATAAGTGGCGTGCAACTGCTCGACTTGCGAGGCATCCGTGCGCTGGAAAAGCAACGCGTAGAGCACGTTCAAATTCGCCACCTGCGGCAGCGCCACTCCGGAACTCGACCATGAAAGCATGTTGTGCGAATCCACCGCACCCGACGCGAGCTGCAACGATTGAAATCGGGTCTGTGCACCGACCATTTGAGCTGCCTTTTGGTCGACCGAGATATTCGCCTCGGGGCGCCCTTTGGAATTCTTGGACAAAATCCCCGTGAGAAAAGCATGCACACCACGATGCCCCTCAATGCCCTCGGCACCGTGATCCAACTGCGAAAAAACCGTGAAATCATCCCGATGCCGCGCCAGCGGTTTCAGCAACTCTGGCAGATCGAAACCGCGACCGGTCTGCGTCGGGAAAAATAACTTCGGCACAAACCCCAATCCTACGCCCACGCATACCATGCGCATGGGAACGGGTTGAGAATCGCCTTTCGCCATGGCTTCAAGGAAGGGAAGCGACAAGGTCGCACCAGCGATGCCTTTCAAAAACGTCCGCCGTTCCAGTGGCTGGGGGCTGCAATACATGGGGTAAGTCGGGTAGGGGTTAACCCGGGATAATAAGGGAGAGAATCCCGAGACACGAACAGTTCATAAAACCACAGCCCCTTCCCGCCTCCAACCAGAAAATGGTCAGAAATTTAGTGCATCCCCTCGGTTAAAGCCCATATCTGGAACTAAGGAATTCGACAAACCATGAGACCTCGCTCCATTTCGCGCCCTCCTTGTTCTCCTCGGTCGCAAAAACAGTGCTTCCGCTGTGCTGACGCTCACATCATTTTTGCGCCTTTTGGTGGCAATCAGTTCCTCTGAAATCTTGATTGTCTCATAATGTTTTCATCCTGACTCAATGCCTCGTTAGCTCCGCTCCCTTCTGCAAAAAAGACTTACCCCATGAAGACCCTCCTTATTCTGACCGCCGTTGTCCTCACAACCTGCGTCGCCTCCGCCCAGCGGCTGCGCACCCCCACCCTCAGTCCGATCACCAAGATCACCCAGCAGATCGGCCTCACGGAAATCGCGCTCGAATACTCCCGCCCTTCCGCCAAAGACCGCCGCGTCTTCGGTGGTCTGGTGCCTTACGGTGAAGTCTGGCGCACGGGCGCCAACGCCTCGACCAAGATCACCCTCACCGAATCCGCCACCATCGGCGGCAAATCCATCGAGGCCGGCACCTACGCCCTCTATACCATTCCTCGCCAGAAGACCTGGACCATTATCATCCACGGCAACACCAAGATGCGCAGTCTCGCGGGCGACGTCTACAAACCCGCCAACGATATCTTCCGGTTTGAAGCTGCCGCCCAAAACTCAGCCGACTACGTGGAAACCTTCACCCTGCAATTTGCCGATCTCAAAACGGATTCCGTAAATCTCGAACTGCGCTGGGCGAACACCGTGATCGATATCCCCTTCGGTGTCCAGGTGAACGACAAGATCACCGCGCAGATGACCGAATTGTTGAAAAACCCGGACAAGGTCCCTGATCGCACTTACTTTCAAGCTGCCGAATACAACCTCCACAACGACGGCGATCTCAATGTCGCACTGGCGTGGATCAACACCGCCCTCAACATGAAGGCGAAGGATCCCCGCTACGGCCTGCTCAAAGCAAAAATCCAAGCCAAGGCCGGCAACAAGGCGGCCGCGATGGATACGATCAATCAGGCCCACAGTTGGGCGGTGGACTCCAACAACGCCAATTACACCGGCCAAACCGACCTCTTCCGCGCGTCGTTGCAGATGTAGGACTCAGGAGCACCACTCCACCGTTTATTTTCAAAGGAGCCAGTAGAGGAAGGCAGAGTTGATACAGTCCAGTTAACAGGCCTCACCTGGCTGGGTCCGACTCCGGCCAGATCGCAGTCGGCTTTGCTCTCTCCCCTTCCTCCGGTGCAAAATTGCCCTGCCCCACCGATCAGCGAAATCCGCCTGATCCGTGGACATCAATCAGTCGGCCAACACAATCATGTCGCGCGATCCAGCCGGCAGATCAATCGACGCAGCGCGCGTTAGCGCACCATTGTCGCCCACGCTATAGGCCGACAAACGACTTTCGCCGGATTCACTGATCAGGAGATGCGACCCCGAGGGCGACATCAACAGACGCACCGGCACATCACCCACGAGCGTGCGACTGAGCAGAGTCAGTCTGCCATCCGCCTCGACCCGAAACGTGAACACGCTGTCGTCATCTCCCGTGAAATCACGCATCGCAACAAACAATCGTGACGCATCGGGAGATAAGACAATGCTCGACGCGCTCAAGGCCCGTTTTTCCCGATCGAAGGGTGCACGCCGCGGCACGGTTGTGGCGTGCTGCAAGGCCGACAGCTGACCATCCTCCGCGATCGTATAAACGCTCACCCCGAGTTGTTGCTCGTTGCTGAAATACGCGAGAGGTAGATCCGGGTGATAGACCACATGACGCGGCCCGAACATCGCCGGCGGTTTCGCATCAAACGGTTCCAGTGCACTCAACTCTCCCGTCGATTCGTCAAACGCATATTGAAAGATCGCGTTATTGGTTTTCACACAGGGCACGTAGACGAACCGGTTGTCCGGGGTGGTTACAATGCAATGGGCCTCGAGGTTGGGCGTGCGGGTCGAAGTGACCACCGGACCCACCACCGCTCCGTCACCCAAAGCATGCGTCGCCACCAGTGCGCTACGGTAATGCGTCGAAAGATAATACCGACCCGTGCGGTCCACGCTGATATAACCCCCCGCCTCGCCCACCGGCGATTCCGCCGTCTGGCGCAACGAGCCATCAGCCATCAATTCAATCGTCGCCGCCACCGCTCCGGATTCAGCCGTGCCACCGACGATCAAATGAAGCCCATCCGGATGGGCCGTGGCCTCGTTGGCTGCAAATCCCAGCGCCAAGGCCGGACCCATTTCGAGGTCAATACGACCTTCGACAACCCAGGCGTTCACGCTCGTGAGTTGTTTGTTTTTGGTGTCAGGCAAAAATACCCGAAACGACGACGACTCCGCCCCGACAGATTGTCCCCCCAGTCCAACCATCACGAAGTATACCAATGCGCGTTTCAGGATCATCCCGCCAGCCTGACACCAAGCCTCATCCGAACAAGCCAATGCATACTGCCTCCGTAACACGGACTCAAAAGGTCATTTGCCATATCAATCCGATATCGTCAGGTTGGATTTCCCTCCCATTTCTGGGCGAATCCGCGTTCTCGCTTTCTTCGATGACAAAACCCCACCGGATAAAGTAACAATTTCACCCCACCCTCACTCCATGCAAAATCGTCGTAATTTCCTCAAAACCGCCGGCCTCGTCGCTGCTGCCGGCCTCACTGCTTCGAAACCCCTGATGGCCGCCGCCCCGGCTCGAGCCACCACGCTCGGCCCGCGCTTCAAGACCAGCCTCGCGGCCTATTCGTTTCGCAAACACCTACCCAGCTATCGCAACAACGCGAACCCCGGCAAAACCGACCTCGATATGGCCGGGTTCATCGACCACGCCGCCAGGCTCGACATCGATGCTGTGGAGATCACGTCTTACTTTCTGCCCGATCCTTGTCCCAACAAGCAGGCCAAAGAACTTCATCGCCAGTCGCACTTGCTCGGACTCGACATTTCCGGCGGAGCGATCGGCAACAATTTCTCCTTCCCGGAGGGTCCTGAGTTGGAAAAACAGATGGCCTACACCGAACGCTGGATCAAAACCTACGCCGCCATGGGCGCGCCGGTTATTCGGGTCTTTGCGGGCCACCCCACCACCAAGGAACTTTCCGATGCCGATGCGGAAAAAAACATCATCCGCAATCTGCAACACGCCTGCACGCTCGCCGCCAAACATGGGGTCATCCTCGGGGTCGAGAACCACGACTTCACCACCAATATTGATCGCATGGAACGCATCCTCGCTGCGGTCGACTCACCCTGGTTTGGACTTAACTTTGACTCCGGTAATCTCGCCACAACCAGCGACCCCTACGGCGATCTGAAACGCATCGCTCCCCACACGGTAAACGCCCAACTCAAGATCGACATCCCGCGCAACGGCACCAAAGAACCGGCCGACTTCAAACGTATCGTGGATATCCTGGGCGAAGCCAATTACCGTGGGTATCTGGTTCTCGAATACGAAGCCGAAGACCCCTTCAACGAAGTCCCCCACTACCTCGACCAACTCCGCACCGCCATCGGTTGACCGTAGGCTAAGCCTCCCCACCTATCCTCATGGTTAAATCGGGATCTCCTTTTTTACTCCTCCTCGTTTTTCTGATATCCGCTCTGTCCACCTCCGCCGAAACCGGCGTCGATCTCCCCGGCGAAGCATCAGCTGCGACCAGGAAAGTAAATCCGGCCTATGCCATCGTGGTCGACGACCCTGCCCTGCCACGCGTGCTGCTCATCGGCGATTCAATTTCGATTGGCTATACCGCGCCGGTCCGGGAGGTGCTCGCCGGCAAAGTAAACCTGCATCGCATCCCGGAGAACGGCGGCGACACCCGGCGCGGGCTGGACAATCTGACCAAGTGGCTCGCGCCAGAGAACGGTTCATGGGATCTCATTCATTTCAATTGGGGGTTGTGGGATCTTTGTTACCGCAATCCTGAAGCCGAAACCCAAGGCAATCGCGACAAAGTGCACGGAACCCTCACACACACCCCTGCCGAGTATGCCGCCAACCTCGAGCAACTGGCGCGTCAGCTCCAGCAAACCAGCGCCAAGCTCATCTTCGCCACCACCACGCCGGTGCCTGAAGGCGAGCTCGGGCGCAAGGTGGGCGACGACATCATCTACAATCAAGCCGCCCGCGAAGTGATGAAACGTCTCGGCATTCCGGTAAACGACCTTCACCATATCATGGCCGATCGCATGTCCGATTATGCCCGCGCCCCGGGCGACGTGCACTTCACGCCGGAGGGTTCAGAACTACTCGGAAAGGCCGTGGCGAAAACTATCATAAGTGCGCTCCCTAAGTAGCTTTAAACAACCGTTATCCCATCGGGGCCCGATGAGCGGCGGTCTCCTCGTTGTCCTGTTGAGCCAACGCCGCGGTCACACCACCCGGCCGCAACACGGCCGACGGCGGATCGATCAACACGCATTGCCCACAAAGCTCGTCCAACAGGGAACGGTCGTGACTCACCAGCAGACCGATCCCGCTAAACTCCTGCAGCGCCCGCACCAACAAACGACGCGCGTCGGCGTCGATGTGATTGGTCGGCTCGTCCAACGCCAGCACGGCCGGCTCCCGCCAGAGCGCCACCGCAATTTGGGCCCGCTTGCGTTCGCCGTGACTCAACGTTTCCCAGCGCTCCGGCCAGTCCTCGACCACCCGCAACTGCGCTTTGAGCACGGTGGCATCGGGCGCCCAGATGAAATCCTCAAACTGCTCGGGTGGATCGTCGGTGCGCTGTGCGACATACAACGCCAGTCCCGAACGCTGCACCGAACCGGAGTGCGCCTCGAGTTCGCCGGTGACGACCTTCAACAACGTGGTTTTACCCGCGCCATTTGGACCCACGATGCCCGTCCATCCGAAGGGAAACTGCACCGTCAAGTCGGTGAACAACGGCGTGGTCATCCCTTGATGCGAGAACTCGATCGATTGAAGGTCTAGTTGGGCAGACGCCATAAGCCCGGCATCGTGAAGCCGAACGCCCGACCAGCAATGTCGTAGTTTTAAACCGCTCGATGCCGGAGTAAAAATAGTGCCCGAAGACATCGCAGCGGTTTGGCGTTTAACTCGGCGGGAAAGTGCGATTGGGTTCAGTCTTTCCTCTCCCCTACCCTTACACCCCATGCTCCGCTTCGTTTCCTCCCTACCTCCGCGGATCGCCCTGAATTTGGCGACCGCGCTCATTTTTGTGCTATCGCCGTTTGTCGTTACCGCCAAATCCAGCGACGCCGATCAACCCAACTTCGTGGTCATTTTTTGTGATGATCTGGGCTACGGCGACCTGCGTTCGTTCGGCAATCCTACCATCAAAACACCGCACCTCGATCGCATGGCGCAAGAGGGGCAAAAGTGGACGCAATTTTATTCGGCTGACCCGGTCTGCACCCCGAGTCGCGCGGGTTTGCTGACTGGCCGCTACCCCATCCGCAATGGCATGACGTCGGCCAAACGGGGCGTGTTTTTCCCCGACTCATCCCTGGGCCTCCCCGCCGATGAAATCACCATCGCGGAGGTATTAAAACAACGTGACTACGCCACGGCCGCCGTCGGCAAATGGCATTTGGGCCACCACCCGCAGTATCTTCCCACGGCCCAGGGTTTCGATTCCTACTACGGCATCCCCTACTCCAACGACATGGCGCGCATCAAAGGAGCGCCAAATTACCGTCACGGGACGGACGATCCCGACTACTATGCCGACACCAATGACTTTGATGTGCCGCTGATGGAGAACGAACATATCATCGAGCAACCGGCCGATCAAAATACCATTACCAAGCGCTATACGGAGCGCGCGGTGGCGTTCATCGAAGCTCATCAAAAGAAGCCGTTCTTCCTCTACCTCGCGCATTCCATGCCGCACATCCCGTTGTTCGTTTCTAAAGATTTTCGCGGCCAAAGCCAACGCGGGCTCTACGGTGATGTGATCGAGGAAATCGATTGGAGTGTCGGACAGGTGCTCGACACCCTACGTCGCCTCGATCTCGACAAAAACACTATCGTGGTTTTCAGCTCCGACAACGGTCCCTGGCTCGCGTTCAAAACCCACGGCGGCTCGTCTGGCCCCCTGCGTGCGGGCAAGGGAACGACCTTCGAAGGCGGCCAACGCGTTCCGACCATCTTCTGGGGGCCCGGTCATCTCCCACCGGGCGTGGTCGATAGTTTGGGCTCCACCATCGATTTGCTGGAGACCTTTGCCAGCCTTTCCGGAACGTCCGCCCCGACCGACCGCAAAATGGACGGCCATGACCTCTCCCCCGCTCTGCTCGGCCAGGGCAAGAGCTCGCGCGACGAATTCTTCTATTGGGCCAAAGGGGAGCTCCACGCCGTAAGATCAGGTCCTTGGAAACTCCATGTCGTGCAACGTGAGCCGATCAACTACGGCAAGGAAGCCCCCATGGATCACCCGGAACTCTATCACTTGGGAAAAGACATTTCCGAAGCCTACGACGTTTCCGCGACCCACCCGGCAATCGTCGCCGAGCTCGCCCGCCGACTTGAAGCCCACCGGACCGACACCGCCGACTCTCTCCCCGAACAACTCAGCGCCCGCACGCCCAACTTCGAATACCGGAGATAGGTTTCGCAGCGCCGTAGGCGCGGCTCAAAGTGAAAAAATCTCAAGTAGCAAGTAACAAGAGCCGATCCCATATCCTGTTAGGGTTATTCTTGGGCGAAC
>CBFHXU010000022.1:0-28995 GCA_965659875.1 uncultured Opitutaceae bacterium
AAGGTTCAGAAAATAGCTCGTGGGGTTACGCAGCTGCACTACGAGGGTGCGCTCATCGACGACCCTGAATCCCACCGTGCTGAAATCGGTCGTTTCGCCTTTATTGTAGGCCTCCGCACCCTCAACAATGTGTAGTTGATAAGCGTATTCGGAAGCCAGAGACGGTGTAAGCATCCGTTTAAAGGAACCTACAAAGTCATGCGCCGTCACGGGGTCGCCATTGGACCATTTCGCCTCGGGTCTTAAATAAAACGTATAGGTTTTTCCGTCCTCTGAAATGTCCCACGACTCGGCCTGACCCGGAATGGGCTCCAGGGTCTTCGGATCATGCCGAACCAAACCCTGGATCAGAGTGCGCAAGATCGTGCTTTCCGGACGTCCAGTGACCGTCTGCGGATCCAAGTCTGCAGGTTCAGTGCCGTTGGCCATATGGAGTATATTGCCCTTGGCCGAGGGAGCTTGGCCGCCGCATCCCGCCAATCCCATGCCAAACAGGGTGGCGGCGAACAGTGAAAAGATGAGTCGAATTGAGGAGGTGTTCATAAGTTCAAATGCTGTAGTGCGCCCGGATGTCTTCCGGAATGGGCGTCGCCCGATTAGTAGAAAGGTCAATCAGCGCATAATCGCAAAAGCCATCGCACGATCGTTTGCCAGTCGGCTGTCGGTCGATTTCAAAGGCCACCCGACATCCCCGCTCAGAGAAAGACTCGATCCAACAGCGCACAATCATGCTGTCGCCGAGACCCAGGGGCCGTTTGTAGTTCACCGTTGAACTCGTCATGAACCACCCCAAGCCGCGATCGGCGAAGTCCTGCATCGACATGCCGTAATCCCGCTCCATCTGAATGAAGCGAGCCGCCAACACATAACCGAGATAGCGCGTGCTGTGCACATGTTGGTAGAGGTCGATATCGTCCGGTCGGACGGTCAGCTCGGTTTCAAATTTGGAAAAAATATCGGCCATCTTGTTCAGGGTTGATCCAGCATATCTTCCAACCGGCGTCGGTCACGTTTGGTCGGGCGCCCTGCCCCCGGTTCACGCACCCACACCGCTTCGCCGCGGGCCATCTTCTGCTCAGGTTTAGGTTTTGGGGGTGTTTTATCGTCCAAATACTCCGGCATCAATTTCGCCCCCACCCGCGAGGCCGGAAAATCGCGCACGACCAGAATTCGTTTATCCGGACCCTCGCGCACGGTGACCGTTTCGCCGGGTTTTAATTCGCGGGCCGGTTTGACCGTCACTCCGTCCACGGTGACGCGGTTGTGGCGACAGGCCCCCGCCGCCAAAGCACGGGTTTTAAATATTCGCGTCGCCCACAGCCAACGATCCACACGTTGCAGATTGGCGGCGGTTTTTTTGGCGGACGAAGGATTCAAAACGAAAAACAGCCGCCACCCTAACGGGTTGGCGGCCGGTATCAAATCAAACGCGATGCTTTAAATGAGGGCCGATTGACGGAACTCCTTGCGGATCCAATCGGACAGCAACTTCTTCTCGTGTTTCAGCGGATCGGAGTTCGTGGTGCGCACACCGAACATGAAGTTCAAGTCCCGCAATTTACGGTCACCTTGCACCACGACGTCTCCCTGCTCATTCACGACACGGAAGCTCAGATTGATCCGCGGCGGGTAGAGATCTTTGACGATGCGCACATCATCAAAGCCACCTCCCCGCCATGGCTCGAATTCACCGGCCATGTCCACATCGGTGATCACCACCTGTGCCCGATAACCGGGCGGCAGGCGATCTTCCGTTTTACGAACGATGAACTTGGAAAGCTCTTTAACGTAGTTCGCCTGAGCCGAACTCGCGGAGCGCTTCGCGGTGAAGTCGGTGAAATTATCCGAATCCACGAAATTCACCTCAACTGCGTTGGCGGCAGCCGCGGAGATACATCCGAGGGCAAGACCGAGGACGATGTATAATTTTGAAGTTTTCATAACTTTGCTTGTTTTCCTCTCCGACCCACCCAAACCCACTAATGTTTCCTTTCCGCGACGATTTATCAGGAGCCGGAGGCAATTCCAGTATCACTTAAGCCGGGCAAAAAATGGGCTTATTAACGCCTCCTCCTCTTTCCAAAGCTCCCAGAATAGCATAGAGTTTCCTCTTTGTATGTTCACCAATTTCCTTCCGTTTCTTCGCAAGCCTCCACCGGTTTCTCCCGAAGTGGCCTTCGTGCGGGAAGTGAAAATTCACCGTCCGGTGCGGCGAAGCCGGCGGTCGGAATTTTGGATTGTGGTGGGATGGGGGCTGATCGCCCTAAAAACGTGGGGAACATTTTGGTTGGTCGAACGCTACGAGATGCCATTCAACCCTTGGTGGATCGTGCTGCCCACGATCTTCGCCGCCGCGGTCTGCACTTGGATCTACTGGCGTCGCAACTAAGCCTCTCCGCCTCTGTTTTTTATGCCTGCCATTCCCGGCCTCCGCAGCCCTCACGACAAACTCGGTTCATTGGCCTATGTCGGCCGCATGTTCGACAAGATCCGGCTACATGACCGCGGGCAACTCCCTGAGGATTATCAGTCAGCCCTCGGAATCGGGTTCGATCAGCGGGCCTGTGATTTTCTCGGCATAGCCTACGACGATCTGAAGGCCAAAGTGCTCACCGGGGCATCGGATGAGGATATCCTCGCCTGGTGTTTTGCCAACGGCCATCCGCGCGACGAACACGACTGCATCGTGTGGAGTGCTTTTTTGCAAAAACTCGGATGGCGCGACTACCGGGAAGCGGCGCTCCACCGCCGCGTCGCCACAGCCGGACTCGCCGATCGCGGGATCAAAACGTTCTGCGATCTTATTGAAGTTGATGAAGACCGGCCCATCCAATCGATCCATGACTAATCCAACCTTCCCTCAGGCCGTGGTGGTGATGGGTGTCTGCGGCACCGGCAAATCTACGGTGGGGCTGGGCCTCGCCGATCGACTCGGCTTTCCTTACGCTGACGCCGACGACTATCATCCGGCGGAAAACGTGGCAAAAATGCGCGAAGGCATTGCCCTCACCGACGAAGACCGCGAACCGTGGCTTGATCGGCTTCGCGGACTGCTGGAAGAACATCTCTCCTCCGGCACCGGCATCGTGCTGGCGTGTTCCGCCCTGCGCGAAATCTATCGCGAACGACTGAAACCGACCCATGGCGAACTGAAAATCGTTTTTCTGCGGGGCGACCGCGAGTTGCTCGCCGAACGCATGACAGCCCGCACCGATCACTATATGCCACCCACCTTGCTCGACTCGCAATTGGCCACCCTCGAGGTTCCTGCGCCGCGTAATGCGTTGTGGTGTGACGTTGCCGAGGCGCCCGAAACAATCATCGCCAATGCCCATCGTTACGTCTTCGAATCGGCCTGACTTCTCCCGTAACGCTGCACTCGTGCGATATTTCCATCCCTTCTCTCCCCGGTTCGAATCTAACTTGAATCATGAATAAGACGCGCGTGATTCGCTGGTCCGGCCTGATTGGCTGCGGATCGGTATTCCTGGTTCTCCTCGCATTTGCGTGGATTTGGAACCGCATCGAATCCAGCCTGCCGCAAATCGACGGCGAACTCCAGACCCCCGGATTATCGGCTCCGGTCGAAGTCAACCGCGATGCCCAAGGCGTTGTTTCGATCAAGGCCGCCACCCGATCCGATGCCGCCCACGCGCTCGGTTTCGCCCACGCGCAGGATCGATTTTTCCAAATGGACTTATCCCGCCGACGCGCCGCGGGCGAACTCGCCCAACTCTTTGGCGACGCCGCGTTGCCATTTGATCGCGCCACGGTGGGACACCGTTTTCGTCAGCTGGCCGAACACGCCCTCACCAATCTTCCGGATGAACAGCGGGTCGATCTCGAAGCCTATACCCGGGGAGTGAACGCGGGTCTTCGTTCGTTTCAGGAAACACCGTGGGAGTACGCCGTGCTGCGATCGGAACCGCGTGAGTGGACGCCCGCCGACTGCGGATTGGTGTTCTTCGCCATGGTGCTGGAATTGCAAGACGAGCATGGGAGCTACGAACGCACCCTGAATACCTTGCGCGACAATCTAGGATCGTCGGGCGCAAATTTTTTTAACCCGCTCATCGGCCCCCGCGACAGCGCTTTTGACGGCAGCACCCTGCCGCTTCCACCCCCGCCGGGACCGGGTCTCGTCGATCTGCGCACCGGCGGAGATATGCCTGCGATCGAGGTTTCCTGGAATCGCTCGGAGATGCCGACCATCGGATCAAACGCCATGGCGATCAGCGGAAGTGCCGAGACTTCGACCCGCAGCCTGATTGCGGGAGACCCTCATCTGGCCATGGCCATCCCCAACACGTGGTATCGTGCCCAAATCGAGTGGCCTCATCCGGAGGGCGGCGCCCATCGCGTCAACGGTGTTTCGCTTCCCGGCGTGCCCGGCATCGTTATCGGTTCGAATGGCAACATAGCTTGGACCTTCACCAACGCGACCGTCGACACCGGCGACTTGGTGCCAGTTGATTTGAATCAGGTCGCCCCCGAATTGCTCTACCATTTCCAGGGAGAGTCGCTGGAATTCGAAGAACGAGTCGATGTGATCACGCTAAAGAATGGCGACACGGAGGAGGTTGCCTCTACTTGGACGGTCTTTGGTCCGATCGTCGCCCGGACCGCGAAAGGTAAATCCCTCGCCTACAAATGGACATTCCACGATGCCGCCGCGATCAACTTTGATATCCTCAACCTCGCGACCGCGACCTCCGTCGACGAAGCTCTCGCCATTGCCGGATCTTCCGGCATGCCCAACCAGAATCTTTTTGTTGCCGATCAAGCGGGAAACACCGCTTGGGCATTGACGGGCAAGCTCCCGCGCCGGTTCGGCTTCGATGGCCGCTATCCCGTTTCATGGACATTCGGCGATCGTGGTTGGGACGGGTTTCTCACGGCCCCCGAACGTCCCGTTGTGCGGGGCTCCGTCGATCAACCGCTGTGGTCGGGTAACCAACGCAAGGTTTCCGGCGAAGCACTCGCTCTACTTGGTGATGCCGGATACGATGGCCCCTCCCGCTCGGGTCAAATCGCTGAAGCTTTATTCGCCTTGGAAGCAGCGGCATCACCCGAAGATATGTTGCGCATCCAATTGGATGATCGCGGCGCCTGGCTTGAACGCTGGCGCAAATTGCTCATCAGCAGCCTCAAAGAGATTGGGGTGGAACGCGACGTAGGTGAGCGTGGCGAGGTACTGGCCATCATCGAGGAGTGGACCGGACACGCCGCCGCCAAATCGGCCGGTTACCGTATCCTCCGCGAATGGCGGTTCCGCCTGGCCGCCCGGACACTGGAACCCATCTTCGCCAAATGCCTCCGCAAGGACCCCGCGTTCCGTTACCAACGCCTGCGCTACGAAGATGCCCTGTGGGCGCTGCATCGGGATGAACCCTCCCACCTGCTGACCCCGGACTATACCAGCTGGGACGACCTGCGGATTTCGTCGATCGATGATGTCATCGCCGCGGTAGATGACTCCGATTTAACCCTATCGACCTATCACTGGGGTGAGGCCAACCGCCTCTCGATGTCACACCCGTTTGCGCACATTCTGCCCGGCCCCATCGCCAAGATCTTAAACATGCCCACGGACCCTCAATCGGGCGATAGCCGCATGCCGCGGGTAGCGCGACCGGCCCACGGGGCTTCGATGCGCTTTGCCGTTTCTCCGGGCGACGAGGAATCCGGCTACCTCCACCTGCCCGGCGGCCAAAACGGCAACCCCCTCTCCCCTTTCTATCGGGCCGGCCACTACGACTGGTTCACCGGCAAACCCACGCCGTTCCTACCGGGCAAACCGCAACACTTCCTCGTGCTGCGACCTTAACGACCCCGGGCCACCTCACCCTTCGCACCGTGAAAAAGAAACCTCCCCCAGCCTCCGCCTCTTATTCCGTCTATTTCGCCGGTGAGTTGTTTGACCTCAAACACCTGGCGGGAAACGCCATTCTTGCCGAATCGATCTATACTCAATCCAAGGGCAAATACCTCTGCCACCTACCCCAGGATTTTGAGATGCGGGGGCTCAACTCCCACATCATTCGAGACCAGGATATCGTCGCGCTGTTTGAATCCGATCTGGCGGTGTTCAATTTTGATGGCACCGAACTTGATAGCGGCACTGTGGTTGAATTCATGTTGGCTAAATTCGCCGATATTCCGTCCGTGCTTTTGCGGTCCGACCTACGGGCCGCCGGCGATCAGGGCAGCGCAAAAAAGGACCCGTGGAACCTGATGGCAAGTTTCTATCCACGCACCGAAGTGGTGCGGGCGATCAGTCTGGTCGACTATCGCGTCCTCCAACAAAAGACCCTCCAGAAAAACCCCAGCATCGCCAAACGGCTCTCCGGCCGGCACGCGACCAAAACGGCAGCGGCGGTGGGACAGGATCTCGCCCAACGCGTCATCGGTGCCTTGGATAATGTCCGCCAACTTCCCCCGGCCCTCAAACCTGAGTTACAGGCCGATGTCTACGCGTGGCTCGCCCAAATGCCAGGCCTCAAGGGCCGCCCGAAAGCGCTTCACGAGCAGCTCGCCACGGTGTTAGAATCCAAAACCAAACGCGGCCTCCTTTAGTCGTCACCAGATCCTACCTCTCCTACCCTTCATGCCTCACGTGCTTCAACATCCTCTCGCGTCTCACGTCCTCACTCACTTGCGCGACCGCACCACCAAGCCCGCGACATTTCGCACGCTAAGCCATCAAATCGGATTACAGCTCGCTCTCGAAGCCACGAAGGACCTACCCACCAAAGAGGTCGCTATCGAAACTCCGCTTGAGTCGATGCAGGCGCCAGTGCTCGCTCAAAGTTTGGTCGTGGTGCCGATCCTCCGCGCAGGCTTGGGCATGCTCCAGCCTTACACCGATCTATTCCCTTCCGTGAGCGTCGGCTACGTCGGCATGGAACGGGACCACGACACCGCCGAAGCGCGCAGTTACTACTGCAAACTCCCCCCTCTGGAGGGACGCCGTGTCCTGTGTGTGGACCCCATGCTCGCCACCGGCGGCTCCGCGATTCAAGCGCTTAATGTGATCAAAGAAGCGGGTGCGACGGATCTACGTCTCGTCACGATCGTGAGTTCTCCCGAGGGCGTAGCCGCGCTCGAATCCGCCCACCCCGACGTGCCGCTCGTCACGGCCGCCATCGATCGCGAACTCAATGCGCAAAGCTACATCATGCCCGGCCTCGGCGATTTCGGCGATCGGCTCTACGGTACCTGATTTTCCGAACGTGCCCGATTTCCGAATTCGTGCTGCCACCGCCGAAGATGACGCGTCTTGGATGCGTCTTCGGGCAACCCTCTGGCCAGACTGTTCCGCCGATCGTTTCGAAGTCGAACGGGAGCTCTACCGTCGCTCCGCCGGCGTAATTGCTCTGGCGGTAGACGAGAAAGACCATGCCTTCGGATTCGCCGAGGTCACTATCCGACGGGAACATGTCACCGGTTCCCGTCACGTTGTGGTCCCGTATCTGGAGGGATGGTTCGTCGATGAAGCTCGGCAACGCCAAGGTGTAGGTCGGGCGCTCATTGATTTCGTTGCGGATTGGGCGCGCTCCGTCGGATTTTCCGAAATCGCCAGCGACGCCGAGCTCGAAAACGTGCTCAGTCAACACGCCCACAAACGACTGGGATTTAGGGAAGTCGAGCGCACGGTCTACTTTATCAAGGATCTGGATGACTGATCGTCCCAATCTACGCCGCCCTTGGAATCAGGATGTAGCTGATTGCATGTGGTTGGCTCGTTTCACCGACAAGGTGCGGCTCCATCTGACCGGTGGGCTCAACGAAGACTTCGAACCGTTCTTTGGTCACAAGCTCGCGACCGATGGTGCATTCATTGATTTCTTTGCGATAAAGCTGGATGAATTCGTTGCGGTGGTAAAATCCGCCCCAAACAGCGATGAGGCAGTGAGCACATGGTTTATTCAGCAACCCGGGATCTCTCCAGACCGGATCAAAGTCTGGAACGATGGAGCTTTCGATCTCGGCAAGGAGGGAAAACCCATGGCTCGAGCATTTTCATGGGCACGCCGGAAATACTACGGCGGAGCCAACGCTGATCCCGGTGTCGTCAGTGTTTTCAGCGGCATCGCATGGGACGAGGGTTACCTCGACGAAATGCCCGATTCCGGATGAGTGAGATATCATTTCGAGAAGCGACCCTCGATGACCTCGATGACCTTGCCGCGATCTACATCGACGCCGTCGACACCATCGGACCGCGCGCGTATTCACCGGCCCAAATCGCGGCGTGGAGACGATGGCCGATCGACTCGCCTGAAGAGGTCAAACAACGGGTCTTCGCCGGGACCTGCCGGGTAGCGGAATACGACGGCACTCCCGTAGCGTTCGCCGCATTCACACCTCCCGATCACCTCGATTTCCTCTACACCAAAGGACAATTCTCCGGTCGCGGATTGGCGACCCAACTTCACCAACAACTTGAAGATATCGCTCGTAAACAGGACGCCGTGATACTCCGGACCGAAGCGAGCTATTTGAGCCGACCGGTGTTCAATCGATTGGAATATGAAGTGGTCGAATTCGAGGATGTCGTACGTTTTGAAGAAACGTTTCGTCGATTTAAAATGCGCAAAATTTTGCGGGCCGGACCACCTGCGACCGGACCTGAAAATCGATGTATCCATCCACACACGCCTTCCTTTAAAAAGTCTCCCCGAGTGGCTGCCGAAGAACGGGTTTCGTTTCAACGATACGACAACGACAACCCAGGTTGGTTCAAAGGAATAGATCCACGCGGAATATCCGGCTACTTCCCCACCGCGTGGTTCGAAATCGATACATCAACCCATAACGCAATCGCCCGGCGCGACTACGATGCCGCAGAATTATCCGTGCAAATTCAGGACCCCATCTATGAATTGGAGTCAATCGGCCCTTGGTCTCGCGTGTTGGATCAAAGCGGCAAATATGGCTGGATTCGGCGAAAATGCTGGAAAGACGGATCCGTATCTTAATCTTGGCGACCTTTCTTTATTTCCCAACCATGATTGCAACCAGATGGATGCCCTAAAACGCCTTTTTGCCCAAAACCGTCAGTGGTCCAGCTCGATCACCGCGCAAGATCCTGACTTTTTTAAGCGCCTATCCCAACAACAGACTCCTGAGTATCTATGGATCGGCTGTTCAGATAGTCGGGTAACAGCCAACCAGATCGTAGGCCTGCAACCCGGAGAGGTTTTCGTTCACCGCAACATCGCCAATGTCGTTGACCCAAACGATCTGAATTGTTCGTCCGTAATCCAGTTCGCCGTGGATATATTAAAAGTGCGGCACATTTTGGTGGTCGGTCACTATGGCTGCGGCGGTGTCAAAGCGGCGCTTCATTGCCAACGGGTAGGACTGGCCGACAAATGGCTTCGTCATGTCGAAGCCGTGAAAAACCTTCATCAAAATTGCCTGTGCCGTGTGCCTGACACTGAAGAGCGCGAAGATCGACTCTGCGAATTAAACGTCATTGAACAGGTGGCGCATGTCTGCGCAACGGAGACGGTTCAAAATGCTTGGGCTCGTGATCAATTCCTAATGATCCACGGCTGTATCTACGGACTCAAAGACGGGCTACTCCAGGATATGAAGATCAATGTCGCTTCCGCCGAGGAAGCTCCCACCGTCTACGCTTCTGCCGTCGCTCGTTACCAAACGGAAGAAAACTGATTTCGAGCGGCGACCGCTCCGCTAACCCCCCAGCCGCACATATTTATAGAGCCGTTTATCAAGCGGTCCGGGATTCCAGTTCTTCACCCGCGGATCAATCAGGTAACTATTGGTGTAGTGATAAATAGGCGCGACCACCGCCTGCTCCACGAGCATGGCGTCCAGTTCCTGTAACATATCTTGGCGCTTGGCCGGGACCGATTCACGCATGGATTGGGCATGCAGGTCTCGGTATTTCTCACTGACCCATCCCGTGTGGTTATTCGGGTTCCCCGGGGTGAAAATCTCGAGAAATTGATTCGCATCATCGTAAACCGCCACCCATCCCGCTCGGGCCACGAAGTAATCAAGATTATCCAGCGAGTCCAAATAGACCTTCCACTCCTGGTTGTAGAGATTCAGCTCAATCCCTAACTCGGTTTTCCACATCTGCTGAATCGCCTCCGCAATTGTGCGGTGGCTTTCGGACGTATTGTAGAGCAAATCAGCAGCGGGAAAACCCTCTCCTCTTGGATAACCCGCCTCCGCGAGCAATCGGCGTGCTTCCTCCGGCTCAAAAGACACGAGAGTTGCCGGCTCAAACCCTCCTGCACCCGGTGGCGCGAAACTTCCGGCGGGAACCTGACCTGCACGTGTAACCTTGGATACAATGGCATCGCGATCGATGGCCAAAGAAAGTGCCCTTCTCACCAGAGGATCGTCGAACGGCTCTTGGGTCGTGTTGAATCGATAGAAATACGTGCCAAGTTGCGGATCATCTCGCAGCGGAGAACTCGGCATTTCCAGATACGTGCGGCGTTTGGCCAGCGGCACGTTCAAAGTGATATGCAACTGACCACTCCGAAACATACGTTCCTCCGTATCGTAACTTTCGACCGGATAGAAATGGATCGCGTTGAGCGACACCGTTTCGGCATCCCAGTAGTGGGGATTACGCTCCACCACAAGGACGCGGTCCTGTTCCCATCGCGTGAGTTGAAACGCCCCACTGCTCACCAGATTTCCGGCGCGAGTCCACCGACTGCCCCTTCGTCGCAAACCATCGTGCGCAGCGATCACATCAATCGGGAGCGGACGCCAACAGGGGTAGGTCAAAAGCGACAAAAAGTAAGGCACCGGATGCTCGAGCTGAATCTCCAGCGAGCGATCATCGGATGCCTTAACCCCCACCGACTCAAAATCGCTGGTTTCGCCCTGCGCATACGCGGAGGCCCCGGCAATAATCTCAAACAAATAGGCATAATCGGCGGCCAAGAGCGGATTTAGCGTCCGCTCATAAGAACGCACAAAATCCCCAGCCACCAGTGGCCTTCCATCGGACCACTTTAAGTCAGGCCGAAGCGTAAAAGTATATTTAGTCAGGTCGGCTGAAATCTCCCAGCTCTCCGCCAGCGCCGGCCTGATTTCGCGTGTTAGCGGATCCTGCTCCACCAGTCCCTCGAACAGTGCATCCATGATATGAAATTCCGGAGTGCCCGTTACAACATGTGGATCCAGATCCGGCACCTCCGAACCATTGTTGATATGAAGTATCCCCTCTCGAACCCCGCTATCAGCCGCACTCTCGGACCGTGAACACCCACCCATCATGACTCCGCCTATCACCAGAATAACAAAACAGGATAACGATCTAAGCATTCCCCATCCCACCCTCGGCAGCATCCCATCGCAACGACCAACACTAAATTTCCTCAAAATTCCCTTTTTTGCCCTGTTATCACCCAAATCCTACTAAATCCCTCAATTTCACCCCAAATTTCATCATATTTAGGCCAGTTTCTACCCATTATCAAAAAATCACACCCATCCACCAAATACACGCATGCAGAAGGGGTCACGTCGTGTTTTCCTAATTTTTTCGATACTTCCAAAGATACGCTCGAACCGAACTGGGTTTCCCCATCCTAAGCTCCGAAGCCATCCAGGCTACGGAAACTCCAATCTCCCGTTGCAACCGCTCCGCCAACTGAATTTTCCACGGAGCACTTTTTCGATCCGCATTCAAATCGGCCGAAGTTTTACCCAACTCCTTCAGCTCTTGATCCAGTCGTATTTTCCATTTTACCGGCAGCATTTCCCGGGGAATCTGCAAGCCCTCGGACGATTCACTGGCTTCGACGTCAGGCAGTGCATCTTTAAGGGTCTGAACCTTCCAAGCGGCAGACCCGATCGCCCATCCTGACGAAAGCTCACCGCCTTCGACGTCGCCGCTGGCAGGAGCTTCTGCATGCTTCCCTCTTAATATCTCAATATAGTCCTCCCATCCTTGAGGCGTATCTTGAACCCCATGAGTATGGAGCCAACCCAATGATGATAGACCGTTGAATTTCATATTCTTATGAAACCTCATTAGGCTACTCCAACGAAATTGCCCCATATGCTCCGGCGTTACGATCCCAGCTCGAATCGGGTTGAGGTGGATGTAATCCGCCACCCGAGCCCAATCTTGCTCCGTCTCAAGCAGAATCGCCTTATACCTGCCCTGAAATAGATGACCTCGCTCGTTTCGCAGTCGGTTGAACCGAGTAGCAAATGTGCATTGAAGCCAGTGCATTCCCACCGCCAAATTCGGTTCAGGCGTCTGTAATGCGAGATGATAGTGGTTTCGCATCACCACATAAGCGCCCAGCCTCCAACCGTATCTCTCCACGGCTTCCTCCAGTGTTTGGACAAAGGCGTGGGCCGCGCCTTGGTCGGCAAAAATGTCGGATTTGTAGTTTCCTCGATTTAGAACGTGGTAAATGGCGCCAGGGTATTGGATGCGGAGTTTTCGAGCCATGACTCAGTCAAATTAAATTCCACCATTCTGACAATAATTAAGATATCACGACCTGACCCCCTTTAATTGGTGACTCGATTTCGCAATCATATCTACTCAGGACATGATTTCCGGCCTTCCAATACTGTTCGAAGATTCGGATTTGCTCGTGTTGAACAAACCATCCGGACTGGTCAGCGAGGGAGGTTCGGATGGCCAAGCAGATTTGGAATCCTTGGTGAGTGACAACCTCGGCAAAGAAGTTCGCTGCTGCCATCGGCTGGATAAATTGACCTCTGGAGCGATTTTGCTGCGTAAAAACAAACGATTCAACCGCGAGCTGGGGAAAATGATCGAGGGTCACCGTCTGCGGAAGACCTACTGGGCGATCTCCCGAGGAATCTGGCCCAAGGCTATTAATCGGATCGAAACCAAACTCTTACATCGCAAAGGCCGCACGATCGTCGATCCAAGAGGGAAATCTGCCCTCACCACAGTTCGCGTGCTTGCGCATGATACCTCAAATGATCGCTCATTAATTGAGCTCCTGTTGAAGACCGGCAGGACTCACCAGGCTCGAGTGCATTGCGCCGAATCCGCTCATCCCATTTTAGGTGATCCACTCTATGGAACGGGTGAAATAGGCGAATTTTTCGGTCTTCATGCTCGGGAACTCAAATTCCGACATCCGGGGACCGGCGAAAACATCACGGCTTCTGCCACACCACCGAGCAACTGGAAGCCCGTGATCGAGGCTATTGGGCTCGAATATAATTAAGAAAACACGACCTGACCCCTTTTAGGTAAGGAACAGGGTGAGGCTGGGCCAGAAGGTGATGATGATCACGGCGGCGAATTGCAGGCCGAAGTAGGGTAACGAGGCCCGAAGGACTTCGCCCATGGGCTTGTTGAAGCGATAGGAGGAGATGAAAAGGTTCATCCCCACCGGCGGGGTGAGGAACCCGAGTCCCAAGTTGGCCAAGAACAGAATACCCAGATGGATCGGGTCGATTTCGTAGGCGATTCCCAACGGCACCAGCAAAGGCACCACGATGATGATCGCGGAAAATACATCCATCATGCAGCCGAGCAACAGCAAGATAACGATCAGGCAGAGCAGAAATACCGTTTTCGAGGCCACATGCTCCGTCACGTAATCAACCAGCAATGAGGGCACTTGAGCATCAACGAGGTAGTTCGTGAGACCTTGGGCCACGCCGAGAATCAGCAACACCCCGCCGATGAGCAGTCCGCACTCGCGCATCACGCCCAACAGCTTTCCCCATTTCAGGTCGCGGTAGACGAGAGTCTGCGTGAGCAGCGCATACAACGCGGTCAAAGCAGCCGCCTCCACCGGAGTCGCGAGTCCGCTGAAAATCCCACCCAAGCTTACGACCGGAATGAGCAGTTCCCATTTCGCATCCCAAAACGCAGCCCAAGCTTCACCCCCATTAAAGTGCCACCGCGGGGTCTTGATGTCAGCCGCCGGCCGCGAATATGTCGCCCAAGCAATCGTCATAACCGCCAACAATAATCCCGGTCCGATCCCCGCGAGGAACATCGTCTTGATCTCAACTTGCGCCACGATCGCGTAAAGGATCAGCGGCAAACACGGGGCGAACAACATACCGATCGACCCCGACCCCGTGAGCAAACCAATCGACGCGCGTTCGCTGTAGCGACCTTCCATCAGGAACGGCACGATCAATCCGCCCAACGCCAGGATCGTCACGCCCGACGCCCCAGTGAGCGAGGTGAAGAATGCGCACGCCAATACCGTCACAATCGCCGGTCCCGCGCGCAAGTCGCCCGTCAATGCCTTGAGCAGCCGGACCATTCGAGCCGATGTGCCACCTTCGGCCAAAAAGTAGCCCGCCAGCGTAAACAGCGGCAGCGCCGGGATCGTGGGATTGGTCGACAAACTGTAGTGCGACAGCGCCACCGACTCCAAAGGGTTCCAGGACCCCCAGAAAAGAAACACCACCGCCCCACCCAATAGCGTAAAGATTGGCGCGCCAAGCACTCCGCTCACCAACACCGCCCCGAGCAGCACAATAGCCGGAGTCCACGTTTCGGGCTCAACCGTATGACGCAGCACATACCAAGCGATCGCCCCCGCCACCGCCACCGCCGCCAACCGCATCCACCACTCCGCGCCGACATGCCGTACCAATCGTAGCGCCACGATCGCAAAGCCCCCCGCCAACGCAATCAACGCCACCCACACCGGCACGCCATATGCGATCTCTTTGCCTCCCCCTTTTTCGAACAACAAGAACTGCCAACTCGCCCACGCCAGCAACACACACACGCCCGTCGAGATGCCCACCCGCAGAACCTCGCAAATCTTCCCCCACGGTGACGCCAATCCCGCGAAGCCTTGCGACAACGTCAGCAGCCGTGCCTCCCGCGCCGCCACCGCTCCTCCCAACATGCTCACGAGTAACGTGAAATGTTGCGTCAGCGCGTTTCCGCCCACCAATCCTGACGAGAAAAATGTCCGCAAGACCATCTCGAGCAAAGGCACCACCAGGATCCCCGCCAACGCCAACGCCAGCAGCGCGTCCTCTCCACCGTGAACGCCACGCCAAAACTTGTTTTGTGATTGAACCTCCGGTTCGACCTCCACCGCCGCTCCCGACTCGCTTCCGCTGGAATCCGAATTAGCCACCGTTCGCTTCTCGGTATTCTTTGAGCAACCGCATGATCTCGTCGAATTCTGCTTCCGGCACGACTCCGCCGCGGATCTGCGGATGCAGCCCGAGTCCAAATTCGGTCCACTCTTCGAGCAACTCACCTTCGACGGATTGCACATTCAGTCCCCGTTTCACCATGGCATCGATCGACTCCTGCATCTCCACTCGCGCACGCTGCGTGAGTTTGGCGCACGCCTCTTCCGCGCTGGATTGCACCACGGCCTTTTGGCCATCGGTCAGTCGATCCCAACTTTTGGCGCTCATCACGATCGCGCCGGACAACGGCAACCAATTCACATCCAACATGTGTTGAGCCGGCTGATAAAACTGCGCCGCCAGCGCGTAGATCGGTGGCGCTGGAGCAATATTCACCAGCCCCGTCTGCAAACTCACCAAAACATCCGTCGGTTCGAGTTCCACCGGCTGGGTGCCGATCGAACGCGCGATCTCCAACGTGCCCGGACTTCCCGGCACGATAAACACCTTACCGCCTTCCATATCGGCCGGACGTTCGATGGGGTCTTTGGAAAAAATCTTCACCCATCCGGTGTCAAACCACCCCAGCACGATGAATCCCTTGCCCTTGAGCACCTGTGCGTATTTGGGGCCCAACCGATCACGCACGTAATCGACCTCGGCGTAGGATTGATACGCCACGGGAATATTCTGCAATCCACTCACCCGATCATCAATCTCGGTGAGACCGGACGTCGTTAGCAATCCCGCCTGCAATTGTCCCAACCCCATCCGCCGCACCACATCACCTTCGCCCCCCATGGTGCCATCCGTGAAAATCGTGAGCCGCACTCCCCCATCGGGAGCCGCCCGCCACGCCTGACTCATCTCCTGTAAGATCAAATGAAACGAAGTCCCCTTCGGCGCGAGAGTCGCCAACTTCACTCGGGCTTGGCGGGCAAAAATCGGTGCAGCAACAAATAGCCCGGCAATCAGCAACAGGGACCAGGCGCGAAATCTAAGTCGGTTCATAATCAGCTTAAACAAAATAGGCATCATTCCAGAAACAGATCGTCAACCCACTCCAGCAACCATGTTGCCCGGCGCTGCGCGACCAAAATAGCTAATCGGTTTTCGGGATAAGCATCCGCATCCACCGCGAGCGCCGATTGCATCAGTCCCTCGAACTCTGTCCGATTCTGGTTCTGGATACTGATCGCTTCCGCCAAACTCACATGCGCACTCGCGGCCGCTCCTCCCGAAATCCGCACCACCTCCTCATAATGACCGCGCACCGCCTGTTCCATCGCGACCGGATCTCCCGTTCCTGAAGACTTCAACGTGATCAAGAGTTCGTGGATCGCACCCAATCCCCAATCAGGATTGAGCACCAAAGCACGATCCGCCAATGCCTCGACCGCCGGAAGTTGCGCCAAAAGTTCGGGATCGGTGCGACTCAGTGAGATGGCCGATCCGAGCGCCGCCGCTGTCCAGTAGGCCAAATCAACATCCACCCCGGCGAGTTGCGACGCTGCCGCCTCAGGATCTGCTCGAAACGCCGCCCCGAATCCCGGGTGCCCCGCCTCGAGCCCCTGCAACCCATAGTCATAAGCGCGCAGATAAAACCCCACGGCCCGTTCATACTGACGTTGCGCCTCAAAAAAATCTTCGCCCTCAATGAAGTCAGCCGGCTCTTCGACCCAGCCTTTGGCGTATTGCGTGAATCCCGAAGCAGCGGCCAGCAGCAGGTCAGGGTTATCGGGCTGAGCCGCGAGCAATGACTCCACCAATTTGAGACTGAACGGAATCGCCTCCCCCGCGAACTCGATATCCGCCTCCTGCGCAAATGCACTGCCCGAGCCCTCCGCCAAGGAAGACGCGATTTCTTTGATCGCAAAATTCTTCACCGAGCATCCCGCCAACGCCAACGAGAGCGCGGTCGCGGTGAGTACCCGGGCAATTTTCATCAGTCCTTTGTTCATCGAATCAAATCGCTACCATGCGAAATTGGGGCGTCGCCAAAAGCACATATTTGGCAAACTTCACTAAGAGCTTATGGTCATGCAGGTGCAGGTGGCCGTCGCGACCAGTTTGCCGCGGCGATCGTGGATCTCACAGTCGAGAAAACCGATCCGCAGACCGCGTTGCACCATCCGAGCACGAGCGACGATACGTCCGATTTTCACCGGACGCATAAAATTCACCTTCAATTCAATGGTGGAAAAATCCTCCTCATCCAAAAGCACCCGTCCATAGGCCGTGCCCATCGCCGCATCGGCCAATGCACTTATCACACCACCATGAACCCGTCCCATGGGGTTGGCGTGTTGCTGGCCCGCATCCAGTGCCACCAACGTAATCTCATCATCTGTTGCAGGCGCTACCTCGAACCCGATGAGTCGCGAGATGGGCGCTTCACTGAATCGGTCGGTTGATTTATCGGTCGGAGCTGGCATGCCCTCAACGGGCGGCGGATTGGGGCGCAGCGCAAGCCGAGGGTTGAATTTCGGGTCAGATCGGCCAAGAGGCAGCTGACGCGTTTGGGCGCAAATCCCGACTTCGGGCACCCTAACCGCCTGCTCTCAATCCATTTTACCGCGAATCAACCGGTCCCGCAATCCACGATTGTCGATTAGGATAATGCCTTCCTCCTCCATAATTGCCCGGGTCTTCGGGCTCATTGCCCAGTCGTAATCAATTTGCCGCCAACGCGCGCCCCACAAGGGATGCTCCACCATGATAGCCTGCATTTCCGGGTCATCATAACCTAGGTGCAACACCAACAAATTCAACCCGGGCTTCAATTCCCGCAGCACCTGGTTGTAATACTCCAACATGCCCTCCGGGTAAGTATCCGGCGGGGCACCATGAATCGTCATGTAGCTCGCCGGATACTGCGCTAGTCTTTCCTGGAGCTTCGGATCAGTCACGGCTTCGCCATGGTGAGAGTGTACCCGCACCGGCAGCCGATACTCGCGTCCCATGTGTAAATACAACGCCGCCAATTCGTCAGTCGCCAACATCGCTCCCATATGGCCGTCGAGGTGAGTGATATCAAAACCGAGCTCCCGCGCCCGATCGATCTGCGCCCGCACTTCAGCTTCGACTTCCGCGATATCCGCGGCCGCCGCAAATGCCGGTACCTCGTCGTGAAACACGCCCTGCTCCGTCACCAGACTCGGCACCGTATCCGCGCCCAAGATCGGTCCCCATTTGTAGTGTTTCCATTCAGCGGTGAGCGTGAGGTGCACGCCCAAATCCAGTTCCGGGTGCTCCTGCGAAAGCTCGAGCGCCTCCGCGACCCACGGAGTTGGCATCATCACACTGGCCGAAGTCACCACCCCTTCGCGCATCGCCTGAAACGTCGCCACATTCTTCGAGTGCGACATACCCAAGTCATCCGCATGGATGATCAACAATTTCGCGCCCGCCGGATAACCCAACTGCTCTTGCACCGTCTGCGTCGTGGGCCCGTGTTCATGGGCCGTCACACCCAAGCCCCATCCCAACCCTAACACTCCCGCCACCAGACTTCGCAAAATTCGAGCTCGTTCCATACCCCCATCAATAAGGACGAACTCTCCCCAAACAGAGTCTGCCGACCCTTCACGTTAAACACACTGTCTCGCTTGTCCGGGAATAAAGGTTCCAAATCCCCCCAACACCCGTCATGGCCAAGCCATGCCGTTTTCCGCTCTCGGTCTTTCTCCTGCTCTCGTTCGTGCCCTCACCGCACGCCACTACGTCATGCCCACGCCGGTGCAGGCGGAGGCCATCCCGGCCGTCCTCCGGGGCGGCGACGTTTGGGCCCAGGCGCAGACCGGGTCCGGCAAAACCGCCGCGTTCGCCCTGCCCATCCTCCAACACCTCAGCTCTCAGAACCGCCCCTCCGGCCGCACCATCTCGACGCTCGTCCTCGTTCCCACCCGCGAACTCGCGGCGCAAGTCGCCGACGCATTTACCGATTACGGCCAACATCTTCCTGCCGCCCCCAAGGTGATCACCGCGGTGGGCGGAGTTTCCATCAACCCACAGATGATGGATCTACGGGGCGGCGCCGATATCGTCGTCGCGACGCCCGGACGCCTGCTCGACCTCGTCGACAAAAACGCCCTGAAACTCACTGCGGTCGAAACCCTTGTGCTCGACGAAGCCGACCAGCTTTTCGCGCTCGGATTTGCCGTCGAACTGGGACGTATTCTGACCCTACTACCGCGTCGCCGCCAGAACCTGCTTTTTTCGGCGACCTTCCCTTCCGAGGTCACCGCCCTCGCCGAGGAACTCCTCCTCGATCCTCATCGTATCGAAATCGAATCCGCACCGGAAACCATCCCGGATATCGTCGAGCGCGCTATTGAGATTGATGCTCCAAGACGCACCCAACTTTTGCGTCATCTCATCGTCGAAGAAGACTGGGCCCGGGTATTGATCTTCGTCGCTACCAAATATTCTACCGGCCACGTCGCCGAAAAACTCCGTCGCCTCGGCATCGATGCGGGTGAGCTGCACGGCGAACTCAGCCAAGGAGCCCGCACACGCACCCTGGCCAAGTTTCAAGCCGGCAAGATCACCGCCCTGGTGGCGACCGACATCGCGGCCCGCGGTCTCGACTTCGAACAGTTGCCGGTGGTGGTCAACTACGACCTGCCGCGCTCCGCCATTGTCTATACCCACCGGATTGGCCGCACCGGGCGAGCCGGGGCATCGGGCGAGGCCGTCAGTTTCGTCAGCGCCGCCACGTTTGCTCATTTTCATCTCATCGAGAAACGCCACGGCTCGCCCATTCCGCGCGAACAAATCCCCGGCTTCGAACCCGCCATGGTGACCACGACACCCTCCCCTTCAGCGGGAGGGGTAAAAGGAAAACGCAAGAGTAAGAAGGACAAGCTGCGCGAAGCCGCCGGACTGGCACCGGGGCAACCACTCAATGATCCCGGCCCCGCCTCAAAGCCTAAATCAGCATCAAAACCAAAGTCCGCGCCGAAACCCCGCAACGACCTCCCCAAGAGGACTCAGCCTTCTCGAGAACAATCCGAATTTGACGAGAAACCCCGGCCATTCAGTTGGCGCCGCGTGGACCGCAACCAGCGCGGTTTCCGCTAGCCGAACGTGACTCCCCTAACTCTCTTAACCGACGGCAGCGTGCACCCGCCGACCGGCATCGGGTTCGCCGCGTATTTCGCCTGCCGAGCAGATGAGCAACCCTATCTTCCTGCCGTCGAAGATATCGTGATCAAACGGTTCGGAGCGACTACCGCTGCTCGCCTCGAATTGTCCGCTTTGCTGTGGGCTTTGGCCGAAATCGGCGACGAGGCAAACCACGCAACCGTCTATACAGATTCTCAAACCATCGCCGGGCTATTGAATCGCCGCACCCGACTGGAGCAGTCGGAATTTAAATCAAAAGCCGGACGCCCGCTCAACCACCACGATCTCTACCGGGAATTTTACGCCGCATGGGATCGCGGGCGATTCAACGTAATCAAAGTGGAAGGCCATCCGCGCGCCCACCGCGCATCACACCTCCAACAAATCTTTGCTCGCGTCGATCAGGCTGCCCGACGGGCCTTACGAGACGAATTATCTCAGAGGTAGGGCGTGCTCACCGAGCGCGCCGACGGTAGAGTGGCGATGCCAGATGGAGCAGCGGTCTCGGCGAGAGCGCCCTACCTTCTGCGGCTGGTCCGGCAATCGGCCGGACCTAGAACGGCCCCTCGTCGAAACCGTGATTCATGCCCGGTTTCGGCGTGTAAGGTCGGTGAAGTTTCGCGCTGGCGGTCGATGATTTCCGGGTAACTGTCGGATTCGGAGCAGCCGACAAAACCGGGCCAACGGTCACACCAACCAGTGCTGCGCCTGCCCGTTTAAACCATGATCGGCGATTCAAAGTGGTGTCCGTATTTGGGGAATGAAAATTCATCGCGAAACAGTTCTCTCAGCAAGCCACCCCCGCACACGACAGGCAAGACTCGAACACCCTAAATCTAGGCCGGTCTCCCTTGCTTTTTCCGCCCAATCCGAGTCACCGTTTCGGCATGGGTGCCTTTGACTTTAATTTCAATATTCCCGCCGGCGAACGTTACTACGCGAGTCCGGAGCGGGTGAAGGCTTGGCAGCGAATCCTGCCCGAAGAAAACTTCGATTTTGCCCCACCCGTCACTGATCGCGCCGCATGGTCCCGCTGGCAGGACGATGTGTTTGGTCAACAAATTCTGGCGCGCGCCCGTGAACTCGTGGCCATGGGTTGGCCGGACTATAACGACGCGACTTACATCGATTGTCTGGAAACGGAGTCCGTTACCAAGATCAATCAGGTCCTGCCTCTCGTGCGCGAACGCCAAGGCGTGTTTTTACTGGCGGAGGCCATCTTCGACCAAGGTGAGTTTCTCGACGTCATTGCTTCCGATTTTAGAAATCTGACCAAACTCAGTTCCTGGGTGCACCCCAACAACGACCTCGAGCGTCGTATCCTGAATGGTGATACGATTGAAATCGATCTCGTCACCGCCCACTACTCCGCCCAACTCGGCCACACCGTCTACATCCTGGGCTCACGACTCGACGCCGGCCTCGTGCGGGACATTCGCGCCGAAGTCGATCGCCGTGCCTTCCATCCGTTGCGCAAGCGCCTCGAGTCCGGTGAGGATGTTTATTGGTGGGTGGACGTCACCCACAACTGGAACTCGGTCAATCTGGCCTGCATGGTGCAAGCCGCCGCCGCGCTGTTGCCCGCGGAGGAGCGAGCCTGGTGGTTCGCCACGGGTGAAATGCTGGTCAAATACTTCCGGGAGAGCTTCAATAACGACGGATTCTGCACCGAAGGCGTGAGCTACTGGTCCTACGGCGTCGCCAACTACATCTTTATTTCCGAGATGTTTCGCCTCGGCACCAACGGCGTCGTCGACCTCTTCGACGAACCCAAAATGTCCCGCGTCGCACTCTATCCCGAGCGGGTCGAGATCCAGCCCGGACTGTTCCCGACCTATGCGGACTGCCGCCTCGGAGCCCAACCCGTTTTCTGGGCCCAATATTGGTTGGACAATCGTCGCGGGGCACCCACCGACAAATCCCAACCGATTGCCAACCCACCCGACGCCCTAAATTCCGATAAGCTGGCCTACCTCGCACAGGCGATCCTGTGGATGTTTCATACCATCGATCCCCGGGCTCCTCGCGCCACCAAGCGCCCCGTGGAACTTCGGAATTGGTTCAAAGATTCATCGCTGCTCATTGCCCGCCCCGGACCAAAAACCAAACGTAAGTTTTCCGCTACATTGCTCGGCGGTCACAACGGCGTGAACCACAATCACAACGATCTGGGCACCTTCACCGTCATTCTCGACGGTCGCGCCTTGATCGTGGATCCTGGACTCGAAATCTACAGCTTCCGCACCTTCAGCGCTCAACGCTACGAAAGCCAGTTACTCAACTCCTACGGTCACCCTGTGCCCCGCGTGGCGGGTCAACTCCAGGAGCCCGGTCCCGAATGGCAAACCAGCGTGCTCGCAACCGAATTCACGGATGATGTGGACCGCGTAGTCTTCGATCTGCGTCGCGCCTACGATGTGCCCAGCCTGCGTTCCCTCGAACGCGAATTTATCTACGACCGTCGCGGAGAAGGCAGCGTAACGATCATCGACCGCGTCGAGTTCTCCGAGCCATCCGCCTTCGAATCCGCGCTCATCTCATTCGGCCAAGCCAGCATCTCCGGCCAGCGCGTGACCCTAGTGGACGGCCCCACTACCCTGCACGCCGACGTTTCGATCGACGGCGCGGACCTCGAGTTCGAAGAAGATACGATCAACCAGACACCACACCCCATTCGCGTCGCTCTCCGCTGTGCGCAGCCCGTGCTGAACGCAACGGTGACAGCGGTGCTACACCCTTAGGGCGAGTCCGGGAGGGACCGGCTCTGTCCGGTCCGCACCCGGTAGTAAAGCCTAACCAAGCGGAACCGTGCCAACCTCTCCGCGACCAAACGACTGCGGACGACACCGAGGCTTGTGCGCCTGCGGAGCATCGTCCCTCCCGGGAGGGACGATGCTCCGTCCGGTCCGCAGTTGTATGAGAACCAATTCTGAGGGGCATGAAGTTCACCCGCCTTTGGCGGCGCCGGAGGCGACCAGGGCCCGACCCAAATGAAAACCGTATACTCGGTGGGTCGCCCTTTATGCCCGACATCGAAACGGTTCGATGGCTCCTACTGTGTCATCGGCGGTGCCCACGTCGGCTGTGGTTCACCGGCTAAACCGAGTTCGGCCAGCTGGTCACGGGAGTATCCGCGGAACTTCGGATCGGTCGGCGGCGTTAACTTCAAGCCATCGACCGGGGTAGTGATAGTTTTGACCCGCTTCGCCAATCGCTCACTCAGGTGGGCTATGACGTCGGCATAGACCGGGTCGGCCGCGAGATTCACCATCTCCGCCGGATCGCTCAGACGATCATAAAGTTCGGTGGAGAGACCCGGGGTATCGGACCATTGCGTAAATCGATAGCGCGGCGTGCGCAGCGAGTAGCCGTTTACCAGTTGTGTAATCGCATCCGGTCGCGGCGAAGCGGCGGGATCACCCAACACTTCCGCAAAGCTCTCGCCTTGGATATAGTCGACGGGTGCGGCCACTCCGGCGAGGTCACTGAGCGTGCGATAAAAATCAACCATCTCCACCATCGCATCGGTCGAATCACCACGCGTTTTCATGTCGGGGGTCGAAACAATGAGTGGCACGCGATCGGCGTCCTCGAACAGGGTCGTTTTTTGGAAATATCCATGCTCGCCCATGTGGTAGCCATGATCGGACGTGAACAAAATCACCGTGTCGTCGCGTAGGCCAAGTTCGTCCAACGCCTGCAACACCCGACCCACCTGGGCATCCATGAAGGAGATGCTGGCGTAGTAAGCGTGGATCGATTTGCGCATGATCTCGTCGGAAAGATCGATCTCGTGCTTGCGACTACGAATCGATTTCACCGCCGGGGCCGGCAATGTTTCCAAATACCCGGTCGGCACCCGCGGCACCTCAATCTCGCCCGGATCATAAAGATCGAAGTATTTTTTCGGGGCCACGAAGGGCGTGTGCGGACGATAAAAACCGACACCGAGAAAGAACGGCTTATTCGTCTCGGCAAAATATTCGAGCGCACGGATCGATTCCTTCGCCACCATACCGTCCGTCTGTTCGTCGTCGGTCCCTTCCGCAGCGTGCCAACTCATCGACGCGCCGAATCTGCCTGGAGTGACGGACCAAATCTTATCCTCCTCGATCCGGTCGCGGCCGATGGGGCTCACCCGCACATCCCATGAAGCCGGATCGTCGTGGCCATTGGTGCCCACGCCCAATGGGTTGTCGTAGTGGTAAAGTTTTCCGATGCGCACCGACGTGTAGCCTTGTTGCTGAAAATGCTGCGGCATCGTGATCACATCGGGCACATGATCGCGGATCAACTGCCGCAGATATACGACGCCATTTTGCTCCGGATAGAGCCCCGTGAGAAAACTGGACCGCGACTGCCCGCACACCGGGAAATTGGTAAACGCATTTTGAAACAACATTCCTTCCCGGGCCAGTTGATCGAGATGCGGCGTCTTCACCAACGGGTGACCATAGGCCCCCATATTGCAGTTCAGATCATCGGAGATGATGAAAAGCACATTCTTGGGTTTAGCTGCCGAAACAGTATTTGCCAACCAACCGAAGGCCATCAATCCCACGAAAACAAATTTCAGTGCAGAGGGGAAACAAGCGGACCCGCGTTTGGGCCGCGAAACAAGAGGGGTAACATCGAGAATCACAGACAGACCCCAACTTGTTTTTCGAGCAGACACAAGCCGCCACCCTACGGGGAATAATTGCCAAGCAAGCTTCCGTCCCTTTGACTCTTCGCTTATGCCGTCACCCCGCTTGCTTTGCCTCACCAGCTTAATGGCGCTCTTCGCACTGTTCAGCACCGCCGCCGAATCCCGCCCCCATATCCTCTTTTGTATCGCCGATGACTGGGGATGGCCCCACGCGTCGGCCTATGCCAACGACACCGTCGTGCAGACCCCGGCGTTCGATCAGGTCGCCGATGAAGGCGCGCTGTTTCACAACGCCTACATCTCCTCGCCCTCCTGCACGCCCTCGCGCAACGCCATCCTGACCGGCCAATACCACTGGCGCCTCGGTCCCGGTGCCAACCTCTGGAGCACCCTCAACGAATCACTCGAGACCTTTCCTCATCTCTTGGAAGACGCCGGTTACGAAACCGGCTCATGGCGTAAATCCTGGGGGCCCGGAAAATTGACGGGGAAGTGGGAAAAACGTTACCCCGCCGGGGAAAAATTTGACGGCGGCTTCCCTGAATTCCTCGCGCAACGCGATACGGATAAACCGTTCTTTTTCTGGCTCGGCGCCAGCGACCCGCACCGGGGCTACAAACCCGGAACCGGGGCAGCCTCGGGCATGGATATTTCCAAAATCAAACTCTTCGGGCACTACCCGGATTCGGATGAAATTCGCAGCGACGTGGCCGACTATTATTTTGAGGTCGAGCGCTTCGATTCCGACGTCGCCGCGGCGTTGCAACAACTCGAAGAAATCGGCGAGGCCGACAATACCATCGTCGTTATCACCGGCGATCACGGCATGCCCTTCCCGCGCTGCAAAAGTAATCTCTACGACAGCGGCACCCGCGTGCCCCTCGCCATCCGTTGGCCGGATCGCGTAGCCGGAAAACAGGTGTTTCAGGGTTTCGTTTCCTTGACCGATCTGGCCCCTACCTTCCTCGCCGCCGCCGGGGTGAAACGACACCGCCCCATGACCGGCAAGAACCTATTGCCCGCCATCCTTGAGGGCGACGAAAACGCCCTGCGCCAATACGTGCTCGTCGGCAAAGAGCGCCACGTGCCCAGTCAAGCCGCACCCGACATGGGTGGTTACCCCTCCCGCGCCCTGCGCACTCCCGGTTTCCTCTATATCCGCAACTACACCCCTGACCGTTGGCCCAACGGCACCCCGGACTGGGAAAGCGCGGCCCTGGCTGGCACGTGGTATGGAGACACCGATAACGGCCCCACCAAAACCTATATGGTTGATAACAAGGATAAGGACGACGAGCACCGCCGCGCGTGGGAACTCAGCTTCGGCAAACGCCCGGCCGAAGAACTCTACGACCTCTCGAAAGACCCCGAACAATTGAACAACGTCGCAGCCGCCCCCGCCTACCAACGCATCAAAGAAGATCACGCCCTCCGGCTCACCCGCGATCTGGCCGATGCCGCCGACCCTCGCGAAAGTCCCCAGCATAGTTTCGATTTCGACACCCAACGCTACTACGGTGGCGGCCCCAAACATCCGGATGCGCGCAAATAATTGAATCCGAACCACCCGCCCCGCCCGGGTCTCAGCCGGGTGCAAGCACGCTTGCCAGAATACCATCCATCGACTTTCTTGGGACAACTCGCCCCACCACTTCAATGAGCGATTCCCGACCTCCTAATCCTGCAGATGACGCCGAAGATTCTCCCAAACCGGAGAATACAACTGCGTCGGCACCGGATTCGGGTTCCACCGATCACGTCAATACCCCAATCAAGCTAGAGCGGAGAAAGGCTAAGGAAGACGAAACTGCCCTAGAAGAAAAGGGTGCCGAGGATGAGTCGAAGCCTGAGACATCACCGGACGAAACCGACGAAGAATCGACGGAATCGGGCGAGGATGACACCGAGTCGGCCGAGAATGACACTGAGTCGGGCGAAACCCCCGACATCGATCTAGAAGGCGTTCGAGCGGCATCGATGATTTCCATGTCGGGCGGTCCCAAGTCGTCCCGGGCAAAATGGGCTTTCATCAATCTGTTCATCAAGCTGTTCAAGCTCACGGCGCGGTTCTTTCCCGCCCTCTTGATGCTGGGTGGCTTGAGCTACAGTTACATCCATTTTTTCGGAGCTCCTCCGATCATGGACAAGGTGATGTCCACCCCCACGATGGAGAAAATAACCTCCAACCCCACGGTCGAAGCCATGCTGGATAAGGTGGGTATCGAGGTTCTTACCCCGGAGGAACGAGAAGAGGCCGCGGTCAAAAAACCGAAATCAAAAGTCGACCAAATGCTCCAACAGACCCGCGACGTTGTCGCAGCCAGCAACGCTCGGGTGAATCTCGGCAATGCCCTCGCTGAGGGTGCGTTTGATGACATTGAGGATATGGTGGCAGAAGCGGAGGAAGACGGTGAGGGAGGGGAAGGCACGGGAGAGGAGGGCGACTCCGCCGAATCCGATGGCACCCCCGACCCCCTCTCCGCCGGAGCCCAGGCGGCCAGATTGCCTGATGCGGTCAGCGTCTCCACCTACTCGGGGTCCAATGCAGCGTGGGCCGAACTCCGCAAGGAAGCCGACGGCGCCGCCCGGGTTGCCGAATTGATCGGAGAACAAATTACCGAACCGGAAGCGCCCCCCCCGGGAAGTAATTTATACGTCAGACGTTATTCCCTCTGCTGCCTTTAGAGAATGGGTGCAAACTGTTCAGACCGGAGGCGCTTTACCCGGAGACGACCCGAAGGCATTGATCAACCGAATGACGTTCCGCCCGGGTGAGATGGTGGACTACAACCTCCGGATCACATTCGAAGGTTTTGCGGAAGACGACACATTGCTCGTCTTCCGTGATGCCACCAACGCTTACCTGACGGTGATTCACTAAACGGCGGCCGTTTTCTCGCAGACCCATGACCACGTATCCGGATCGGACCAGTCTTTGACCGTAAGCGTCACTTCCCACGCCTCACCGATTTCGGCCCGGCATTGATCCAATCGCAGGATCCGGAACCCCCAGTGCGGGGCGCGGCCCGGATCGATCGGACTGGAACTCAGCACCAGATCGTCATCGACTTTCGCTTTCATAAAAACAGCCAGTCCGTCGATGATGCCGGCTCGCTTCACCTCGCGGATAAACGTCACGGTGATCGGCAACGTATCCGACTCTATGGTGTGCAGATCCACCGCTACCATCGGCTCAGGATCGCCCACGAAGTGCTTCACTAAACCGAGGTCGCAGCTCGCCAAACGGTAGTATTCCGGGTTACCGGGACGGCTCCGCGCCATGCTCGAATAATCGACCCCGTGCACATCAGTGAGCTCCCAAATGTAAGGCATGCGCCGATCATCGTGCAGCGTTACCGGCTCACAAAAGAGCTCAAATTGACTCGGTAAGATCAGACCACCTTGTTTGAGCACCCGGTCCCGGAGATCACACACGTTGGGCACCATAGCTTCGTCGAACAGGAAGTCGCCGATTTGCTCGTGTAGAATGACATCCACCGGTTCATCGAGATGGAATTGCATGCTGTGCACGTCCTCAAACTGCACGTTCTCAACCCCGTTTTCCGCCGCAAGCTCCTTGGCGTGTTCAATGATGGTCGAGTGATCGATCGCGTAAACCTGACTTGCCCCACAGCGGGACGCGTAAGTCGCCAGAATTCCCGTGCCCGTGCCAAGATCGATGACGCGATGCCCCGGCTTCACGTGTCGATTGATCGCAGTGTGATAAAACGCCATGCGCGGCGCATCGCCCAACATGCGTTCCTGTTCATGCAGGTCGGCAAAATAAAATTCGTTAAACTGCCGGTATTTTTCCGCCGGGGTTTCCAACTTTAGCGGCGGGTAAAACCACGCCTTCAAGTGTGGTGATGCCACCAGCCAATTGCCGAGGCTCGTGCCGCAGCGACGAACTTGGGTGGAAAGAAATACCGTGAAGCGTTGCAGAGAAGAGAGAAGCATCCATCAGGCGCGGCGTCGGACGCTCTACCCGATCGCCACCCTACGCAGTCAACCCCCGGGCAACAGCTAAATCTCTGGTCGGGGTTACGAAAACTGAGCCATTGAGAGAGTTAGTCTGGGAATCCAGAAAGGACCCAGACCATGAAAGGCAA